>JAITML010000040.1 GCA_031277395.1 Methylobacillus sp. | reverse complement strand
GTGCTGGCTCAGCAGCGCCAGATATATTCCTATGAAGCGATCGAGCTTGCGACCTTCTATTGCGGAGGTGTCTGGCTGCTTATGTGTCTTGTTGGCGCATGGTGGGGTAACGGCTCTGTCGATCCTGAGGTCAGCACGCTGCTGGGAATCTGGGGGCCTTGGGTGATATTGATATTCGCACTGTTACTGCAAACCGTCTTGAAGCTCATGGGCGGGGCGGCTCCATCCATGCGCGCCATCCCAAAAATATTACGGCGTTCGCCAATGGCCACTCTGATGCTGGATCATCGATTTCTGACTTATGACATGGGGCGCCTGATTCCATTTCTGCGTCAAACAATGGGCGAACCTGAATGGCCGGAGCCGTCTGCCGAACCCGTTGAGGAACCGGGCATCAAGGCAACCCTGTGGATGCCTCTGATCATCGTGGTGCTCTACGTCTCCATGCTAATCAGCTATTATTTGCTGTAGCCACGGATTCACGACCAATGGGAATGCCGTTGTCCCTGCGCAAGATATTTTTCATTCTCACGGCAACCCTCATCATTTCCGGGCAGGCAAACGCCATGCAAATCATGTATCAATCTCTGGATGAAGTTCTTGGCGAGGCCGAGACCGTATTCGTTGCCGAGATCGGCTCCGTTGCCGAGCCGGTGAAGCAGGGGAATTTCATTCATGTGGATTTCGACGCTCGACCGCTCAAAGTGCTATACGGCTCCGTGCAATCTGAAGCGCCGCTCATGCTGACCTATACTCAGGTGATGCCGCATTACCGGGAAGGAAAAGCCGTATCTCCTCTGGTGAGCGGTTCCGGGTCTGAGTTCGATCTCAAGCAGGGCGATCATGTGATTATTCTGCTCGGCACACAGGATGTTCATGCGAAACGATGGTCTGTGCTGAGAGTCGAAGCAATGACCCAACTGGAAGAAATTCAGCGCAAATTGTCTGACATCCATGCTGAGGAGCAAACAAACAAGAACGATCAATTCGCACGGTAACGCAATTTAAAAAGTTCGCTGCAAGCTCATTGCGGAAGCTCGTTGCCCTTGGTGTACATGCACTGCTGGTATGCGATGTCGTAATCGCGCTGAATTTCCATATCCCTCTCCGAACCGCTGCCCACGTTGGTTCCCACACCGACTCCCGCGCCGGAGTATCCACCTCTGCCACCGCTGACCGTGCCGACCGAGGTGCCTATCATAAGGTCCGGCAGTGAAAGCTTGCTCGCCGATTTACTGACCGCCTGTTCGGCGTATTGCCGGCATTCCTTGTCCTCGGCGGAAAAGGTTTCGAGTGGCTTGGTCGATGGCGGCACCATCACCGTGCTCGGGCCGCTGGGCATGGTGGC
Source organism: Methylobacillus sp. (assembly GCA_031277395.1). Taxonomy (GTDB): domain Bacteria; phylum Pseudomonadota; class Gammaproteobacteria; order Burkholderiales; family Methylophilaceae; genus MM2. Next base: position 30,725 of record JAITML010000040.1, on the reverse strand, counting down.
GGCGCATCCAGTCAAAACAACCACGATGGGTAATACAGCAAGGGAAATTCGCATGATCGTTCTCCAATTCAGTGCAATGCCAAGTTTACGCTACGCTTTATTTCAGTCTATGGCTCCGCTGGTTGACTTGCAAATTCTTTCAGGTCGCCAATCCATAAAATTATCTGCAAAAACCTTGAAGGCGAAACATAGATTGCCTTGATTTTCATGGCTTCATATCAACTCCATTGAAGCGGACAAGTTTGGGGGAATTCGGTTTGACATCTTTGCAGTCCGCCCCAAGATAAACACTGTCGGCCTCCATAGCCACGAATTTTGGAGGCTGTCCTGAACCTTGATCCAGCTCTATCGGCCCTGTAACGTGCATTTTCTCCCGGCTCACAAAGGCAAGCTGCCAGCGCCCGGAAAAATGTTTTCCGCCTTCTGACGCACATTCAATATCTGCTGATAACCCTGAGACATCATGCTTCAGGTTGCTTTTTTGGCATTTGCCCTTTTCCTCCCCAACCAAGGTTTTCTGCCATGTGTCCGGTGTTATGCATACCTGAGAGACAAGAGAAAACTTGCCCTCTTTTGAAACGACAGTCGCCTCCCACAGCCCCATGTTGACAGGGAGGTCAGCCGCCGATTGGTCGCGATTCGCCTCGCAGGCAACCAGAAGAAGCGCAGCAGCAAGGACAATGACTTGTTTCATGGTCATCCTTTCATCTTCCAAATTGCCAAATAAAAATGCCCGATGCACAGCATCGGGCATTTTGAATCAAACTACCTTTTATATCAAACCATCAAATCGCCGCAACGATCAGCAGCGCCACGATGTTGATAATTTTGATGAGCGGATTGATCGCGGGACCAGCCGTATCCTTGTACGGATCGCCCACGGTGTCGCCGGTGACCGAGGCTTTGTGGGCTTCGGAACCTTTGCCGCCATGGTGGCCGTCTTCAATGTATTTCTTGGCGTTGTCCCATGCGCCGCCGCCGACAGTCATGGAGATCGCGACGAAGAGGCCGGTGACGATGGTGCCGATAAGCAATCCGCCAAGCGCCTGCGGGCCGAGCAGCACGCCGACCACAATCGGGGCAAGCACGGGCAGCAACGAAGGCACGATCATTTCCTTGATCGCGGCTTTGGTGAGCATATCAACCGCGCGCGAATAATCCGGCTTGGCGCTGTAGTCCATGATGCCGGGCATCTCCTTGAACTGGCGACGCACTTCGACCACCACGGAGGCCGCTGCGCGACCGACCGCTTCCATCGCCATCGCGCCGAAGAGATACGGAATCATGCCGCCGATGAGCAGGCCGATAAGCACGACGTGATTGGAAAGATCAAACGCGGTCGAGCCACCCTGCTCGCCCAGCTTGTGCGTGAAGTCGGCGAACAACACCAGCGCGGCCAAACCGGCGGAGCCGATCGCGTAACCTTTGGTAACCGCCTTGGTGGTGTTACCGACGGCATCGAGCGGGTCGGTAATGTTGCGAACTTCGGCAGGAAGTTGCGCCATCTCGGCGATGCCGCCCGCGTTGTCGGTGATGGGGCCGTAGGCGTCGAGCGCGACGATGATGCCCGCCATCGACAGCATGGCAGTCGCGGCGATGGCGATGCCGTAAAGTCCGGCGAGCGCATACGCGCCCCAAATACCGAGGCAGATCACCAGCACCGGCGCTGCAGTTGCCTTCATCGAAACGCCGAGACCGGCGATGATGTTGGTCGCATGACCGGTGGTCGAGGCTTCCGCAACATGCCGCACGGGACGGTATTCGGTGGCGGTGTAATACTCGGTAATCACCACCATCGCGGCGGTCACGGCCAGGCCGATGAGCGTGGCGAAATAAATATTCAGCGCGGTATGAGTAACGTCCCCTTCCGTCACACCGCCCGCCATCATTTTGTCGGTAACGAAATAAAACGCCACCGCAGACAGCAGGCCGGAAACGATGAGGCCGCGATACAGCGCGTTCATGATCTTGCCGCCTTCATACGCCTTGACGAAGAAGGTGCCGATGACGGAGGCCACAATGGAAATACCACCCAGCACCAGCGGATAGGTCAGCGCGTTCTCCGAACCCGGCATAAGCAACGCGCCGAGCAACATGGTGGCGATGATGGTCACGGCGTAGGTTTCGAACAGGTCGGCAGCCATGCCCGCGCAGTCGCCCACGTTATCGCCCACGTTGTCTGCGATCACCGCCGGATTGCGCGGATCGTCTTCGGGGATTCCGGCTTCAACCTTGCCGACCAGATCGGCGCCCACATCAGCGCCCTTGGTGAAAATGCCGCCGCCAAGTCGCGCGAATATGGAAATCAGCGAGCTGCCGAATGCGAGGCCGATCAACGGCTCGGTTATTGATTGCCCTTCGGGCGTAACCGCGGTCAGCACCACATAGTAACCGGCCACGCCGAGCAGACCCAGACCAACCACCAGCATGCCGGTGATCGCGCCGCCACGGAAAGCGACATTGAGCGCGGCATTGATGCCGCTACGCGCGGCTTCCGCCGTGCGCAGATTGGAACGCACCGAGATGTTCATGCCGATGTAACCGGCGGCGCCGGAAAGCGCCGCGCCAATGGCGAAGCCTATCGCCGTCAGCCAGTTGTGAAGCGCCAGGCCGATCACGACGAACAGCAAAGCGCCGACAATGCCTATGGTCATATATTGCCGGTTCAGATAAGCGGATGCGCCTTCCCGAATCGCCTCGGCAATTTCCACCATCTTCGCATTCCCCGCCGGGCGCTTCAGCACCCACATAATGGTTGCGACCCCATAGATAATGGCGAACACGGCGCAGGCCAAAGAAAATATAATACTTACCGACATCAAACATCTCCTCCTTGAATAACAAGACCGACTCCATCGGGGCGGCCCGAACCCTTGTTTCTTTGTACATCCAAACCTACATGATACCAGTGATACCCATCTTCCCTTACTCTCCCCCACATACGGGCGAGCGTTGGGGAGAGGATGTGCCGAGCGAGTTTAAATATCAAACTCCGGCAATCGCCGCCGTACCGCCTCGTTTTTGAGAGTGACGTAGCGCGGCAATCCATTTTCGTATTTCGGATAATCCTCGCCCGCAATCAGCGGTCGCAGGTAGCGCTTGCAACGCTCGGTAATGCCATAGCCATCCTTGCTGATGAAATCCAGCGGCATGAATTTCTCGACATTCGCAACATCCTTGAGATCGGCGCAACCGATGCGATACTTGTAGGGCGCATCCGAAGTGCGAATGATCGTCGGCATCACCGAGTTTTTTCCCCTGAGCGCGAGATTGACCGCCGCCCTGCCCAATTCATACGCCTGTTTCACATCGGTCTTGGAGGCAATATGCCGTGCCGCGCGCTGCAAATAATCCGCGACCGCCCAATGGTAACGATGACCAAGTGCGTCCTTGATCATGTTCGCCACCACGGGCGCGGCGCCGCCCAGTTGCGCATGGCCGAACACATCCTTTGCCCCTTGCTCGGCGATAAATTTTCCATCGGGATAATGACAACCTTCTGACACCACCACCGTGCAATGGCCGTGCTGTTTCACTTTCGCATCCACTTGCGCGAGAAATTTTTTCTCGTCGAATTCCACTTCCGGAAACAGAATCACCACCGGAAAACCGTAGTCCTCGATCAATCCGCCCGCCGCCGCAATCCAGCCCGCATGGCGACCCATGACCTCTATCACAAAAATTTTGGTCGAAGTCTTGCACATGGAACGCACGTCAAAACTCGCCTCCAGCGTGGATACCGCAATATATTTCGCAACCGAGCCGAAGCCCGGGCAATTGTCGGTAATCGGCAAATCATTATCCACCGTTTTCGGCACATGAATCGCCTGCACCGGATAACCCATGCTCTCCGAGAGTTGCGAAATTTTGTAGCAGGTATCCGCCGAATCACCGCCGCCGTTATAAAAAAAATAGCCGATGTCGTGCGCGCGAAACACCTCGATCAAACGCTCGTATTCGCGGCGATTGCTGTCCAGACTCTTGAGCTTGTAGCGGCAGGAGCCGAACGCGCCGGAAGGTGTGTAACGCAAGGCGGCGATGGTCGCATCGGATTCCTTGCCAGTATCAATCAGGTCTTCGGCAAGCGCGCCTATGATGCCGTTGCGCCCCGCGTACACCTTGCCAATCTTGTCGGGATGCTTGCGCGCCGTCTCGATTACGCCGCAAGCGGAAGCATTAATTACCGCCGTCACCCCCCCCGACTGCGCGTAAAACGCATTTTTGATAGTCTTTGTCATTGGAATGCTCCTCACAACCCCGCCATGAACGCGGCAGGGCACCGCGCAAGCTTACCACAACAGGAGTCAGGTTACAGGGTTCAGGCTACAGGGGTTGTGCGGCTGCGCCGTGTCTGTTTTTGATTTTACTGAACCCTGTATCCTGCCTAAAACGCCGGCTTGTCCACCGCGCTGCCAAACCGTTCCACGCCGTCGATGATTTCCTTGCGCGCGGCTTCCGGGCCGGCCCAGCCTTCGACCTTGACCCACTTGCCCTGATCGAGGTCTTTGTAGTGCTCAAAGAAGTGGGAAATCATGGTCAGTCGCCATGCGGAGACATCGTTGTAGTCCTTGTAGTGGCTGTAGAGGCCGCACACTTTGTCCACCGGCACGGCGAGCACTTTGGCATCGGGGCCGGCTTCGTCAACCATTTTGAGCATGCCGAGCGGGCGACAACGCACGACCACGCCGGGGATGAGCGGCACGGGAGTGACGACAAGCACATCAACCGGGTCACCGTCTTCGGAAAGCGTATGCGGAATGTAACCGTAGTTACACGGGTATTGCATGGAAGTCCCCATGAACCGGTCGACGAAAATCGCGCCGGTTTCCTTGTCCACTTCGTATTTGACCGGATCGCCCTGCATCGGGATTTCGATGATGACGTTGAAGTCGTTGGGAATGTCCTTGCCGGTCGGCACATTGATAAAGGCCATGTTTGCGTAATTCCTGACTGAAAAGCGCGTGATTATACGGGATTACCCCTGCATCACGCCATCGACCGCCGCCTCAAGTCAACGATTCAAACGCGCCCTGTTCGGGATTGTAGGCAACCAGTTTTCCGTGTTTCAGATCAAACAGCCAGCCGTGCAATGTGAGCTTGCCCTGCTCGACGCGCTCGCGCAGCCAGGGAAAGGTCATGAGATTTTCAAGTGAGACGAGGATGGATTGTTCTTCGCAGGCGGCGATGCGCGCATCGGCGCTTGCGGCGGAAAAATCAGCCAGCACACGCTCCTTGGCGCGTTTGGCGATGTTGACCCAGTTGCCGATGAATTCGCCTTTGGATTCAGGCGTGCCGTCTTCCATGAGCACGCGGATACCGGTGCATTGGCGATGGCCGAGCACGATGATGTGTTCGACTTCGAGCGAGCGCACGCCGAATTCCAGCGCGGTCGAAACGCCGTGCAAACCGGCGCCGGTTTCGTAGGGCGGCACAAGATTGCCGACATTGCGCACAACGAACATCTGGCCGGGCTCGCAGTTGGTCAAAATCGCGGGGTCAACGCGCGAATCGGAACAGGCAATCACCAGTGTACTGGGCTTCTGGCCTTGCTTCAGCTTGGTGAAAAGCTCCTTGTTTTCGCCGAAATAATTTTCCTGAAAGCGCCGGAATCCGTCTATGAACAGGTTGATGTCATTCATGCTTGGCTTTCGAGGTCATGGCCGGTCAGTTGCCGCAATGCCTCACGGTATTTCTCGCCGGTTTTGGCAGCCACCTCGGGCGGCAATTCGGGGCCGGGCGCCTGTTTGTTCCAACCCGATGCCTCCAGCCAGTCACGCACAAACTGCTTGTCATAGCTGGGTGGATTGCTGCCGACGCGATAGTGATCCGCCGGCCAGAAACGCGACGAATCCGGCGTCAGCGCCTCATCAATCAGCACCAGTTTTCCATCTGCATCCATGCCGAATTCAAACTTGGTATCGGCGATGATGATGCCCTTGGCAAGCGCATACTCCGCCGCCGCGCGATACAGCCGGATCGCGATATCGCGCACTTCTTCGGCGCGTTTCGCGCCAAGCAATTCACAGGTTTGCGCGAAGGTGATGTTCTCGTCATGCGCGCCGACTGCGGCCTTGGTCGAAGGCGTGAAAATCGGCTCGGGGAGTCGGGATGCCTCCTGCAAACCCGCAGGCAACGCAATGCCGCACACCGAACCGCTCTTTCGATATTCCTTCCAGCCGCTGCCCACAAGATAACCGCGCACCACCGCCTCAATCGGCAACGGCTTCAACTTGCGCGCGACAATCGCGCGACCGATCACTTGGTCACGCTCATCCGCGCTCACGACCGTAGCCGGATCCACCCCCGTGAGATGATTCGGAATAATTCCCGCAAGCCGCGCGAACCAGAAATTGGCCACCTGCGTCAGCACCGCCCCCTTGCCGGGAATCGCCGTCGGCAACACCACATCAAATGCCGACAAACGATCCGTCGCCACGATCAGCATGTTGTCCGCGTCTATGTCATAAATATCGCGCACCTTGCCCCTATGAAGCAGCGGCAGGCTCTGGATGCTGGATTCCAGCAAAGGTTGTGTCATCGCAATTCCGGTACACACGCAAAGATTTTAATTATCGCCTCTCGGCGAATATATGGGAAGCAGGTTCCATATTGCAGGGTACAGACCAAGCAACCAGGCACGCTATCCTGCCCCAACCCCCTCGCTTAGCTCTCCCCCAAGGGGCGAGGGGCTTTATCAAGCAAGCGTAGGATGGGTATCGCCTTTGACTCCACCCATCCTGCTTACTGATTCCTGTAACCCGATTCCTGATCCCTGAAGTGCGCTCATCCGCCCACCCATCGGCGCAGCAATTCCAGATCCACATATTCCTTGCCGTTCACGTCGCCCTTGAGCACGGTAAACGGCGCATGCGGCTCGCCGAGATCGCTCAGCACGACGAGCGCATCGTCAAAATTTTCGTGTTCGGTGTAGCCGTTCACGGTCACCACCGTTGGCACATGCGCGGCGCGGCTGGCGAGCAAGCCGTTGCGGGAATCTTCGAAAGCGAGACATTGCGTCGGAGCCAATTGCATCTTCTGCAGCGTATGCAGATAGATATCCGGCGCGGGTTTTTTGGCGGCGACGATATCGCCGGCGGCGATGAGTTCAAACCAGGATTCCGCATCTTCCGCGAGACTGTAACGCAGCAGCGCGGTCACATTTTCCGGCGTGGTCGTCGTTACCACGGCCAGTCGCAACCCGGCTTGACGCGCCTCATTTAACAAGCGATGTATGCCGGGGCGCAGCGGAATCGCGCCGTTTGCAAGCATCGCCGTGTAGTGCCGCGTTTTGGCTTTGTGCAGATTGGCGACCAGCGCATCAAAATCGGGGCTGTGGAAATCCGGCAGATAGTGCTCGACGAAATAACGGATGCGTTCCTTGCCGCCGGTGACGGTCAGCAGTTTGCCGTAGAGTTCGGGCGTCCAGTTCCAATCAAGGCCGAATTCTGCGAAGGCTTGATTGAATGCAGGTCGATGCCCGTCACGCTCGGTATCCGCGAGCGTACCGTCAATGTCGAATAGCAGGGCTTGTAGTGACATGGAGAGCCGTTCATCCTGCGCCAGGCTCAAGATGAACGGAAAGCGGAATTACTTGACCACTGCCGCCAGCTCGCCCTTTTTGTAGCGCACCGCCATTTCGTCGCAACTCAATGCCTTGATTTTCGCGGCTTGTCCGGCAGAACCGAAAGCTTCAAAGCGAGCTTTGCAGAGATCGGCCATGGCTTTGGTGGAGGCGATGAAAAATTTGCGCGGATCGAAATCCTTGGCGTTTTCAGGATTGTAGAGATATTGCCGCACCGCGCCGGTGGAGGCGAGGCGCAGGTCGGTGTCGATGTTGACCTTGCGCACGCCGTGCTTGATGCCTTGCACGATTTCTTCCACGGGTACACCGTAGGTTTCAGGAATTGCGCCGCCGTGGGCATTGATGATTTTGAGCCATTCCTGCGGCACGCTGGATGAACCGTGCATCACCAGATGGGTGTTGGGAATGCGCGCGTGGATTTCCTTGATGCGGCCAATCGCGAGCGTTTCGCCGGTGGGCGGCTTGGTGAACTTGTACGCACCGTGGCTGGTACCGATGGCAATCGCAAGCGCATCGACACCGGTTGCTTTGACGAAAGCGGCGGCTTCTTCGGGGTCGGTCAACAACGCGGAGTGATCCAGCACGCCTTCGGCGCCGTGACCATCTTCTTCGCCCGCCATGCCGGTTTCGAGCGAGCCGAGACAGCCCAGTTCGCCTTCAACCGAAACGCCGACGGCATGAGCCATGTCAACCACGTGTTTCGTCACATTCACGTTGTACTCGTAGGTCGCCGGAGTTTTCATGTCCTCCTTGAGCGAGCCGTCCATCATCACGCTGGAAAATCCGGAACGTATGGCCTGGATGCAGACTGCGGGAGAAGCGCCGTGATCCTGATGCATGACCAGCGGAATATGCGGATAGGCTTCGACTGCGGCATCAATGAGGTGGCGCAGAAAGGGTTCGCCCGCGTATTTGCGCGCGCCGGCCGAACCTTGCAGGATAACGGGGCTGTCCACTGCGTCGGCAGCCTGCATGATGGCGTGGACTTGCTCCATGTTGTTGACGTTAAACGCGGGCAAGCCGTAGCTGTGCTCGGCCGCATGATCCAGAAGTTGACGCAGTGATACGAGTGCCATAATTGAAGTCTCCGAATAATTATTTAATGTTTAAGTTTGCGGTGCTCGCCGACCCTGACGATTTTGAGCGTATTGGTGCCGCCCGAAACGCCTATCGGCTCGCCGATAATCAGCAAAATCAAATCGTCGTCCTGCACCAGTCCGCGCCGCAACAATTCGTTTTCCGCGCTTTCGAGAATGAGGTCGCGGTCTGTCGTCGTCTGGTCGAAACGAAACGGATAAACGCCGCGAAACAGCGTGAGTTTGCGCCGTGTGTGTTTGTCCGGCGTGAGCGCGTAAATCGGCACACTGACATTGGAGCGTGACAACCACATGACGCTCGCGCCCGATTGCGTAAGCGCGGCGATGGCTTTCACCTTGAGATGCTCGGCGGTATAAAGCGTCGCCATGGCAATGGATTCGTCGATGCGCTGGAACTGCCGGTCATCCTGCTTGACCGTATGACTGCCGTCATCCTCGCGCTCGGCTTCGCGGCACACGCGATCCATCGCGCAGATGGTTTCAACCGGATATTGTCCGGCGGCGCTTTCCGCCGACAGCATGACCGCGTCCGTGCCATCCAGCACGGCGTTCGCGACATCGGACACTTCGGCGCGCGTGGGAATCGGGTTGGTAATCATGGATTCCATCATCTGCGTGGCGGTGATTGCGAGCTTGTTGCGCTGACGCGCCATGCGAATCATGCGTTTTTGCAAACCCGGTACCGCAGCGTCGCCCACTTCCACACCCAGATCGCCACGCGCGACCATGATGCCATCTGCGGCATCTATGATTTCATCGAGCGCGTGTATCGCCTCAGCGCGTTCAATCTTGGCAACAACTCCGGCATTGCAACCTGCCGCGCGAATGAGATCGCGCGCATACTGCACGTCGGCGGCGCTACGCGGAAATGAAATCGCGATGTAATCGGCTTCCAGCGCGGCGGCGGTTTTGATGTCGGCCTTGTCCTTCTCCGTCAATGCTTCGGCGGCCAGTCCGCCGCCCTTGCGATTGATGCCTTTGTTGTTGGAAAGCACGCCACCGACATCCACCGTGCAATGCACTTCGTTGCCGACCACACGATCCACCGTCATTACCACGCGCCCGTCATCCAGCAGCAAAATCGCGCCGGATTCTACCTCGGCGGGCAGGCTGGGATAATCCAGTCCGACGCGCGTCTGGTCACCCAGCACGCAATCCGCGTCGAGCGTGAATTTGTCGCCTTTTGCGAGATTGATTTTTCCATCGGCAAAACGACCTATGCGTATCTTGGGGCCTTGCAGGTCGCACAATACGCCAACCGGACGGTGACGATTGCGCGCGATTGAACGCACCAGTTCGGCGCGCTGGATATGCTCCTGCGCCGTACCGTGCGAGAAATTGAGACGTACCACATCAACACCTGCTTCGACCATGCGATCCAGCACTTCTTCACTGCTGGAAGCAGGCCCCAATGTGGCAACGATTTTTGTTTTACGCGGAGCGGCAGATTCATCCATTGGCGCGTTGCTCCAGAATTTCGACCGCCGGAAGTTTTTTGCCTTCAAGGAATTCCAGAAAAGCGCCACCGCCGGTGGAAATGTAGGAGATACGATCGCCGAGATTGTATTTGGCGATGGCCGCGAGGGTATCACCACCGCCCGCAATCGAGAACGCATCACTGTCGGCAATCGCCTCGCCGAGCGCCTTGGTGCCCGCGCCAAACTGGTCAAACTCAAACACGCCGACCGGGCCGTTCCATACTATGGTGCCTGCTTTTTTGAGATAGGCAGCATAGGTTTTCGCGGTCTCGGGGCCGATGTCGAAAATCATGTCGTCATCCGCGACTTCACTGACTTTCTTTACGACAGCCGGTTCGTTCGCATCGAATTTTTTGCCGACCACCACATCCGTCGGCACAGGAATTTCACCGCCCTTGGCCTTGGCAGCTTCGATGAGACGGCGCGCCTCATCGACCAGATCGGCTTCGTACAGGGATTTTCCGACATTGAAACCGGCGGCCTTGATAAAGGTATTGGCAATGCCGCCGCCGACGATGAGTTGATCAACGATATGCGACAGCGAATCAAGCACGGTCAGTTTGGTGGAAACCTTGGAGCCGCCGACAATCGCCACCAGCGGACGCTTGGGTTCCTTGAGCGCCTTGCCGAGCGCATCGAGTTCAGCCGCCAGCAACGGCCCCGCGCATGCAACCGACGCGTACTTGGCAACGCCATGCGTGGAAGCCTGCGCGCGATGCGCAGTGCCGAAGGCATCCATCACATAGATATCACACAGCCGCGACATTTCCCACGAAAGTCGATCTTCGTTGTTGTTCTCGCCGATGTTGAAGCGCACATTTTCCAGCACGGCCACTTCGCCATCGCGCATTTGCTGCACATAAATTTTTCCGTTGCCAAGCCAATCCTGATAAAGGCGAACTTCGCGCTTGAGCAGTTTGCCGAGATGCTCGGCGATTGGGCGCAGGCTGTCGGCATCGGTGTAGCGCCCTTCGGTCGGGCCTTCCTTGGGACGACCGAGATGCGACATAAGCATGACTTTCGCGCCCGCCTTCGCTGCAAACTCTATGGTTGGTAATGAAGCGCGAATGCGCGTGTCGTCTGCAACGCTGCCGTCATCGGCCTGCGGTACATTGAGGTCTTCGCGGATCAGGACACGTTTGCCCTTGAGATCCAGTTCAGTCATTTTGATTACGGCCATGATGTTCCCCTGAAATTAAGCTGATGAAATTTTCAAGCTTTAGGTATTGCAGTTTCAGCGCGCGATATGGCGCACGAGCTGCATCATGTTGCAAGTATAGCCGTACTCGTTGTCGTACCACGCCACCACTTTGACGAATGTGGAATCAAGCATGATGCCGGCTTCGGCATCAAACACGGACGGGGCGGTTTCGCCGCGAAAATCGGTGGAAACCACTTTTTCGTCGGTATAACCCAGCACACCCTTGAGCGCGCCCTGGGATGCGGCTTTCATGGCCTTGCAAACGTCTTCGTAGGTCGCTTCCTTGTTCAGTTCACAAGTCAGATCGACCACGGAAACGTCAGAGGTCGGCACACGGAACGCCATGCCGGTGAGCTTTTTGTTGAGCTCGGGAATCACCTTGCCCACAGCCTTGGCCGCGCCTGTGGAGGACGGGATGATATTTTCGAGGATACCGCGACCACCGCGCCAATCCTTGTTGGACGGCCCATCGACGGTTTTTTGCGTCGCAGTGGCGGCGTGTATGGTGGTCATCAATCCGCGCTTGATGCCGAATGCATCGTGCAACACCTTGGCGACAGGAGCCAGCGCGTTGGTAGTGCAGGAAGCGGCGGAAACCACGGTTTCACCGCCATAGGTGTTGTGATTCACGCCGTAAACATACATCGGCGTGTCGTCCTTGGAAGGCGCGGATTGCACGACTTTTTTCGCGCCCGCGTCTATGTGCTTCTGACAGGTTTCCTTGGTAAGGAAAATGCCGGTGCATTCAATGATGATGTCCGCGCCGACTTCGCCCCACTTCAACTGTGCCGGGTCTTTTTCGGCGGTGAGGCGAATCTTTTTGCCATTGACGATAAGCGTATTGCCTTCGACCGACACCTCGCCCTTGAAACGTCCATGCACGGAATCATACTTCAGCATGTAAGCGAGATAATTCGGTTCCAGCAGATCGTTGATCGCCACCACTTCAAACTCGGGAAAATCCTGGACTACCGCACGCAACACCATGCGGCCAATGCGGCCAAAGCCGTTGATACCTACTTTGATTGCCATGCTACATCACCTTTCTATTCAAACTGTTTAAGTAATTCGGGTATCAGGATATGAAAGGAATTACTTGAGCAGTCTGCAAGACAAAAAATGGGGGCTAACTGCTCAGCCCCCATCTTCCGTAACATTACTTTATAACACAGATTTAACGGTTTTTACCACGTTTTCAACCGTAAAGCCAAAGTGCTTCAGGAGCGCGCCACCGGGGGCGGATTCACCGAAGGTATCAATGCCGACCACCGCACCGTCCAGCCCCACATATTTGCGCCAGAAATCGGGGTGCGCGGCTTCAATCGCCACACGCTTCACGCCCGGAGTCAGCACGCTGTCGCGATAGGCTTGATCTTGCGCGTCAAACACATTGGTGGACGGCATGGAAACCACGCGCGTCTTGGTACCCGCAGCGTTGAGCTCGGCGGCGGCTTTCACCGCGAGGTCGAGTTCGGAACCATTGGCGATGAGAATCACATCCGCCTTGCCCGCCGCGTCGGAGAACACATAGCCGCCCTTGCGAATCAGGCTGAAGTGCGCCGGGTCGTGCTTGACGCCGGCCAGATTCTGACGCGACAGCACGAGGCTGGTCGGGCCGTCCTTCTTCTCGACGGCGGCCACCCAGGCCACGGCGGTTTCGGTCGCGTCACCGGGACGCCACACCGTCATGCGCGGGATATAGCGCAGACCGGCGGTGTTTTCCACCGGTTGGTGCGTCGGGCCGTCTTCGCCCTGACCGATGGAGTCGTGGGTGAGCACATACACCACGCGCTGCTTCATGAGCGCGGACATGCGCATGCCGTTCTTCATGTAGTCGGAGAACATGTGGAAGGTGCCGCCAAACGGCAACAGGCCACCGTGCAGCGCCATGCCATTCATGATCGCGGACATGCCAAACTCGCGCACGCCGTAGGAGATGTAATTGCCGGGCTCCTTGCCGCTCACGTGCTTGAAGCTGCCGCAACTGGTCAGGTTGGAACCGGTCAGGTCGGCGGAACCGCCGAGGAATTCCGGCAGTGTCGGAGCCAGCGCGCCGATCACGTTTTGCGATGCCTTGCGGCTCGCGACGCCTTCCGCCTTTTCATTGACGGCCGCGATCATTTTCTCACTCGCGTCCTTCCAGTTGGCGGGCAGATCACCGGCCATGCGACGCTTGAATTCAGCCGCCTCCGCAGGGAAAGCCTTGGCGTATGCATCAAACTTCGCATTCCAGTCGGCTTCAGCCTTCGCGCCCTTGGTCTTGGCATCCCAGCCGGCGTAAATGTCGGCAGGAATTTCGAACGGCGGATGGTTCCAGCCGATATTGGCGCGCGTCGCAGCGACTTCTTCTTCGCCGAGCGCGGCGCCGTGGCAATCGTGGGAACCGGCCTTGTTCGGGGAGCCCTTGCCGATGATGGTTTTGCAACAGATCAGCGAAGGTTTGTCGGTAACTTTTTTCGCGTTGTCGATGGCTTTCTGGATCGCGTCGAAATCGTGACCGTCAACCGATTGCACGTGCCAGCCGTAAGCTTCAAAGCGCTTGGCAGTATCGTCGGTGTACCAGCCTTCAATGTGACCGTCGATGGAAATACCATTGTCATCCCAGAATGCGGTCAGCTTGCCGAGACCCCAAGTACCCGCCAGCGAGCAGGCTTCGTGAGAAACGCCTTCCATCATGCAACCGTCGCCGAGAAACACCCAGGTGCGGTGATCGACAACTTCATGGCCGGGCTTGTTGAACTGACTCGCCAAAAGTTTTTCCGCCATGGCGAAACCGACACCGTTGGCGATGCCCTGGCCGAGCGGACCGGTGGTGGTTTCCACACCGGGCGCATAGCTGTATTCGGGGTGACCCGCGCACTTGGAATGCAGTTGGCGGAAAGTCTTGATGTCATCCATCGAAACATCGTAGCCGGTCAAATGCAGCAGGGAATAAATCAGCATGGAACCGTGTCCGTTGGATAGAACGAAACGGTCGCGGTTGGCCCAGTGCGGGTTTTTCGGGTTGTGGCTCAGATTGTGATTCCAGAGCACTTCGGCGATTTCCGCCATGCCCATCGGCGCGCCGGGGTGGCCGGAATTGGCCTTCTGCACTGCATCCATCGCCAATGCGCGGATGGCGTTTGCCAAGTCTGTACGAGTTGCCATAATTATTCCTATCTTGCTAGTTGAAGTGAAAAAAACGCCGCTCCCATTCAAAAAAATGGAGCTGGGTCGTCGTTCAAAATCCTGGATTTTCCCTTCCGGCGTAGCGCTGAAAATCGGCCACGGGAATGTCTGCAATTATTGTCCACTTATCTAATTTCGGCAATAGCTGTTGCAAGGCTTGAACGAACAGGCAAATACCCGGATTTTGCCTTCGATTTCCTCCCCTGTGCGCGGAAATTTTTGGGGGAACGACAGCGATGATGGCTGCCATCGCAAAAGCTACTGGCTGCCTACCTCTCCGATCGCAGCCCGCCATTCCTTCCAAAGAAAATCATTGCTCGCCGCGACCACGGATTTGCGCCGGACGTCGCCTTCCCAGAAATCCGGGCTGAAAAGCGTGGACATCGTGCCGCCGGCTTCCTGCAATATGAGGCAGCCGGCTGCGTAGTCCCACAAATATTGTCCGCCGTGCAGATAAAGATCAAACTGGCCGGAGGCGACATAGCACCAGTCGAGCGCGCACGAGCCAAGGTTGCGTTGGGAATGATAGGGCGGCGCGCCGACGAGCTTGGCCGCGAGCGGCAAGGACAGGCGTTTGAAATCTATGCCCGCGATCGCTTCCGTAAGTGTGCTCGCAGGCGCGGAGAGCGGAAGTTTTTTCCCGTTGAGCCATGCGCCCTGCCCGGCTTGCGCAGAAAACATTTCCTTCACCGCGGGCGCATAGATCACACCCAGCAGCGGCTTGCCGCGCCACATCCAGGCGACCGAAACGGCGAAATACGGAATGCCGCTGACAAAGTTGGACGTGCCATCGACCGGATCGACACACCACAAACCATCGCGCCCGGCTTCCCATTGCCGCATTTGTTCTTCGGCTGTCATTTCCTCGCCGAGCAGCGGGCAATCGGCAATGTTTGTCAGCGCCTCGCGCAAGGCTTCCTGTGCTTGCAAATCCACCTCGGTCAATACGCTGCCATCCGCTTTGCGGGTATAACCCACCCTGGTGAAATGCGGCAGCACAACTTCATCGCCGATGCGTTTGACGACAGCGACGAGGTCGGTGAGCGACGGGATCAGGCCGGCGCTGTCCATTTGATTGAGCAGCCGATGGAAGGAATCTGCTCCGCAGGCCCGCGCCCGGTCTCGGCAATTTGCTTCATCGCCTCAAACAAATCGCGGCGCACATCTTCCGGTGCGGCCTCTTTGCGCGATGCGTCAAAGCGACCGCGATATTGCAATTCCAGTTGGGCATTGAACCCGAAGAAATCCGGCGTGCATATCGCGCCGTAAGCCTTGGCGATTTCTTGCGTGGGGTCGATCACATAGGGAAACGGGAAATCAAACTCTGCGGAGACGGCCCGCATCTGCTCAAAGCCGTCTTCAGGGTAATCGGTCGGATCATTGGACATGATCGCAATCGCATTTACGCCCAGCGTTTTCAATTCCCTGAGATCGCGCACGAGACGCGGGCGTATCGCCTTGACGTAGGGGCAATGATTGCAGATGAACATCACCAGCGTGCCTTGGGCGCCGCACGCATCGGCCAGGCTCCAGAGTTTGCCGTCCACGCCTTTCAATTTAAAGTCAGGCGCTTTCCAGCCGAAATCGCAGACAGGAGTTTCCAAACTTGCCACGATAAGCTTCCTCCATAAGAATAGTGATGACTATCTTATCACCGTGAATACCATGACCCGCTTTTATTATCCCGCCAAACTCGCCCCCGGCGCGCGACTGGAACTCCCCGAAAATGCCGCTCGCCACGCGGCGCGCGTGCTGCGTCTCAAACCTGGCGATGCCGTAACCTTGTTCAACGGCGACGGTCACGATTATGCGGCCGAACTCATCCGCGTCACAAAAGACAGCGTCACCGCGCGTGTTCACGAGCAGCGGCAAGGAGCGCGCGAATCCCCGCTCGACGTCACGCTCGCGCAGTGCATCTCATCGGGCGAGCGCATGGATTTCACGCTGCAAAAATCGGTGGAGCTGGGAATCAGCCGTATCCAGCCGCTCGCTGCCGAGCGCAGCGTGGTGAAACTTTCCGGCGAGCGCGCCGAAAAGCGCGTGCAGCACTGGCAAAACGTGGTCATTGCGGCTTGCGAACAAAGCGGTCGCGCCCGCGTGCCCGAAGTGCTTCCGCCCGTGCCGTTGCTGCACTGGCTGGGAGTATCGCAGGATTTCGCGCTCAAGCTCATGCTGGATCCCCACGCCGAACGCTGTCTGCACGACCTGCAAAAGCCGGATGGCGCGATCTGTTTGCTCACAGGCTGCGAAGGCGGCTTCGCTCCCGGAGAGATCAGCGCCGCGCTGCATGCCGGATATACTGGTGTGAAACTGGGCCCGCGCATTCTGCGCACTGAAACCGCCGGACTTGCCGCGCTTGCGGCGATGCAGACGCTGTGGGGTGATTTTAAGGAATCTTGACCTGCGCTAAGGAACCTCTAAAGACCTACCCGCAACGTGAAGCGCACCATACGCGGCTCTGCCGGATGCGTGTGTATGTCATCGACTGGCGCCGCCTCGCCGCTCAAGCGGGACGCGTAGTAATAGTCGATATCGCTGACCTTGCGGTCAAACAAATTGAGTACATCGAGCGAGAGTTTCAGTTTGCGATCCAGTTTGTAACCGAGGCGCAGATTGACCAGTGTGGAAGAAGGCGAGCGCACCGTGTTGTCTTCGATCAGCGGCCGCGACCCGAAGTAGCGCAGGCGCAAGCCGCCTGACCAGTCTCCGCCGTCATCGTAAACGACGCCGACGGATGCGGTTTTTTCGAGGGCGCCCGGAATGTAATCACCGGATGTGCCGGCATCTATCCGTGTATAACGAGCGCGTGACCAGGCGAAATCCGCGTCCACCGCCACGGATCGGGTCGGCGTCCAGTAGTTCGCCCACTCGATGCCTTGCCGTCGGCTGGGAAAGCTCGGTTCGGTGACGCCTGCGTCGCCAACAAAGAGCAACTCCGAAGCCAGATCCAACTGCCACAGCGACAGCGTTGTTTGCAATCCGGGCACGATGGCGCTGCGCACGCCGACTTCATAGCCCTTGGCGCGCACCAGCGGCGTTGACGAATCCACCGCATCGCCAAAACCGGAATCACGGAAATCCGGATTGACTTTCATCGTGACACCGCGTGCGTCGTTGCTGTGAAAACCATAGCCCGCGCTGACGTAATATTCGGTGCGATTCCACGGGCCAAAAATCAGGCTCAGTTTCGGACTGGTAATGCTGGCTCGCGTGCTGCCGGAATTTTCCGGCGTGACTCCGGAGTTTACGTCAAAGCGATAAAAGTCTTCGCGCAACCCAATGACGCTGCGGAATTTTTCTGTCCACTGCACTTCACTTTCGCCATATATGCTGAAACTGCCTTCTCTCACCTTGTCCTGCGACACCGTGCCCCAGCGCTGACGCTTGGTTGTGGCGTAAAGGCCGACGTTGCGAATATCGTCGTAGCGCGATTGCACGCCCAGCGTGAAAGAGATATCGCGACCCGACCAGTCGCCATACCAGGTGCGCGCGGCATCCATGCCGTAGATGACGCGACGGTCGGCCTGCTCGAACTGGTCGCCGGGTTCGCCGGGGCCACAACCCAGTGTGCAGTAGGTGAAATTTGAAAACAGATCAAGATCGTAGCCGATGACATAGGCGTGGGCACGTGTCCAGTGATCATTGTCTTGCGCCGACCACTCGCCGGATAGACTGTACCGGTACGTGTCGCCACCGTCGCTAGGGTCGATGTAGCCATAGCGCGCAACCTGCCCACTGGTGATGGCGCGCCGCGGCACCTGATCGGTTGAATCCCATTGCGCGGAATACGCCATCGCGGTCAGCGACCAGCCATTGTTCCGGTCTCCCCGGCTGTAGCGCAACAGCGCATTCAACTTGGCCAGATCCTGCGGCAAAGCCCACGGGCCGTCATATTGCGCCCATTCCAGCGCATACAGCAGATGGCCGTCGCCGACAGTTTGCGGCGAGCCAGCGAGCAGCGCGCGCCGGTAGCCATACTCACCCACCGTCAATTCCGCAATGGGATGATTGAGCACACGGAAATAGTCCATGGATGCCGAACCGGCGGTGGCAAAATCTCCAACGGCGGCGGTGTACGGCCCCTTGCGGTATTGCACGCGGTCTATCAGTTCGGGAATCAGGAATTGCAAGTCGGAGTAGCCCTGGCCGTGGGCGTGACTGGGCATATTCACCGGCATGCCCATCACCGTGGTGGCGAAATCAGTGCCGTGATCGAGATTGAAGCCGCGCAGGTAATACTGGTTGGCCTTGCCTTCGCCGCTGTGCTGCGAAATGATCAACCCCGGCACCACTTCCAGCACTTCCGCCGGGCGTGTCAGCGGGCGATTTTTCAATTGCGCGGAGGTGACCGTGCCTTCGCTGGCCGTATTTGCTACCCCGACCAGTCCATTGTTGTCAGGCCGGACTTCGATCGCATCCAGCTCCAGATCGTCATCTGCATACGATGGAAAAGCGATCACGCAAGTGGCCAGAGTGAGCGCCTGAGTGATTCGTTTGCCGCGTGTCATAAACTGTGTGGATTTCATGCGTGCCTCCGACGCGACCTTCACGAAGACAGATATCCCCATTGTCTTGCGGGCAAACCATATTATTGGAAAGTAAAAAAATGGGCGGAGGGGGGGTGCTGCGCCCCCCCTCGCCGCAGAAAAGCCCAGGAGATAGGGCTACTCAAGAAGTTGCGAGATATGCTCCACACATGGCGATGCCGATTCCGACCAGCGGCAGCGCCTGTTTGCGCAGCATGCGCTGCACACCTACACCGAGCAAAATACCCGATACGTGCAAGGCTGCCGTCGCGAGCACAAAGCCCAAAGCATAAGTTGCGGCGACAGACCCAACCGGCATTTCACTGCCGTGCGCATGACCATGGCATAACGCGAACAAACCAACGAGACTGCAGCTCAACCAGAGCGGCAGACGTACCGAGGCGGCAATCATCACACCCAGCAGCAGCACGGACAATACGATGCCCTGCTCAGCAAGCGGCAGGGAGATACCTGCCATGCCCAGCATGCCGCCCAGCACCATCACACCGATGAAGGTGAGCGGCACCAGACGAATCGCGCGTCCGCCCAGTTGCGCTGCCCACAAGCCTACGGCCACCATTGCGGCAAGATGATCAAGGCCGCTGAACGGGTGTGCGAAGCCAAACGCAAAACCGCTGGCTGCGTCGGTAACGACGGGGTGAGCATGCGCCCAAAGCGGCAGCATCAGCCCTGCCATGAGCGCGAACCAATGCAATGGTGCGAATTTGAATTTATTCATACTGCCTCCTCCTGAAATTCATGAAGTTTCGTTGAACATCTCATGCGAAAACCAGCCGGCAACTTTCGCTCTGTTGTTAAGACATATCAAGAAGCGTGCCTGTATTACCGATACGCGCGAAATAATGTATAACTCATTGATCTGCATGGATATGATTTTCCATGATACCCAAGAGTTTTTCAGTCAGATTGCTTTGCCAACAAAAAATCATCCGGAAACGCTGGCAAACTGAAAATTTACTTTCCACCTCAACTCGCCAGTTGCGGCAAACGCAGGGTAAATTCGGCTCCGCCGTGGGGCAAATTGGCGGCGGACAGGTGCCCGCCGTGGCGTTCAACAATGCCATAGCTGATGGACAGACCCAAGCCGGTGCCTTTGCCCACCGGCTTGGTGGTGAAAAACGGATCGAACATTCTATCCAGCGCTTCCGCCGTGATACCAGAGCCGTTATCGCGGAAATACACGAGAATCTCGCCGTCCTCGAACCGTGTCGATACATCAAGCACGGGCTCGGCCAGATGATCGGTGGCGTCAACGGCGTTCTGGATCAAATTGATGATCACCTGCTGCATCTGCCCTGGCGAGCCGGTGACCAGCAACTCCTGCGGTAATTCCGTAACGACGCGAAACTTCGTCGGCGCGGCGCGCGTCACCCAATGCACGGAACGCTCAATCACTTCGGTCAGGTTGAATTTCGTGTTTTCGTCGGAGTCGGCGGCGGAAAACCGCTTGAGGCCATCCACGATGTCACGCGTGCGCTCGGCGCCTTCAAGCGTGCCGTCCAGCAGCGGCGCGAGATCGTTGAGGATATGGTCGATACGCAATTCGGCGCGTAGTTGCGCCAGTTCCTGCATGTTAGCGCCGCGATGCACAGCGTCGAGATACTGCTTGATGCGCCCGGTGTAGCGATGCATGGCGTACACATTGCTCAGCACGAAGCTGATCGGATTGTTGAGCTCGTGCGCCACTCCCGCGACCAACAGACCCAGCGAAGCCATCTTTTCAGATTGCAGCAAACGTTGCTGCGCGCGCTTGAGCTCGTCATGCGCCTCACGCAGCTCATGGTATGCACGGCGCAACTCGCCCGTGGGTCGCCCGGTGATCACCATGCCCAAGAGCTTTCCCGTGCCGGACAAGCGCGGCGTGAAGTTGAGCGCCACCGGCGCCGCGCCGCCTTCCCGCGTGCGAAACTGCAACTCGACATCGCTGGCTGGCGCTTTCGCAAGATCGGCGATCACCCGCTTGGCTTTCGCGGCTTCGGCTTCGTCGGCGAACAATACGGCAAGCTTCGCTCCCCGGAGTTCATGTTCGGTCTTGCCAACAAAAGTCAGCAAGGAGCGGTTCACTTCCTCGATCACGCCATCGCGCCCGCATACCACGAGCAACTCGGACATCAGGGAAAGAATGCCGTAGATGAATTGCTGCGACTCTTCCAGTTCGGTATTTTTCTGCTCCAGCACGACCTCGTACTGCAACAGCTCGTTATATACCTCATCCATGGAGTGCACGACTTCGATCCAGGCTTCCTCGGAAAAAGCATCCGGCGCGCCACCTGAAACCGGTGTGCTGAAAGGCAGTCGCTGCTCGCGCGCGCTCATTTTCAATGCACCGTACACACCATGCAGGGATCAAATGATCGCACCACATGTTGCACCGCCACCGGCGCGTTGCCGTCCCGCTCAACGGCGGGCGTGTTCACGAGCGCCTGTTCCAGCGCGCCGGGTTCGCCGGTCGTGTCGCGCGGAGAGAAATTCCAGGTAGTCGGCGCGATGATCTGGTAGTTGTGAATTTTTCCCTGCCGCACTTCCAGCCAGTGCCCCAGACTGCCACGCGCGGCTTCCACCATGCCGACGCTGCTCGCGTCTTCCAGTGCTGTCGCGGCATGACAAAACGGCTCGCCGGGGCGGATGCGACGCACCCATGTTTCCATCACCGGCAACACGCATGCGACTTCCAGCAGACGCGCTACCACGCGCGCGGTCACATTGCCGCCGTGGCGCTCGACCAGATCACGCGCCAGCGGATGACCAGCTATCAGTTGCCGCGCCAGCGCGCCGGTTTCGACCACATTTCCGCCCAATCTCGGCGCTTTGCACCAGGAGTAGGCGTCTGCTTTGTCCGGTCGCGGCAGCGTGACGCCATGTTCCGGCGCGAGCGCGACATCGCCCTCCATCCAGCTATGCGATACATCTTCGCGGATCGCCGCGACATTCAACGTATGCACCGCGCCGTTTTCCCAGAAACCGGACGGAAACAGCCTGCCCTCGGCTTCATCATAGGCTCCGTAGCTCATGAAACGATCTGTCGCGCGGCCCAGTTTGTGCAGTTCCAGATCATGGGCAATGGCAAGAAAATGCGGCAGATCGGCAGACGCTGCGCGCGGTTCCATCCACGCCAGCAACGCCGCTTCGGAATCCAGCACTGCGACATTTTCCAGCTTGTCGCCAAATAAAGTGCGTTCCAGAAAAGCGCGAAACTCCGCGAGCAACAAGGACAAACGCACGATTTCCGCCGCTTCCAGCGGGCGTGACGAACCGCCGGGTTGCAGCGACAAGGTGTGCGGCCATTTCCCCGCAAGATACCCCATCACGTTCATGAAGCGCGCGCGCGCGGGCAAAAAATCGGCTGCGGCGTTACCACTGACCGCCTTGAAACGCGCCGCCGCCGCTTCGTGCCAAGGGCGTGCGCGATAGCAGTCGCGCGCGAAATCGGGCATGAAAAAAAGGTAGAAATGACTCAGATGATCGGCAATATTTTCCGCCGCGAGAGTGAGATTGGCCGCCCAGCGTCCGTTTTCCGGCGGCGTGAGATTCATCGCGCGCGCCAGCGCTTGCGCGGCGGCGGCGGATTGCGCCACCGAGCAGATACCGCAGATGCGCGGCACATATACCAGTGCATCCAGCGGATGTTTGTCGCGCAATATCTGCTCGAAGCCGCGATACATTAATGAATTTACATAAGCCGCACGCACGCGGCCATTGGTGATATCCAGCGCAACTTCGAGATCACCCTCCACGCGATTGAACGGCCCAACAACGACCCGCCGCGTCATTTGCGCACCGTCCTCTTTACCGCAGGCGCGACCACTTGGTGATCAGCCTGTGCGTTTTCCTTGACGCGCTTCGGCGTGGCGGACTTGGACAGCGTTGCGAGCGCGACGAACCAGGCTTTTGGCATATCTGACGGCAAGCCTATGGGTATGCCACCGAGTTTGGGCGTTTCGGAGAACGGATGTCCCGGTTCCTCAAAACCGGGCTCGGTGCAGGAGATGCAGGCATAGCCGCCACGCACGCAAGAACCCTCACCGTTCCAGGTACGGATGTTGCAATCGGCATGCGCCTGCGTGCCTTTGCAACCCAGATTCTCCATGAGACAGCCAAGATCGGAAGGCTTGTTCGCGCTCGCCTTGAATTCATAGAATTCATTGCGCGTGCAGCCATGATGCACCAGATGGTCGGCGTACAAACGCGGTCGCCGGAACGTATCCAGCCCTCGCTCGTCCAGCCCGCCTGCGGCCAGTATGGCCAGCGTTTCTATCACCCAGTTGGGATGCACCGGGCAACCTGCGATGTTGATGACAGGCAATCCGCCACTGCCGCGATATTCGTCACCGAGCAGGCCGCCGTGCGCGTCGCCGTCGAATTGCAAACCGCAGGCATCGGTCGGGTTGTGACCTGCGGCGGTGATGCCGCCGAACGCCGCGCAACTGCCGATCGCCACGGTATGACGCGCGACGCGCGCCAATCGTTCCACGCGCGCCATCATGGATTCATGGTTGTCGCGATGAAATCCGCCGCTGCCGTGCGGGCCGCGCAACACCGCGCCTTCCAGACACAGAATATCGAGACGGGTCGCGCCGCTGGCGCAATCGTCGATGATGCGCAGCGCCTCATCCGCGCTCGCCTCGGACAGCGCGGGATGCCACAGCAAACGAATGCCGAATCCGGCCAGCGTATCGAACAGATTGCGGCAGTCGGCGTTGAGTAATGACAGCGTACAACCGCCACAACCGCCGGATTGCAACCAAAGCAGGTTGAGCGGTTCACGTGCAACAGGTTTATTCATTTTTCTTCTCCAGTCCATAGCGCGACAGCTTGCTGCGCAAACCCACGCGTGACAGCCCCAGCTCGCTCGCGGCGCGGGTTTTGTTCCAGCGCAAGCGGATCAGTGTCTCGCGCAGCACGCGCGCTTCCAGTGTTTCCATACGTTCCTTGAGACTACCACTCACGCCGGCAAGCAACTGCATTTCGCTCGCATCTTCTTCCGGCGCCGCGTGCAACACACGCGAGGAAAACAAATGCGCGCCAATGTGCGGCGTCTCGCTCAGCATCAGCGCGCGCAGAATTTCATTTTGCAATTCGCGCACGTTACCGGGCCAGTGATAAGCGCTCAGGCAATCCAGCGCCTCGGGCGAAAATCCCGCCACGTCGCGGCTCAAGCTCTTCGCCGCACTGTTCAGAAGATCAAAGGCAAGCAAAGGAACATCCATCTTGCGTTCGCGCAGCGGCGGCGTGGTCAGCACGAATTGCGTGAGCCGGTAATAGAGGTCAGCGCGGAAGCGGCCGGTACGCACTTCTTCCTCAAGGTCGCGATTGGTCGCGGAAATCACGCGCACATCCACCTTGCGCGAACGCGAACTGCCGACCGGACGAATCTCGCCTTCCTGCAACACGCGCAGCAGCTTGACCTGAAACGCGGGTGAGGTGTCACCGATTTCGTCGAGAAAAATGGTACCGCCATCGGCTTGTTCGAACAAACCAATACGATCTTCAAACGCGCCCGTGAAGCTGCCGCGTTTGTGTCCGAACAACTCGGATTCCAGCAACGTGTCGGTTAATGCGCTGCAATTCTCGATCACAAACGCGCGACCCGCGCGCGGGCTGGAATAGTGAATCGCGCGCCCAAGCAATTCCTTGCCGGTGCCCGATTCGCCGCTGATATGCACTGCAATATCGCAACCCGCCGCGCGCGCCGCCATCTCCACCACCGCGTTCATCGGACTCGCCGCCGCGCGCGTGATGCGCGAAAACTCGAAATGGTCGCGCAGCTTGTCGCGCTTGGCTTCAACCTGCCGCCGCAACACCGGCTCGGCAGTGCGCAATTCGAGATTCAGATGCTGCGTCTGCTGATGCAGATCATATAGCTGTGTCGCGGCGCGCACGGCCAGCAGCAGCGATTCGGGGTGCCAGGGCTTGAGAAGGTGCTGATAGATACCGGCTTCGTTGATGCCGGCGATGATATCCTGCGTTTCGGTATAGCCCGAAAGGATGATGCGCACCGTATCGGGCCAGCGCTCACGCGCTTCCTTGAGAAACTCGACACCGGTAATCTCCGGCATGCGCTGATCGCACAGCACAACCTGCACCGACTCGCGCTCCATGATCGTGCGCCCCTCATTCGCGCCGGAAGCGGCGAACACAGTGAAGTCCTCTTCCAGCGTGCGCCGCAGCGCTTCCTGAGAGCGGATTTCATCGTCTATTACCAGCACAGTTGGCAATGTAGACACGGCTTTCCTCAACATATCCGGGGTAACTGTTCGCCCGCGAGCCAATCCACCACGCGGCGGCCGCCGAGCTTCGTTTTCATCTGCACAAAACCATGCGCGTCCGCGATGACCTCGCCAATCACGCACGCCTCACGTCCCAGCAGATGCGCGCGCATCACCGCGAGCAGTCGATCCGCATCCTGCGGCGCACAGATTGCGATCAACTTGCCTTCGTTCGCCACATACAATGGATCGAGACCGAGAAATTCGCAAGCGGCTTCGACCGGAGGATTTACCTTGATCGCGGCCTCATCCAGCATCATGCCTGCGCCCGACTGTTTTGCAATCTCGTTCAACGTGGTCGCAAGGCCGCCGCGCGTCGGATCGCGCAGTACGCGAAGCTGAGCGCCGCTGTCCAGCATGGCAGCGATCAAACCATGCAGCGCGGCGGTATCCGATGTGATGGATGCGGAAAATTCCAGCCCTTCACGCTGCGACATGATCGCCATGCCGTGATCGCCTATGCTGCCGGATAACACTATACAGTCACCTGCCTGCGCACGGTCGCCGGAGAGATCAACGCCGTCGCGCAACACGCCTACGCCCGTGGTCGAAATAAACACGCCGTCGCCCTTGCCCGGCTGCACGACCTTGGTATCGCCGGTGACGACAGGCACGCCAGCCTCGCGCGCGGCATGCGCCATCGACTCCACGATACGCTTGAGATCGGCCAGCGGAAAACCTTCTTCAAGAATGAACGATGCCGACAAATAGAGCGGGGTCGCGCCCATCACCGCGACATCGTTGATTGTGCCATGCACCGACAGACAGCCGATGTCACCGCCCGCAAAAAATAACGGCGACACCACATGCGCGTCGGTCGCCATCACCAGCCGGCCATGCGCCGCTGGCAGTATCGCGCCGTCATTTCCTTGCGCGAGGTATTCATTATCGAACGTGGCGGCGAACAATTCACTGATGAGTTGCGCCATCGCACGCCCGCCGGAGCCATGCGACAACTCCACGCGGCCGTGCTTGAGATCGAGCGGGCGAATGTAACCAGGTTTGACCGTGCTCATCAGGCGACCTCGCGGAATCTGCCGTAACTGTAATGCGCCGCGCATGCGCCCTCGGACGACACCATGCACGAACCAACCGGATTTTCCGGCGTGCAGACCGTGCCGAAAATTTTGCATTCCTGCGGGCGTTTTTGTCCGCGCAAAATGGCCGCGCATTCACACGCTTTGTTGTCGGGTACGGCGGCGTAACCAATGCTGAACTTCTTTTCGGCGTCGAATGCAGCGTATTTTTCGCGCAGCTTCAACGCGCTGTGCGGCACACTGCCGAGCCCGCGCCATTCAAAACTGTCGCGCAGTTCAAACACCTCCGCCACCAGTTCTTGCGCTTTGAGATTACCATCGCGCGTCACCGCGCGGGTGAATTCGTTTTCCACTTCTGCGCGACCGTCGTTGATCTGCCGCAGCAGCATCAGCACCGCCTGCATCACATCCAGCGGCTCAAAACCGGCAATGACTACAGGCTTGTGATAATCGTCCGCGAACGGTTCGTAAGGCCGACTGCCGATCACAGTGGACACATGCGCGGGACCGACAAAGCCGTCGATCTCCACGCCGTTTTCATCCGCGAGAATCGCGTGCATCGCCGCCGGGGTCAACACATGGTCACACAGAATGCTGAAATTGCGCAGCCCTTCCGCCATGGCCTGCCGTATCGCCACCGCGGTAGGCGGCGTGGTAGTCTCGAATCCGATGGCGAGGAACACCACCTCGCGTTGCGGATGCTCGCGCGCGAATTTCAGCGCGTCCTGCGTCGAATACACCATGCGCACATCCGCGCCACTTGCCTTTGCGCGCATCAACGACAGATGATCCGAAGCGGGAACGCGCATCGTATCGGCATAAGTGCACAGCGTCACGCCGTGTTCACGCGCAAGCCGTATCGCCTGATCAATGCGGCCGATCGGCAGCACGCACACCGGGCAGCCCGGCCCGTGTATCATGCGCACGTTACTCGGCATCAGATCGGCGACACCGTAGCGCGAAATCGCGTGCGTATGCCCGCCGCAGAATTCCATCAAGCGATATACGCGCTTTGAATTGGCCTCGCGCTTGATGTTGGCGGCGATCTTGCACGCAAGTTCGCCGTTACGGAATTCGTCCACGTATTTCATGCCGTACCTCCTGCCAACTCTTCGCGCAATTCGTCCAGCGCACCCATTTCAGCAAACGTTTGCAGGGTGCGCAATGCCTCTTGCTCGTCCAGTTTTTGCAGAGCATAGCCGACATGCACGATGACGTAGTCGCCGACGACGGCTCCGTCCACCAGCGCCAGTGAAATTTCCTTGCGCACGCCACCGAGATTGACGATGGCGCCCTCAGGCGCGGACAGCGATTCGATACGAGCGGGAATAGCGAGACACATAGATTAATCTCCTTGTGTAATGTGGCACAGCGCGACGGCGGCCTGGCCGAATGAAATCGCGCCATCGTTGGGTGGAAGCTGCCGCGCACCCAAGACGCGCAAACCTTGTTGCGACAAATTTTTCGTCAGCGTTTCTGACAAGATGCTGTTGAGAAAACAACCACCGCCCAAAGCAACAACGCGGATGCTGTGCTGTTGCGCGGCGCGTAACACCCAGTCAGAAAGGCCGGCGGCGATAGAAGCATGAAACAGCGCTGCACCATAAACGGGATCTTTGCAATCAGCGAGTTGTTTCAGCAAGGATTGGAAGTCGAGAGAAAGCCCCTCTCCCCTCGTGGGAGAGGCGTGGAGGAGAGGGGAAGTTTTCAGGCTTTGCCCTTCATGCGAAGTGACACGCCAAATTTCACCCTCTCCCCAGCCCTCCCCCATCAAGGGAGAGGGAATGGATCTGCGCTCTGCGAGACTCTCCAGCATCATCGCCGCGTGGCCTTCATAGCCTTGCGTTTCACACACGCCGAGCAATCCCGCCGCAGCGTCGAACAAGCGTCCCATGCTGGTCGTCGCGCTGCAATTCACACCACGCTGCAACATCTCACGCACTGTCGCCGCCGCCGGTTGCGCCGAAAATCGCGTCGTAATTTCATCGCCGCGACCCAGCTCATGCAATGCCGCCGCCGCCATGCGCCAGGGTTCGCGCGCGGCGCGATCGCCGCCCGGTTGCGGCAGAGGGGCAAGATGGCCGATACGTTCGAAGTCGGCGCCTTGCACGCGCAACAGTTCGCCGCCCCAGGCCGAGCCATCCGTGCCCAACCCCACGCCGTCCAGCGCGAGTCCGATCACAGCTTCCGTCACGCCATGTTCCGCGCAGACGGCTGCGATGTGCGCGTGATGGTGCTGCACGGCAATGACGGGTAGATCATGTTCCGCCGCATAGCGTTGCGCGAACGCTGTGCTGTAAAAATCCGGATGCAAATCATGCGCCACCGCTTGCGGCTGCACGTCGAGAATGTCGCGCAGATAATCGACTGTTTCGTCCAGCATATGCCGCGCGCCGGCGTGATCGAGATCGCCGATATGTTGCGACACGAAGGCCTCGTCGCCGCGCGTAAGACATACGGTATTTTTCAGCCAGCCGCCGCAAGCCAGCACCGGTGGCCCCGCGAACGGCAGCGCAATGCGACGTGGCGTGTAACCGCGCGCGCGGCGAATAAATGCAGGCGCACTACCTTGCCATTTCATCACGCTGTCGTCGCAGCGATGCAGGATGTCGCGGTCGTGCGTGAGGAATACATCCGCGAGACCGGCAAGCGAAGCGCGCGCCTCGTCGTCGTCTTTCACGAGCGGTTCACCACCGGGATTGGCGCTGGTCATCACGAGCGCGATGGAATTTTCCGCTTCCAGCCAATCCGTGCCTTGCGGGCGACCGAGCAGTTCGTGGAACAACAGATAATGCAGTGGCGCGTAAGGCAACATCAGGCCGATGCGCGATAACCCCGGCGCGATACCGGGCAGTTGCGCGTCACAATTTTCGGTTTTGTGCAGCAACACGACCGGACGCTCGGCGGCAGTCAACAGACCGGCCTCTCCTGCACTGACATCGGCATATCGCTGCGCCGAGCGCAAATTCAGCACCATCACCGCGAACGGTTTTTGCTCGCGCCGCTTGCCATCACGCAAACGCGCGGCAGCATCCTGTGTGCATGCCAGATGGAAACCACCTATGCCCTTGATCGCGGCGATTTGTCCGTCACGCAGACAGGCAGCCACGGCAGCAACGGGATCATCGGCTTCGATGGGTCGCCATTGCGCATCGAACAAACGCAAGCGCGGCCCGCATTGCGGACAGGCGTTGGGCTGCGCGTGAAAACGGCGCGAGACGGGATTGTCATATTCGCGCTGGCACGCCGGACACTGCGCGAATTTCGCCATGCTGGTATGCGCGCGGTCGTAAGGCAGCCGCGCGGTGAGCGTGTAGCGCGGTCCGCACTGTATGCAGTTGATGAAGGGATGGCGATAGCGGCGGTCAGCGGGATCAAACAACTCGGACAGACAATCCGGACAAATCGCCGCATCGGGCGCGATGCCAGTGAGCACTGCGCCATCGCGGCTGGCGGCAATGCTGAAGCCGTGCAATTCGCCATGCGTGTTGCGCAAATCATGCGTGATATTTTCCACGCGAGCGAGCACTGGTGGCTCGCTTTGCAGACGTTCGATCAGGCGCATCACCTGCGGCTGCTCACCTTCGACTGCAATCTCCACTCCGGCGCTTGAATTACGCACCCATCCGGCAAGACCCAATTCATGCGCGAGCCGGTACACAAAAGGCCGGAAACCGACACCTTGCACCTGACCCGAAACCTTGATTTGGGCGTGGATCATTTTGCGACTGCGGCCTGCCTGCATCCTGCACGTATCCAGCCCAGCCACTCGTCCATTCCTTCGCCACTGGTCGCCGAGATGCGAATCACCCGAATATCCGGATTCACGCACCGCGCGTTTTCTTCCGCAAGCGCCGCGTCGAACGCGAGATGCGGCAACAGATCGCATTTGTTCAACAACATCACATCCGCGGCGCGGAACATGTCGGGATACTTGAGCGGCTTGTCCTCGCCTTCGGTCACCGACAGGATGGCGACCTTGTGCGCTTCGCCGAGATCGAATCCCGCCGGGCACACCAGATTGCCGACATTCTCGATCAGCAGCAGGCTGTCGTCGCGCAAATCCAGTTGCTCCATCGCGCGACCCACCATATAGGCATCGAGGTGGCAACCCTTGCCGGTGTTGATCTGCAACGCAGGCGCACCGGCGGCGCGAATGCGCGCGGCATCGTTGTCAGTTTGCTGATCGCCTTCAATCACGGCGAGCGGCATACTGCCGTTCAGCGCAGCGATGGTTTTCACCAACAATGTGGTTTTGCCGGAGCCGGGACTGGAGACGAGATTGAGCGCGAAGATACCGTGCGCAGCCAAATAGCCCCGGTTTTGTTGCGCGTAGTCGTCGTTTTTGG
>JAITML010000036.1 GCA_031277395.1 Methylobacillus sp. | reverse complement strand
CCCTCGCTCACCTACGACGCGAACAATGTCTATCTGACCTTGCTGCTGCTTAACAACACCAGCTTTGATTCTGTCGGCGGCACACCCAACCAGATCGCCACCGGCACCGGCATCCCCGGCTCAGGCGCTGTGTACGATGCGGTCATCGGCCTCTCCGCTCCGCAAGCCCGAGCCGCATTCGATCTGCTCTCGGGTGAGATTCACGCTTCCGCCCAGACGGTGTTGCTGCAAGACAGCCGCTTTATCCGCGATGCCGCGTTTGATCGTTTACGTTTCTCCCAAGGCAGCGCCGGTTCGGGCGACAGCCTGGCTTCCTCGGGTTCCATGCTGTTGGCCTACGCAGGCGATGACCTCGGTTCGCTCACTTCGCCTTCCTCTGATCCCGAACGTGGGGTAATGTGGGCACGCGCCTTTGGTTCCTGGGGAAAGTTTGACGGCGATGGCAATGCGGCTTCGCTGGATAGGGATACGGGAGGCATGCTGTTCGGTGCGGATGGCAGTCTGGGGGGGTGGCGTGTGGGTGCCTTGGCGGGGTACAGCCAGACCGATCTGGATGTGAGCCGTCGTCGTTCCTCCGCCGACAGTGACAACTACCATATCGGACTCTATGCAGGAACCCAATGGGACAGACTGGCTTTGCGTACCGGGGTGGCCTATAGCTGGCATGACATTGAGAGCCGACGCAGTGTGCCCCTGCTCAATGAACGCCTCAAGGGCGATACCGATGCGGACACGACACAGGTGTTCGCGGAACTGGGTTATGGATTGACAGCGGGGAAAGTCAATCTGGAGCCGTTTGCGAATCTCGCGTATGTGAACCTTTCCACGGACGGCTTTACCGAGAAGGGCGGATCCGCCGCCTTGCGTGTGAAGGGGGAAGATCAGGACATGACCTTCACGACCCTGGGCATACACGCTTCGGCAGAGCTCAATGAACGTACCCACTTGCGCGGCACCCTGGGCTGGCGTCATGCATTCGGGAATGACACTCCGGAGACGACGATGCAGTTCGTCAATGGCACAGCATTCGATATTGCGGGGGTGCCGCTGGATGACGATACGGCGGTGATTGATGCGGGGCTGGACTTTGCGCTCACCAAGGAGGCGGCGTTGGGGGTGGCGTACTCCGGGCAGCTTGGCAGTGATGTGAGAGACCACGGGGTCAGGGTGACGGTGGGGATCAGATTCTAGAGATTAGAGGTCAGGGATCAGGGATCAGTGAACCCCATCCCCATCCCACCCTTCCCCTTGAAGGGGAAGGAGAAGTACACGAAGTTTTGAAGTCCTCCCCTTCAAGGGGAGGATTTAGGTGGGGATGGGGTTGAGGAGATAAGGGCCGAGCGAATGACAACTGCGCCAATCGAAACCACGCAATCGCGCAATCTCCCGCAAACAAAAATCAGGCGGGCGTGTCCTTCTTCTGCGTGAAGCCGTCCCACAGCAACAAAACCACACCCACGCAAATCGCTGAATCCGCGACATTGAACGCGGGCCATGACCAGCCTTGATAATGGAAAAACAAAAAATCAACCACGTAGTTGAGTGTGAGTCTGTCGTACAGATTGCCTAGCGCCCCGCCCAATACGAGGCTCAACGCGAAACAGAACAATGATTTCTGCGGGTGTTTGCGCAGCAGATAAACGATGACGACGGATGCGATGATCGCAAACGCGCTGAACAAAATCCGCTGCCACCCGCCTGCCCCCGCGAGAAAGCTGAATGCCGCGCCTTCGTTGTGATACAGCACGAGATCGAAAAATGAAGTCACAAGGCGATGCTCGCCATAGGTCAGCGACGATTGCACCAGATATTTGGTGTACAAATCGAGCGCAATGACGACCGCGCTCAAGGTCAGCCATTTGAGGAGTTTAGGCATATCTTTAAGCCCATCTCCCTGAATGGGAGAGGGGTGGGGGAGAGGGTGAAGGGTTTTGGCTTTTCTTCCCTTCTGCCGCGCCGAGCAGCGCAGTCAAGACGGGGGATGTCGGCTCGCAACTGTTTGAGCCTTGGCAACGCCAAGGCGAGTTCTTGCGAGCCGCCTGGCTTGATGAGCAGCACAGGGAAGCGCGCAGCGCCGCGGGAGCAGGAGGTCTTTTTCTTTGGGTTCTTTCTTTTGGACAAGCAAAAGAAAGAACCTCGCCTGTCGGGGCGAGACCCGACCAATGCAAAGCTGCTTGCTGGGATGTGCATTTATCCATTATCCCGACCGCCTCACCCTCTCCCCAACCCCTCTCCCATTCAGGGAGAGGGGCTTTGAGTGAAGTGTGCGTTCGTTTTGAAGCTCGTTGAAAAGCAATACAAAACTCGCTATGCATGACTGCGCGCCTCTCCACTGCCATGCAGATTGCTCACACAGCGTCCGCAAATTTGCGGGTGCGTGGGGTCGGCGCCGACATCGGCGCGGTAGTGCCAGCAGCGTTCGCATTTGACGTGTTTGCTGGACATGACCGTGATTTTTTCTTCGGATTCATTCGTGACGCGGTGCAGTGTGGCGCGTGAGGTAATCAGCACAAAGCGCAGATCGTCATTCAGCGTGGCGAGCGCGTCGTGGGTCGCGCCGCTTGCGTGCACATCAACTTCTGCCTGCAACGACGAGCCGATTTCGCCTGCGGCGCGGGCTTCTTCGAGTTGCTTGAGCGCGCGCGCGCGAAAGGCGCGTATCGTTTCCCACTTGGCGGTGAGCGCGGCGTCAACCGGCGGAAATTCGTGCCACACATGGAACAGCACGCTGTCCTCGGTATCATGACTCGCATCCGCCCACGCTTCCTCGGCGGTAAAGCTGAGGATGGGCGCCATGAGTTTGAGCAGGCTTTGCGTGATGTGCCACAAGGCGCTCTGCGCGGAGCGGCGAGACAGCGCGGTACTGCCTGCGGTGTACAAACGATCCTTGAGAATGTCGAGATAAAATCCGCCCAAATCTTCCGAACAGAATCCCACCAAACGTTGCGCGACCACATGAAATTCGTAACGCGCGTAGGCGGCGGTCATATCCTGTTGCATCGCGCTGGTCATCGCGAGCGCGTAGCGGTCAATTTCCAGCCATTGTTCGACCGGCAGCATATCCTTGCCCGCGTCGAAATCGGCGATGTTGGCGAGCAGAAAACGCAAGGTGTTGCGAATGCGGCGGTAGCTTTCCACCACGCGCTTGAGAATCTCGTCGGAAATCGTCAGCTCGCCGGAATAATCAGCGGCGGCCACCCACAAACGCAGAATATCCGCGCCCAGCGTATTGACGATTTGTTGCGGCTCCATGCCGTTGCCGCGCGACTTCGACATTTTGTGGCCCTGACTGTCAACCACGAAACCGTGCGTGAGCAGCGCGTCGTAAGGCGCGCGACCATCGATCGCGCAGCCAATGAGCAAACTGGATTGAAACCAGCCGCGATGCTGATCCGAACCTTCAAGATACAAATCCGCCGGCCACGCGAGCTCCGCGCGATTGCGCAGCACGGCGTAGTGCGTCGCGCCGGAATCGAACCACACGTCCAGCGTATCCGTCACTTTTTTGTATAGTCCGGAATTTTCGGGCGCATGCTGTTTGAGAAAAGCATCACCATCGAGCGAGAACCACGCTTCTATACCCTGCTGCTCAACTTGCAGCGCGACTTTTTCAAGCAACTCCAAAGTCTGCGGATGCGGCTCGCCGGTTTCCTTGTGCACGAACAAGGGCATGGGCACACCCCAATTGCGCTGGCGCGACACGCACCAATCGGGACGATTTTTGATCATGCCTTCGAGCCGCGCGCGACCCCATGCGGGGAAAAACTCGGTATCGTCCACTGCGGCATTGGCGATGCCGCGCAGCGTTTGGCCGCCTGCTCCATGCTGACCCATGCCGACAAACCATTGATGCGTGGCGCGGAAAATCACCGGTGTTTTGTGCCGCCAGCAATGCGGATAGCTGTGATCGAGGCGCGCATAGGCGAGCAATGCGCCGTTTTCGCGCAACGTTTCGACCACGGTTTTGTTCGCGTCCCAGATATTCATGTCGCCGAATTTTTCGACGCGGGAATAATATTTGCCGTCATCGCCCACTGGATTATCCACCGGCAAATCGTAGCGCATGCCGACCGCGTAATCTTCCAACCCATGTGCGGGCGCGGTATGCACGAGACCGGTACCCGCGTCGGTGGTAACGTGATCGCCACAAATAACCGGCACGGCGCGCGCGTAGAACGGATGCTGCAAGCGCAATGATTCGAGCGCCTTGCCGGGCGCAGATGCGAGTACTTTGCTATCAGTTTCGTCGTAACGCGCGAGCGTTGTTTCGGCCAGATCATGCGCGAGAATCAGCACGCCCTTGCCGGTCGCGATCAAATCATAAGTGAGTTCGGGATGCACGCACACCGCCTGATTCGCGGGCAAGGTCCACGGCGTCGTCGTCCAGATCACCGCAAACACCGGCTCGTGCAAATGCGCGATGCCGAACGCCTTGGCAAGCGCGTCATTGTCGAGCGCCTTGAAGCCAACATCAATCGCGGGGGAATTTCTGTCCTCGTATTCGACCTCGGCCTCCGCGAGCGCCGAACCGCAATCCACGCACCAATGCACGGGCTTGGAGCCCTGATACAAATAACCGTTTTTATAAATCTCGCCGAGCGCCCGCATGATGTACGCCTCGGTTTTGAAATCCATCGTCAGATACGGATTGTCCCAATCACCCAGGATTCCCAAACGAATGAAATCCGTTTTCTGTCGCGCGATCTGCGCATGCGCGTACTCGCGGCACAACTCACGAAAACGCGCCGGTGGAGTATCCTTGCCGTGCTGCTTTTCCACCTGCAACTCGATTGGTAATCCGTGGCAATCCCAACCCGGCACATAAGGCGCGTCAAACCCCGCCAGCGTTTTGGATTTGACAATGATGTCCTTCAACACCTTGTTCACCGCGTGACCAAGATGAATGTCGCCATTGGCATAAGGCGGGCCGTCGTGCAGGACAAATTTCGGACGACCCCGCGCCTTTTCTCGGAGGACGCGGTAGCGTTGTTTTTCCTGCCATGCCTTGACCCACGCCGGCTCGCGCTTGGCAAGATCACCGCGCATGGGGAAAGGCGTGTCGGGGAGATTGAGTGTGTCTTTGTAATCAGTCGTCATAATTTTCTTTTAAAAAATCTCGCGCCATTTTTTCGTCATTGGCGATCTGGCGTTTGAGCGCCTCCAGGCTGGGAAATTTTTCCTCGTCACGCAGTTTTTTGAGGAAGCTCACGCGCACATGGCGACCGTAAATATTCCGGTCAAAATCAAACAAATGCACTTCCAGCGTCGGCTTGCCGTTTTCCTTGGTGGTCGGGCGCACACCCAGGCTGGCGACACCGGGAAGCGCAGTTTCGGCGATGCCGCTCAATTTTACCGCATAGATCCCCGCAAGCGGCGGGCGGTTGTGCAGCATGTGAATGTTGGCGGTGGGATAACCAAGTTCGCGTCCGAGTTTGTCGCCGTGCGTAACATGACCGCTGAGGCTGTAAGGTCGCCCCAGCAGGCGCGCGGCCTGCGCGAGATCGCCTTGCGTAAGCGCCTTGCGGATGGTGGTGCTGGAAACACGCATCTTGTCCACGGTGACATTGGGCACACTCTCAACTTCGATTCCGGCGCGAACCAGCGTCGCAATATCGCCCTCGCGATCTGCGCCGAAACGAAAATCCTTGCCGACAAAAATCATGCGGGTATCCAGCCGGCGCAAAATATCGTTCACGAAAGCTTGTGCCGCCATGGCGGCGAAGGCCTGGTCAAAGCGGCACAGATAGACGCGCTCCACGCCCAGCTCCTCGAGCATTTCCAGTTTTTCGCGCAGCGAAGTGAGGCGCGCCGGAGCGAGTTGCGGCGTGAAAAATTCGCGCGGATGCGGCTCAAACGTGAGCACACCGGGCGCAAGCCATTGCTCGCGCGATTGTTCCAGCAGCTTGTTGATGACGGCGCGATGTCCCAAATGCACACCGTCGAAATTGCCGATGGTGAGCGCGGCGGGCTTGGTTGCGTGAGGCGGGATATGCCGAAAAACCTGCATGCTTCTACCCCACCGCGCGGTGCATGAAGTCGCGCGGACGTATGCCCAGCAACCACAGCACAAGAAAATAAGTAATCGCGCCTCCGGCAACCAGCGCGGCAATACGCCACATTTTTTCTGCAAACCTGTAATCCAGCCACGCCTGTTCCGCACCCATGCCGAACCACAGCGCGGCAGTCATTGCGGCGACCGCGACCACCAGTTTCAACAGAAACGCCACCCAGCCCGGCTGCGGCTGAAACACGCCGCTGCGGCGCAGATGATGATAGAGCAGCGCGGCATTGATGCACGCACCCAGCGAGATTGAAAGCGCAAGACCGGCATGGCGGAAATTGAGCAGCAGCACGAACAGCACGTTCATCATCTGCGTCGCGGCCAGCGTGAACACGGCGATTTTGACCGGCGTTTTGATATTCTGCCGCGCGTAAAAACCGGGAGCGAGCACCTTGATGAGAATCAGCGCGAGCAGACCGATGCTGTACGCCACCAGCGCCTCGCGCGTCATATACAAATCGTTCGCATTGAATTCGCCGTAACGAAACAGCGCGGCGATCAGCGGCACGCCCAATACCGCAAGCGCGACCGCCGCCGGAATCGCAAGCAAGAAGGTCAAACGCAAACCCCAATCAAGCAGGCGCGAATATTCCTCGTATGATTTGTCCGCGTAACTTTTGGACAGACTGGGCAGCAATATGGTCCCGAGCGCAACGCCCAACATGCCCGTGGGAAACTCCATGAGACGATCCGCGTAATAGAGCCAGGACACGCTGCCGGTGTCGAGAAAAGACGCAAAGATGGTATTGATGATCAGGCTCAATTGCGCGACCGAAACGCCGAGCACGGCAGGCGCCATGAGCTTGAGAATACGGCGCACGCCGGGATCCTGCCAATTGAAACGCACACGCGGCAGCAAGCCGACCTTCGCGAGAAAAGGCAGTTGGAACAGCAATTGCAAAACGCCGCCGATGAACACCGCCCAGCCCAGCACCATCACCGGCGGATCAAAATACGGCGCGAGAAACAGCGTCGCAACAATGAAAGACACATTGAGCCACACCGGGGTAAACGCCGGAACATTGAAACGGTTATAGGTGTTGAGCACGCCACCCGCGATGGCTACCAGCGAGATAAAGAAAATATAAGGAAAGGTGATGCGCAGCAGTTGCACCGTCAGCCCGAATTTATCCGGATTGGCGGAAAACCCCGGCGCGCTCACGTAAACAATCCATGGCGCGGCGAGCATGCCGACCAGCGTCACTACCACCAGCGCGAGGCCCATCAAGGTGGTCACATGATCAACCAGATCGCGCGTCTCCTCCGCGCCGCGCTGGTTTTTGTACTCCGCCAGAACCGGCACAAATGCTTGCGAAAACGCACCCTCGGCAAACAGGCGGCGCAACAGGTTGGGAATCCTGAATGCAACGAAAAACGCGTCGGTGAAAACTCCGGCGCCAAACACGCGGGCAATCAGTGTGTCGCGCACGAACCCCAGGATGCGGGATACAAAAGTCAGGCTGCCGACGGTCGCCAGCGCTTTGAGCAGATTCATTGCAAGCGATTGAATTTGAAAGGCGGCTATCTTACCATGCCGCCTTTGGTTTCCTTAGGAACCTCTGAACAAGTCTGAGCGAGCGGGCACGCTCGGATTCGGGATGGGATGCAAGGCGCAAAGCACAGCAATACCCGCAGGTATTGCGAGCATTTGCAACGCAGCAGACCGCCCGAAGCCGAAATGGGCTCGCCGCGAGAGGTTTATTCAGAGGTTCCTTGAATACTGGCCTTGCAAAATCCCGGGCGAATCTGTATTATTCCGCGTTTCAATTTTTACAGAACACTCAGGAGCTTTCATGGCTAACAGCGCACAAGCACGCAAGCGCGCCCGTCAGGCGGTCAAGCAGCGCGCGCACAATGCAAGCCTGCGTTCCACCCTGCGCACTGCGATCAAAAAGGTCATCAAGGCCGTTGAAGCAGGCGACAAGGCCGCCGCGCAAGCCGCTTTCACCGAAAACGCGAGCGTAATCGACCGCATCGCCGACAAAAGAATCATCCACAAAAACAAGGCCGCCCGCCACAAGAGCCGCCTGTCCGCCGCGATCAAGGCCATGGCCGCCTGATCTGGCAGGTGTTTCTTCCATGAAAAAGCCAACCTCCGGGTTGGCTTTTTTGTTTTCAGGAATTCAGGAACGAATGCCGGGATTTGCTACGCTCATCACCAGCCTACCTTATCCGATTCCTTATTTCTGAAAATCAACCTTCGACCTTGATTCGCTGCCGCGCTGCCATCGCGCTTTGCAGAACTTCATCCGCATTGTCGCCTATCACCGTGAAATGCCCCATCTTGCGACCCGGACGCGCTTCGTGCTTGCCGTACAGGTGCAGCTTGAGGTCACGCTGTGCAAACAGCGTGCTCCATTCCGGCTCGCCGTCACGCCAGATATCACCGAGCAGATTCACCATCACCGCCGGACTGTGCAGCCGCGCGTCGCCCAGCGGCAGGCCGCACAGGGCGCGTATCTGCTGCTCGAACTGGTTGGTCACGCAGGCGTCAATGGTGTAATGCCCGGAATTGTGCGGGCGCGGCGCCATTTCGTTGACGTACAACTGACCGCCGCAGACAAAAAACTCGACGCCCAGCGTGCCAACATAATCCAGCTTTTCCGCCACGCCATGCGCGAGCGTCTGCGCTTGTTCACGCACCTCGGTGCTGCCGCGCGCGGGGACGATGCTGATGTCGAGAATGCCGTTGCGATGGATATTTTCCGCAACCGGAAATGGCACGACATGGCCCGCCGCGTTACGCGCGAGCACGACGGAGACTTCGTAATCGAGCGTGAGCATTTTTTCCAGCACGCATTGCTCGCTCTTGAAATTGCGGAACGCGGCGAGCGCTTCATCGCGGCTGTGCACACGCACCTGCCCTTTGCCGTCATAACCGAAGCGCGCGACCTTGAGAATGCCGGGATAGAGACCATTCGCGGGAAGATCGCTCTCGGCATTGATTTCGGCATAGGGCGCGTGCGGAAAGCCGTGATCGCGCAAGAAATTTTTTTCGGATACGCGATGCTGACAAATCGCCACGGTAGCAGCAGCGGGATGCACAGGCACGGATTTCGCCAGCGCACCCAAAGTGCTCGCGGGAACATTTTCAAATTCGGTGGTTACGGCCGCACATTCCTGCGCCATGCGGGCGAGCGCGACGTGATCGTCGTAGGCAGCGCAGAGATGCGTTTCCGCGAGCAAGCCTGCGGGGCTGTTTTCATCGGGATCGAGCACCATGACGCGATAGCCCATCTCGTGCGCGGCGATCACGAAAAAACGCGCGAGCTGTCCGCCGCCCAACATGCCCAGCATGGCCGGCGGCAGTACGATTTTCCCTGCGCTCATGCGTCCCTCTTGAGCGTCATACCCAGCACTTTTTCGGTTTGCTTGTGGCGGAAACTTTCAAGTTTTTCGGCGAGTTTCGCATCCGTGGTCGCGAGCATCGCCACGGCGAACAGCCCCGCATTGGCCGCACCGGCCTCGCCGATCGCAAATGTCGCGACCGGAATGCCCTTGGGCATTTGCACGATGGAAAGCAATGAATCCTGGCCTTGCAGATGGCGCGAAGGCACCGGCACGCCGAGCACCGGCACCGTGGTTTTGGCAGCCACCATGCCCGGCAAATGCGCTGCGCCGCCCGCGCCCGCGATGATCGCGCGGAATCCGCGCGCGGCGGCTTGCTCGGCAAATTCGCACATCAAGTCAGGCGTGCGATGCGCAGAAACGACACGCGCTTCGTAAGGTACGCCGAATTCATCCAGCATGGCAGCGGCAACTTGCATCACCGGCCAATCGCTGTCCGATCCCATGATGATGGCAACGACAGGGTTTGCGCTCATGATTTTTCCTTAATCAAAGAAGTACCAGATTATCGCGATGTATGAGCTCCGGCTCGCTCACATAACCCAGAATCTGCTCGATATCCTGACTGGGTTTGCGCAGGATGCGCGCAGTTTCGAGTGCGGTGTAATTCACAAGTCCGCGCGCGATTTCATCGCCCCGCTCATCCACACAGACGACCAGTTCGCCGCGCTCGAAGTCGCCGGAAACGGCGGTCACGCCTATGGGCAGCAAACTCTTGCCATCTTCGCGCAAGGCTTTGGCCGCGCCCTTGTCCAGTGTCAATTTTCCACACACTTGCAGATGATCGGCAAGCCATTGCTTGCGCGCGGCGGTTTTCATTTCAGGCGCGCGCAAATGCGTGCCTATCACCTCATTCTGCGCGAGCCGCACCAACACATCCGGCTCGCGCCCCGAGGCAATGATGGTATGCGCGCCGCTGCGCGCTGCGCGTTTCGCGGCATGAATTTTGGTCAACATGCCGCCCGTGCCGACATGACTGCCGACGCCGCCCGC
Source organism: Methylobacillus sp. (assembly GCA_031277395.1). Classification (GTDB taxonomy): domain Bacteria; phylum Pseudomonadota; class Gammaproteobacteria; order Burkholderiales; family Methylophilaceae; genus MM2. Next base: position 12,001 of record JAITML010000036.1, on the reverse strand, counting down.
CATTTTTTCCAGCGTGGAATCGCCCGCCGTCGCATGTTGAATCAGCGTCGCCCCGGAATTTTTGCGCGGATCGTCAGAATACAACCCCTGTTGATCGGTAAGGATTACCAGCGCGTCGGCCTCGACCAGATTGGCCACGAGCGAAGCCAATGTGTCGTTGTCACCGAAACGGATTTCGTCCGTGACCACGGTATCGTTTTCATTGATGATGGGGATGACGTTGAGATCGAGCAGTGTGCGCAAGGTACTGCGTGCATTGAGATAGCGCTTGCGATCGGCCATGTCGTCGTGCGTAAGCAGCAACTGCGCGGTGTGCATGCCGTGCCGGGCGAAGCAGGACTCGTACATCTGCACCAGCCCCATCTGTCCCACAGCGGCGGCGGCTTGCAACTCGTTGATCGCCGTCGGACGCTTGCTCCATTCGAGACGCTGCATGCCCTCCGCCACCGCGCCGCTGGAAACCAGCACCACTTGCCGCCCCTGCCCGCGCAAACGCGCGATCTGATCGGCCCAGGCAGCAATCGCATTTTGATCCAGCCCGCGTCCGTCATTGGTCACAAGGCTGGAGCCGACTTTCACGACGATGCAACGCGCGCTGGCAAGCAGAGAACTCATTCGGGGTACGGCTCCTTGTCTTTTTCGTTTTCCTGTAAACGCTGATGGTCAATATAGTCCATGATCGCATACACCAGCGCCTGACAACCTTCGCCACTCAACGCCGAAATGCAGAAAGACGGCATGTCCCAACCGAATTTGCGCAGAAAATCCACGCGCTTCGCATCGCGTTCACTGTTCTGCCCGGAATCTCCGGGCAGCATGTCAATCTTGTTGAGCACCAGCCAACGCGGCTTATTGTAGAGGTCTTCGTCATATTTCCTCAACTCCTCGACAATGGCTTTGGCCTCGGCCACAGGATCAATCGATTCGTCGAACGGCGCGATATCGACAATATGCAACAGCAGCCGTGTGCGCGCCAGATGGCGCAAAAACTGATACCCCAACCCCGCGCCTGCGGATGCACCTTCGATCAGGCCGGGAATATCGGCGATGACAAAACTGCGGTTGGCGTCCACGCGCACCACGCCGAGATTGGGATGCAGCGTGGTGAAGGGATAATCCGCCACCTTGGGTTTGGCCGCGGAAACGGCGCGGATGAAAGTGGATTTCCCCGCGTTCGGCATACCCAGCAGGCCGACGTCGGCGAGCACTTTCAGCTCCATGTAAAGTTCAAACTCCTCGCCCGGCTCGCCTTTGGTACATTGGCGCGGCGCGCGATTGACGCTGGATTTGAAATGGATGTTGCCCAGCCCGCCGTTGCCGCCCTTGGCAAGCAGCGCCTGCTGTCCGTCCTGCGCGAGATCGGCAATGACACGACCCGTGCCCTTGTCGGTGATGACGGTACCGACCGGCACGCGCAATACCATGTCCTCACCCTTGGCGCCGTAGCAATCCGAGCCGCGCCCATTTTCGCCGCGCCGCGCGCGGAAGGCGCGTGTATAACGATAATCAACCAGCGTATTGATATTGCGGTCGGCGACCGCGTAGATTGAACCGCCGCGCCCGCCATCACCGCCGTCCGGCCCGCCCATGGGCTCGTATTTTTCGCGGCGGAACGTGGCAACGCCGTTACCGCCGTCACCGGCGTAAACCTTGATGGTTGCTTCGTCGATAAATTTCATGTTGACGGAAATCCGAAACAAAAAAGCCCTACCTGGACGGATAGGGCTTTTTGCTTGAGCATGTCACGCTTACGCGGGAACAACGCTCACGAATGTGTGACGCAACGGACCTTTGACCGCGAAAGCCACCTTGCCATCCACCTTGGCGAACAGGGTGTGATCCTTGCCCATGCCGACATTTTCGCCTGCGTGCATTTTGGTGCCGCGCTGACGCACGATGATGCCACCGGCAGAAATCTGCTGATCGCCGAATACTTTCACGCCCAGTCGCTGGGCGTTTGAATCGCGACCGTTGCGGGAACTGCCGCCTGCCTTTTTATGTGCCATTCTTTACTCCTCCGACTTGGCCGCCTTGGCCGCAATCTTTTGAATCTGGATTTCGGTGTAGTTCTGGCGATGTCCCTGCGTCTTGCGATAGTGCTTACGGCGACGCATCTTGAAAATCATCACCTTGTCGTGACGGCCATGCGCCACCACCGTCGCCTTGACGCTCGCGCCCTTGACCAGCGGGGAACCGATAGTAACCTTGTCGCCATCCGCGACCAGCAACACCTTGTCGATAACCACTTCGCTGCCGACTTCGCCGGTCAGTTGTTCCACCTTCAGCTTGTCACCGGTCGCCACGCGATATTGCTTGCCGCCAGTCTTGATGACCGCATACATTTTTAAGCCTCGTTTGCTCGTGCTTCTTGAAGAACCGCGCATTATACGTAATCGCCGCAAAAATGCAAAGCCGATTTATCCCCCGGAAAGAATGCTAAAATCGCGCTTCGTTCAGCAGAATCAAGCCCGTAGCCATTCCCGTGTCCATCGAAAGCATACAAACCACCATCGCCCGTGACATGCAGGCCGTTGACGCGGTCATCCGCGCAAGCCTGCATTCCGAAGTCGCGCTGATTAATCAGGTCTCCGAATATATCATCAACAGCGGCGGCAAGCGGTTGCGCCCGACACTGGTGCTGCTCGCGGGCGGCGCGCTCGGAAAAATTGATCTGCGCCACCACACACTGGCCGCCGTGGTTGAGCTTATCCACACCGCCACCCTGCTGCACGACGATGTGGTCGATGAATCCGGCATGCGCCGCGGCAAGGCCACCGCAAATGCGCTGTTCGGCAACGCGGCGAGCGTGCTGGTTGGCGATTTCGTTTATTCACGCGCCTTTCAAATGATGGTTGGCGTGGTCGGCGTGGACAGCATGCGCATAATGCGGGTGCTGGCCGATGCGACCAACATCATCGCCGAGGGCGAAGTATTGCAACTTTTGAACTGCCGCGACGCGAGCATCAGCGACGACACCTATCTCAAGGTTATCCAGTATAAAACCGCCAAACTGTTCGAGGCCGCCACGCACCTGGGCGCACTCATCAGCGGCGCGGATGCGGCTACCGGAGAAGCGTTGCGCGAATACGGCATGCGGCTGGGAACCGCGTTCCAGCTCATTGATGACGTGCTTGATTTCAGCGGCCACGCGGACGAAATCGGCAAAAATGTCGGTGACGATCTCGCCGAAGGCAAACCCACCCTACCCCTGCTGCACGCGATGCGCCACGGCTCGCCAAGCCAAAGCAAACTGATCCGTGACTCCATTGAACAAGGCGGCGGACTGGAACACCTCACGCAAATTATCAATGCCGTGCAGGAAACCGGCGCGCTTGATCATGTGCGCCGTTTGGCGCGCATCGAAGCCGACGCCGCCTGCGCTGCCATTTCGCGCGTGCCGACTTCCCTTTACCGGGAAGCCCTGCTAGAATTGGCGGCCTTTGCGGTTGACCGCAATTTCTAGTTGTTTCTCAACACAAATACATCGGGGTGTAGCTTAGCCTGGTAGAGCGCTACGTTCGGGACGTAGAGGCCGGAGGTTCGAATCCTCTCACCCCGACCAGAATCCCCGATTTCCAGACTTCCAAAATGAAAAAGGCCGGATTTACATCCGGCCTTGTCAACACATTCTCACCCGTTCGCAGGGCAAAGAAAAAGAGCCGTAGCTCTTCTGTGTTGATTAATTTACTGCGTCCTTCAGGGCCTTGCCGGCGCTGAATGCCGGGACCTTGCGGGCAGCGATCTTGATTTCTTTGCCGGTCTGCGGGTTGCGACCCACACGCGCAGCGCGCTTGTTCACCTTGAAAGTGCCGAAGCCAATCAGGGCAACGCTGTCACCCTTCTTGAGAGAGGTAGTAACCGTCTTGGTGAATGCTGCAACAGCCTTGGCGGCATCAGTCTTGCTGATCTTTGCGCCTGCGGCAACGGCATTAATAAGTTCAGTCTTGTTCATATGTTTCTCCGTGTTAATAATAAATTGCCCACTGCGGGACTATAAGCCCACAGGGGCAAACTGTAGCGCCTGTTTCGCCGTTTGGCAATCCATAAAATGCGATTCCACGCGCTTTGTGGCGTATTTTTTTAAAAAATTTTGGAGAGGCGCGAAAAAATGAACGCGGAGAAACTTAGTTAAGCAGCACGCGCTCGCCGTTTTCTGCATTGTAATAGCGCAGACGGGCGAATGTGGAGGAGAAGGTGAGTTGCCCGTCGTACAAGGTTTTTCCGTCCACATCCACAGTGGCGTGGCCGCTGCGATACAGCACGACTTCCGCGTTGTCCGCGCCACGGCACAACGAGAAGGCGTCGTATTGCTCGTCCTCCTCCTCGCCCATGAGCTTCCAGCCGGATTGGCCGGTCAACTCTTTCAGCCAGGAAGGCAGATCAACCTCGGCATGGCAGACAATGGCAAAATCAAATGCGGAGTTTACGGATTGTTCGGACATGGACTGCTCCTCGCTTTCCTCAGTGATTTGGTCTTTCATACCCATTAAAATAACACCGAATTCCGTTTTTTCAAGAGGCGCCCCCCGTCTTGCCAACACCGGGCAAGGGTGCGAAGATGCCCGTTCCAACCATTGTCGCATAACGCATGACAACATGCCTGAAATCATAACGCTGTTGCAACAACAACCTGTGCTTTTCATAACGCTTTCCGCGCTGCTTGGTTTACTGGTCGGCAGTTTTCTCAATGTCGTGATTCACCGGCTGCCCAAAATCCTGGAGCAGGAGTGGCTGTACAACTGCGCGGATTTGCGCGGTGAGGAAATCACGGAAGCGCCGAAATACAGCCTGTTCTTCCCGCCTTCCGCCTGCCCTGTCTGCGGCCATCGCATACGCGCATGGGAGAATATTCCCGTCATCAGTTACCTCATTTTGCGCGGCAAATGCGCGGGTTGCAAAACTGCGATCAGCCTGCGTTATCCCTTGGTGGAGCTGTGCGCAAGCGCGCTGGCCGGATTAATCGCATGGCATTTTGGTTTTGGCGCGGCGGCACTCACCGCGATGCTGTTCGCCTTCACACTGCTCGCGCTAACCTTTATTGATATCGACACGCATCTGCTGCCGGATGACCTCACGCTGCCGCTCATGTGGCTGGGACTGGCGATCAACATCGGCGGCGTGTTCACCGATCTGCAATCAGCGGTGATCGGCGCGATGGCGGGCTATCTTGCGCTGTGGGTGATTTATTGGCTGTATAAACTCGTCACCGGCGAAGAAGGCATGGGCTATGGCGATTTCAAACTGCTCGCGGCGATAGGCGCGTGGTTCGGCTGGCAAATGCTGCCTGCCGTCATTCTGCTTTCCTCGCTGGTTGGCGCGGTAATTGGCCTGGGGCTGATTGTGTTCGCCAAATACGGGCGCAAAACGCAGATGCCGTTCGGCCCCTATCTCGCGCTGGGCGGCATCGCCGCGCTGTTTTTCGGCCAGCAAATGATTCATTTTTATCTGCCCGCATCATGATCGTCGGTTTGACCGGAGGCATAGGCAGCGGCAAAAGCGAAGCCGCGCGACTATTCGCCGCGCAGGGCGTAACGGTGATCGATACCGATGCCATCGCCCACGAACTCACTGCCGCTGGCCAACCTGCGCTGACCCAACTCGCTGCTGCGTTCGGCGCAGAAGTCATCGCCGTCGATGGTTCGCTCAATCGCGCCTGGCTGCGCAAAAAAGCCTTTTCGGATCGCGCCGCCAAGCAAACACTCGAAGACATACTGCATCCGCTCATACACGCGGAAGTCGCGACGCGGCTGAATGCAAACGCCGATGCGCCTTACCGCATCATCATGGTTCCGCTGCTGTTTGAAACCGGTGCTTATGCCAATCTGATCGACCGCAGTCTTGTGATTGACTGCGACGAAAGTCTGCAAATCAGCCGCGCCATGGCGCGCAGCAAACTCACTGAAGCGGAAGTGCGCGCCATCATGGACACGCAATGCTTCCGTGAGCAACGTCTCGCGCTCGCCGACGATATCATCGTCAACAATGGATCGCTGGCCAATCTGGAGACTCAAGTCCGTGAAAAGCATGAGAGGTATTCAGGCTTGCATAGTTAGTTAATCAATTTCATAATCCCCATCATCATTGACCCAAAGCAAGAACCTCAAGCCGCGTGACCAGCTACGACTACCCATTCAATGAACGCATTCGCACCCTGTTGCGACTTGAGCATCTGTTCGCCAGCATTCTGCATTGCGTGAAAAGCAAACACGAACTGGATCATCACTGCGCGTTGATTGAAATGTTCCATGTGCTGGATGTGGTCGACCGCGTGGAATTGAAAACGGATATGCTGCAGGAGCTTGATCGCCAGAAATCCGTGATGGAAAATCTGCGCGGCAATCCAGCCATCGCCGAGGATGTGCTCTCCGACACTCTGCGCGAAATTGAGCAGATCACGCAACTTCTCCGCACCACACCTGGCAAAATCGGCCAGGCGCTGCGCGACAGCGAATGGCTGATGAGCATCAAGCAACGCGCGATCATTCCCGGCGGCGTGTGCGAATTCGATGTGCCTTCCTATCACTATTGGCGCGGACTGCCCGATGAAGAGCGCCAGCGGGATTTGCACGCCTGGTTGTATCACCTCATGCCCATATACGACAGCCTGCGCATCATACTGCGCATCCTGCGCGGCAGCGGTGCGGCAACGCAACTGGTCGCCTCGAATGGTCTCTACCAGCAAATGCTGGGCGGCGCAAAACTGGCGCAAATGCTGCGCATCAAGGTCATAAATGACGCACCCTGCTTCCCTGAAGTCAGCGCCAACAAATACGCGATCAACATCCGCTTCAACGCGCTCGATGGCGTGCACAAACCGAAACAATATGAACGTGATGTCAGTTTTGAACTGACGCTGTGCAATCTTTGAGTGAACATGGCTACCGTCACCTGCCCCACTTGCGGCGCGCAAAGCCAATATTCCCCGCAAAACCCGCACCGCCCGTTTTGCAGCGAGCGCTGCAAAATGATAGACCTCGGCGCATGGGCCAACGAACGCTACCGCGTACCGGACAATGACAACAACGATCTCACCGAAATTACCAACCCTCTGGAGGATAAACAATGAAACGATTGCTATGCATGCTCGGCCTGTTGCTGACAACATTTGCAGCCAGCGCCGAACAACCGCCGAATCCGGTGGAGGCAAGCCATGCCTGGGCGCGCGCCACCGCACCCGGCCAAACCGTGGGCGCTGCCTACATGCAACTCAAAAGCGCGGCTGATTTAACGCTGGTCGCCGTGGAAAGCCCGATTGCAGGCAGCGTGGCAATCCACCACATGTCCATGAAAAACAACGTCATGGAAATGCACATGATGGACTCGCTGGAACTCCCCGCCAACCAGACCGTGAAACTGGAACCCGGCGGCATGCACCTCATGCTGATGGACCTCAAACAACCACTCAAAGCCGGTGAAACTGTGTCGCTGATGCTGACGCTGAAAGACAAATCCGGCAAAACGCTGCCGCTCAAACTTGACGTACCGGTCAAGCGCAACGCGGATCAGGATTGACTCTTTCTGTGGAAAAGATAGCGTGAAACTGCGAGGCAGTTTCACGCTTCATATCAACTGCAATTCCGCCGACATCGCTTTCAAATCGCGTTTCGCGAGTTTGTAGTCCGGACACAGTTTTTGTACCCACTCCCAAAATGCCGGACTGTGGTTCATCTCTTTCAGATGCGCGAGTTCGTGGGCGGCAACGTAATGAATAATATGTGGCGGCGCCTGGATGAGGCGCCAACTCAAGCGTATCTCGCCGCGCACGTTGCAACTTCCCCATTGAGTACGCGCGCCGGAAAGATAGAGCGGCGGGACAGGCACACCAAGTTTGGCGGCAAGGATTTCGAGGCGGCGCGTGAAATCCGGGCGACATTGGCGCGCGTACCATTGCACGACTTTGCGTTGCACAACAGCATGGTCTTCGGGATTGGGCAGCGCAACGTGCAAACGCAACCCGTCGAATTCCACGGCGCGGCTGCAAACATCCTGCCGCACGGCAAGGTGGATTTCCTGACCGAGGTAGCGTAAACGCGCTCCATCCTGCCAGATAATCGCCGCAGGGCGATTCGCCCATTGCGCGAGTTTTTTCACGATCCAGCTGGATTGGGCGCGCAACAGACTTTCCACTTCGTATTGCGCGACGCGACGCGGGGCGTGTACGGTCAGGCCGCGATGATCGACCATGAAGCTGACGGTGCGGCGGCGCGCGCTGAATTTCAGGGTGTAGGCAATTGCCTGGCCATCGGCAAGCAGGAATTCCTTTTGCCGCATCACAGCGTTTTCAATCGCGGCATTTCGGCCTCGATCCACGCTTCAACTTGCTGGTTGAGTTCGTCGGTTTTCATATTGGCCGCATTGATGGGCTCGCCCACGCTCACGGTAATCACACCCGGATATTTGAGCAAACCGCGCTTCTTCCAGAACTCGCCCGCATTGTGCGCCACAGGCACAACGGTCGCGCCCGTATGCGTGGCGAGCCATGCGCCGCCGATATGATATTTGCCACGTTCGCCCGGCGTGATGCGCGTGCCTTCGGGAAAAATCACGACCCACAGCCCGCGCTTGAGCCGATTGTCACCCTGCGCGACGAGTTGTTTCAGGGCTTCGCGTCCGCCGCTACGATCAATGGCAATTGCAGAAACCGCCGCGAGCGCCCAGCCAAAAAATGGAATCCACAACAACTCGCGTTTCATCACCCAGATTTGCGGCGGAAAGATGGTTTGAAAAGCGATGGTTTCCCACGCGGATTGATGTTTGGAAAGCACAACGGAAGCATGCGCGGGAATGTTCTCGCGCCCGATCACGCGATAACTCAAACCGCAGGTCACACGCAACCACCACATGATGAAATGCGCCCAGCCGCCAACAATGCGCGAACGCGTGACGGCAGGCAGCGGGATCAGCAGAATCGCAAGCAATGCGAATGGCGGGATGGTGATCCACATGCCGAGATTGAAAAGCAGGGAACGCAGATGCAGCATGGGGTCAGTGCGTGCTCACATCAAGCGATGCCCCACGGCGTGCGCTCAAAAATAATACGCTGCGCCGCCGCCGCGAGATCGTCACAGACCCAGGTGTTTTCCGGCAGGCCGCCCGCTTCCAGCGTTTTCGCGCCCTTGCCGGTACGCACGAGTATGGGCAACGCGCCGACCACCTCGCTGGCTTGCAAATCGCGCAACGAATCACCCACGCTCGGCACACCGCGCAAATCCTCCGCGAAACGCCGCGAAATTTCCTCCAGCATTCCCGACTTGGGCTTGCGGCAACTGCATCCGTCGCCCGCCATGTGCGGACAATAAAACAGCGCATCTATGCGCCCGCCGAAGTGCCCCAGCGCGCGGTACATCTTGTCGTGAATCGCGTTGAGCGTCGCCATGTCGAACAAACCACGGCTGATACCGGATTGATTGGTCGCCAGCGCCACGCGAAAACCCGCCTGATTGAGTTGGGCGATCGCCTCCAGACTGCCGGGGATGGGCTTCCATTCATCCGGGCTTTTGATGAATTGCGCGCTGTCAAAATTAATGACGCCGTCGCGATCAAGGATGACGAGTTTCATGAGCGTGATTTTACTTCAAATTCACAAGCCGGCGCAGTGTGTTTGCTCGTATCTCGCAAGGAGCGAGAGGCTGACATGCTATCCCGCCAAGCGCGACAAATCCGCCACGCGGTTCATCGCTTCGTGCAGTGTCGCGAGCAGGCCGAGACGATTGGCGCGCAGCGCGGGGTCTTCGGCATTAACCATGACATGATCGAAAAAATCATCGACCGGCGCTTTGAGCAGCGCCAGTGTTTGCAGCGAGGTCGTGTAGTCGCCGCATTCAAAAGCGGCGTCAGCTTGCGGCTTGATGCTGGCGAGCACGAAATTGAGCGCGGCTTCGGCCTGCTCCTTGAGCAGCGCGGGATCAATTTTGCTCGCAATGGACGCGTCTTCGGCTTTCTTCAGAATGTTGCCGACGCGTTTGTTGGCCGCCGCGAGACTGGCTGCTTCCGGTAGCGCGGAGAAAGCGCGCACCGCTTCGAGGCGTTGCGTGATGTCCTTGAACACTTGCGGGCGCAGTGCGATCACCGCGTCCACTTCCTGCGCCGTGTAGCCCTGCTCGCGCAGATTGCCCGCGAGACGCTCGAAGATGAAATCCGCGAGTTGTGTGGCGGGATTCGTTATCTTGTCGCCGAATACACTCGCGGCCTGTTGCAGCATGTCATCGAGCGGCAGCGACAATTGTTTTTCGATGAGGATGCGGATCACGCCGAGCGCGTGACGGCGCAGTGCAAACGGATCCTTGTCGCCGGTGGGTTTTTCGCCGATGCCGAACAGCCCGGTCAGCGTTTCCAGTTTGTCGGCGAGCGCGACGCAGATGCCAACCTCACCACGCGGCAATTCATCACCAGCGAAACGCGGCTTGTAGTGATCTTCTATCGCGTCGGCAACCGCGTCGCCCAGCCCGTCATGACGCGCGTAGTAGCCACCCATGACGCCTTGCAGCTCGGGAAATTCGCCGACCATGTCGGTGAGCAGATCGGCCTTGGCGAGTTGCGCAGCGTGGTCGGCAAAGGTCGCCAGCATGTCGCCGCCGAGTTGCTGACCAATCGCGCTGGCGATCTTGCGCACACGCTCGACGCGCTCGCCTTGCGTGCCGAGCTTGTTGTGATAGACGACTTTCGCCAAGTCGGGTACGCGGCTTTCAAGCGTTTTCTTGCGATCCTGATCAAAAAAGAATTTGGCGTCGGCGAGGCGCGGGCGCACCACGCGCTCGTTGCCGCCGATGACCGCGCTCGGGTCAGCCGGACAGATGTTGCTGACGACAAGAAACTTGTTGGTCAGCTTTCCGTTCGCATCCAACAGCGGAAAATATTTCTGATTCGCCTTCATCGTGAGAATCAGGCATTCCTGTGGCACGTCGAGAAATTCCGGCTCGAATGCGCAGGTGAGCACATTGGGCAACTCGACCAGCGCGGTGACTTCGTCGAGCAACGCGTCATCATGAATGGGCTGCAAATTTTCACGCGCGGCAGCGGCCTGCAACTGGTGGACAATCTCGTCGCGACGCTCGGCGAAGCCGGTAATCACCGCACCCTCATCATGCAACTGCGCGGCATAACTATCGGCGGTTTGCAGCGTGACCGGATTGACCTTAGCCTCGAAGCGATGGCCGCGCGTCGTCCGTCCGGCATTCAAACCCAGCACCGATACCGGCACCACATCCTTGCCATGCAGCGCGACCAGCCCATGCGCGGGGCGCACAAAGCTGACATTGCTCCAGCCCGGAAGCTCGCAATTGGTTTCGAGTTGATAGGTCATCACTTTCGGAATCGGCAGCTTGGCAAGAGTTTCGTCGAGTGCCTTCTGCAAACCGTCCGCGAGCTTCGCGCCGGGCATCACGGTATCGAGAAACAGCACATCAGCCTTGCCGTCGTTCTCGCGCCTGAGTTGCGGGACGGCGGAAGCATCGGCGCCCAGCGCCGCGAGTTTTTTGAGCAATGCGGGCGCGGGTTGACCGTCTGCATCCAGCCCGACATTCACCGGCATGAGTTTTTGCGCGACCGGCTTATCCGGCGCTTGCGCCGCGACGTCGGCAATATGCGCGGCAAGACGGCGCGGCGTGGCGTAAGCCGTAACGCGAGCATCAGCAGCCACCAGCCCCTGCGCCGCAAGACTCTCATGCAGCGTGGCAGCAAAGGATTCGCCGAGTTTTTTCAGCGCCTTGGGCGGGAGTTCTTCGACGAGAAGTTCAATAAGCAGATTATTGGATGACATAGTTGTTAATGCCTGAATTAACCGGCACCGAAGGTGTCCGGGTTGAATGCAATGTTAGGATCAAGTGCATGACAAGAACCCGTACTCGTCAGGCTCAACCGAATGCGCGAATTGGCTACCTGAATAGTCAAGGATAGCTGTTGCATTCCGAAAATTCAGGCTGAACCCGGACCCGGAAACTATTTTTCCGGGAAAGTAAGTGGCAGGAGCAAATTTCCAGCCTTTTTGATTTTTAATGACCCA
>JAITML010000019.1 GCA_031277395.1 Methylobacillus sp. | reverse complement strand
GATTGGGAGCTGATCTGGAAAGGTAAGCGTCCGAGTGACCGGCACGAGAGTTTCCGGCTTTATCAGTTGAAGGAAAACAGCTAAGGAACCTCTGAATAAATCTGAGCGAGCGGGCACGCTCGGATTCGGGATGGGATGCAAGGCGCAAAGCACAGCAATACCCGCAGGTATTGCGAGCATTTGCAACGCAGCAGACCGCCCGAAGCCGGGATGGGCTCGCCGTGATAGATTTGTTCAGAGGTTCCTACATCTGTAAATCAGCGAGCGCGCAATTTTCCAGAACATAACGCGCCGACCATGATCGCGCGATCAGTTCGGGATCATGCGTCGCCACCAGCACGCAATCATCCCCGCGTCCCATATGCGCGATCAGGTCGCCCACCTGACGCCGCGCATCCACATCCAGATTCGCCGTCGGCTCATCCAGTAACAGCAGTTTGGGTTTCAACACGCGCGCGCGCGCCAGCGCGACGCGCTGTTTTTCACCACCTGAAAGTCGCTGTGTTGGCACCTGCGCCACTTCCCGCAACCCCGCCCATTCGATTTCCGCATCCACGCACGCATTGATTTCCGCGCGGCTCAAACCGCGCCCTTGCAAGCCGTACGCGATGTTGGCGGCGACGCTGCTGTGAAAAAGATAGGCGTGCTGATGCACATAAACCACGGTGGGCGCCAAACGGGAAATTTCCCGCACGGCGATTTTCCTTCCATCAAACACATACTCGGCAATCTCGGCGGGTTCCAGCCCGGCCAAAATACGCAGCAAGGTTGTTTTGCCGGCACCGTTGGTGCCGACGAGCAATGTGCTTTGACCGCGTTCCAGCGTCAATCCGGGGATCTCAAACAACAGCCGTTGACCATAGACTTTGCGCAAGCCGCGAATTTCCAGAAGACTCATTTCAGCCCGCCTTTTCCTTGCAGCAAGGCCATGCCCGCGTTGGTCACCAGCGCGACCGCCACCAGCACAATACCCAGTGCGATGCCCTGCGCGAATTCACCCTTGCTGGTTTCCAGCGCGATGGCTGTAGTGATGTTGCGCGTCACGCCTGCAATGTTGCCGCCTATCATCATCGCGCAGCCGACTTCGGAAATGACGCGTGCGAAACCGGTCACAATGGCTGCCATAATCGCAAAGCGCACTTCCATCATCAGTGTCCAGGCGGCGCGTATGGAACCCGCGCCGAGTGTGCGCGCCGTTTCTGTCACGCGCGGATCCGCGCTTTGTAACGCAGAAAGCGTCATCGCGGCAAGTATCGGGAAGGCAAGCACGGCCTCACCCAATATCATGCCGCCCTGCGTGAACAGCAGTCCATACGCGCCCAGGGGGCCGTTGCGCGTGAGCAGAAAATACAGGATCAAACCAATAACCACCGTCGGCAGCGCCTGCAATGTCTGTATCAGCACCACCAGAATGCGGCGACCGGGGAAGGAAAAATTCGCAAGCAGGAATGCAAGCATGATCGCCGGCGGCGCCGCCAGCAGCATCGCGAAAAAGCACACGCGCAGCGAGACATAAATAATCCCCCACAAAGAAGGATCACCTTCCAGCAGCATGTGCAGCGCTTGCAGTGCAGCTTCGGAAAGGCTCATTTTGCCGAAGGAAAAAACAACTGTTCGCCGCCCAGCTTGAAATCAGCAACAGCTTTCTGGCCGGTGTTCGAGGTGATCCAGCGTATCAGCTCGGTCGCGCCCGCGTAGTTCGCGTCAGGATACTTTTTCGGATTGACCGCGATGATGCCGTATGGGTTGTACATGCGCGCGTCGCCCTGCATCAAAACCGGCAGATCAATCTTGTCCTTGAAGCTGATATATGTGCCGCGATCGGTCAAAGTATAGGCGCGCATTTCGCCCGCCATCATGAGCACCTCACCCATGCCTTGCCCCGTTGCGTTGTACCAGCGCTGCCCGGCGGGATTGATGCCGAGCGCCTTCCACCAGCTTTTTTCCATGAGATCGGTACCGGATTCATCACCGCGCGAAATGAATTTCTGTTGCGCGTCGGCAATTTTTTTCATCGCCGCCAGCACATCTTTTTCATTGCGTATTTTCGCCGGATCATCATTCGGACCGATCAGCACAAAATCGTTGTACATCACATCACGCCGGTCCATGCCGTGTCCGGCGGCAACGAACTGGTCTTCCGCCGCGCGCGCATGCACCAGCACCACATCCACATTGCCGTCTTCGCCCAACTTCAAGGCCTTGCCGGTGCCGACCGCAATCACATGCACCTTGCAGCCGCATGAAGCTTCAAACTCGGGAAGAATCGCATCGAGCAGCCCGGAGGCTGCCGTGCTGGTCGTGGTGGCAAGACGGATAATATTCTCGGCGGCCTGCGCGGAAAGCGTGAGTGCAAGCAAAAGGAAACACGCCGGTAGAAATCGGAAAAATTTGTTCATGCTCATCCCCGTTAAAAATCATACTGCGCGCGCAGCATGATGGCTTTTTCCACGTCATCCAGTTTTCCGCTGACAAGGATAGGGTCATCAAATTTGCTGTGCACATAATTCAGCACAATGCGTGCGTTCGGGTTCAGCAGCCATTTTGCGCCCAGCGTCCAGGCATGGGCTTCACTCGCGTAGGTATTGGGGTTCGCTATAGTCGGCAGCGTCAGCATGGATTCGAAATCCGAAGCATCAAACTTGCTGTAGCGCGCCCCCAACTCAAACGCGCCCCAGCCGTCCTTGCTGTCAAAATTCTGTTTGGGTTTCATGCGGCCATAGATGCCGCTTTTGTAGGTATCCGCCCAGGACTCTCCGGTCAGCATCCAGTTCATATCCACATACCAGGCTTTGATGTCGTTATCAAACTTGTTGTTGGTCGAGGTCGTGCCTTGAAAATTGGCGCGGATATATTCAGAGCTTAACTTAACCGGGCCATAAGCAAGCGAGCCTTCCAGCCCCCAGCGATCGCGGTCGCTGTTTTGCGCGGCGAGCAAATTATTTACCGAGAAAAACTGCACGCCGCTGCCTTCGGTACTTTGCGTCACTGTGCTGCCGGTCGATGTGGAAAAACTGATGCTGCCCGCACTCGCCGAAGCACCGATATGGATGACCGCGCCCTTGATATCCGCAAGCCTGGCCAGATTCGCATTGACACGCCCACCGAAATCCTTGGTGTCGTTCACGTCATCATTGTTCTGACCGGAGCCGTTGACGTAATAAACGTTGTAGTTGAGCCACGGCAATGGATCGCCAAACAGCATCACACCGCGGTCATAGGTCGAAGTGAAAATCGCGCCGTTGTTCGTCGCCAGCGACAGCTCCGCGAAATCGGTGAAGTTGGTGCTGTATGTGCGCTCCAGCCCGAAGAACGGTTTGAACTGGCCGACGCGGATTTTTGCGCCGCCCCAGCGCGTATAGTCGAGATAACCATACGTCAGCGCAGTGCTTCCTCTGGCGCCGGTGTTATCGTTCGCGTACTCGCCTTCAACGCGCACGGTGAAATCCTGCAAAAAACCGAATGTCGCGCCAAGGCGCGCGCGACGTATCGTGAAGCTGTCAGTCTTCCATTCACTCGGATCCCAATCACGATAATCCGCCTGCACGCGACCATTGATCTGCATTTTCCAGTCGCCGCTGTCGTCCGTGAAAATCAGGCCATCCTTGAAGGATGCCTTGACCGGACTGCCGTCGCCTTTGCTTTTATCTTGTGCGTCGCGCTCTTCCTTTGCTTGCGGCATCTGCTCTCGCATGGCTTTCAATTCCTCGGCCATGAGCTGCATTTGCTTATCCTGCTCGATGCGCTGCTGCTGCATCTCGTGCATCATCTCTTCCAGTTGTTTGATGCGATCTGTTGCCTCGTCGGCCAGCGCGGATGAGGCCGGCACAGCCAATACAAGCGCGGCTACGAGCGGACGATAAACAAACTTGAACATCATAATAACCTCCCTGAAATCACGAATAAGCGCTGCCACACTGCGCCTTGTGGCACATCCGGCAAACTGCCAAAAATCGGAATATACGATTATATATAACGATATCTACCCCGACAAATTCCCTGAAGCGTTTCAAAATTGCGGTGAAATTTTGGAGGAAAGAAACTCTATGCCTGTATAAAACAGGTCTGGAAGGGAGGGCGCACGCAGTCCTGTCTGCGCGCGCCCGACGAAACACCTTGCAGGACTGCGGAGCGCCTCTTCGTCGATCGAAACTCCGAATCGACGGAAATCAGAAGGTCAGCTCCGCAGTTCAGTCTCGGTTTCGTTAACTCACCGGCTTGCCGATGCCCGGCTGGAAAGGCCAGGTTGCCGCCGGACGCACGGGTGCGGCGGGCGGAGTCGGCTTCGGTGCCACTGCCGGCTTTGCTGCTGCCGGTTTTGCAGCAACCTTCTTGGCCGCAGGTTTTTTTGCAGCGGGCTTCTTCGCTACTGCCTTTTTGGCTGCCGGCTTCTTCGCGGCTACCTTTCTGGCTGCGGGCTTCTTCGCTGCAACTTTCCTGGCTGCCGGCTTCTTCGCGACGGCCTTTTTGGCTGCGGGTTTCTTCTTCGCTGCAACTTTTCTGGCTGCCGGCTTCTTCGCGGCTACCTTTCTGGCTGCAGGTTTCTTGGCTGCAACTTTTCTGGCTGCCGGTTTTTTCGCGGCTACCTTTTTAGCTGCAGGTTTCTTCGCTACAGTCTTTTTGGCTGCGGGTTTCTTCGCGACGGCCTTTTTGGCTGCGGGCTTCTTCGCCGCAACTTTCTTGGCTGCCGGTTTCTTCACCGCAACTTTTTTGACTGCCGGCTTCTTCGCGACAACCTTCTTGGCCGCAGGCTTCTTCGCTGCCGCCTTCTTGGCCGGAGCTGCCTTCTTGGTTGCCGACTTGGTTTTCTTCGCTGCTACCATTTCACTCTCCTTACTATAAAGTTGAAAATCAAACTACATCTACTACACCCTCGCCACGCCGCGACAACGGCATGAACGAAGCCTGTCAGCCGACGGTAAAGCTCATCGGCATGTTCCGCGCAAAAAAATGCCGCCGGGGAAAACTCCGGCGGCATCTCTCTTGCAATATTTTTCGATGGAGACACCAAGCTTGCGCGTACTACTCACGCGCTTTTCTCGAAAATCGTTTCGCGACCCTCGCCTCAACGTCATAACCTGACACCACCCATCTGATAACTCGTTACACGTACTTCAAAATTGATGACGTCGCCCATGCGCATCCAGGACAGAGCTGCAACATTTTCAGCGGCGGACAACATATCAACTTCTCCTTGTTTCCATAAGCAGTGACCACAAACCCTTCGCTGCGAAAATTCGTCAACTACTATATCTAGTGCTTGACAAATTAAATTGATGCTAATTCTAGGGTAATTTGAAAATTTAATGCAAGCGATATTTCAAATAAATTTCACAAGTTGATGTGAGCGTGGCAAAAGTACAACACGATGATGAAGATGAATTCGAAATTCGCAAACGCGATGCAGCGAAATTTCGTTTTGAATTTTGCAGGGATGAACGAAATTTTGCGGAGGCAGTTTTCAAAACTGCTCGTGCGAAATACAAAAAGAAGTTGATCAAGCAAGCAGCGCGATCAACGCCTGCACCTCATCTTCAACGGAAGCGGAGGCAGTGTGTTGGATCGCGCGATAGCGCATGAGGATGTCGCGGCCAAAGTCGGTAACTTCCGCGCCGCCGCCGTGACTTCCGCCGGTCGCGGTTTCGACCAGCGGTTGCCGGAAGCAGCGGTTCATGGTGTCCACAAGATCCCAGGCGCGTTTGTAGGACATGCCCATTGCGCGTGCCGCGCCTGAAATCGAACCGGCCTGCTCTATTGCGTCGAGCAGATCGGCCTTACCCGGACCCATTGCGGATTCTTCACCGCGCGGGATATGTATTTTGAGAAGACTGGAATTCATAAACGTATTCTACATATTCTATTGCAACCCTTTTCCCAGTATTATAGTCAGGTATTGAATTCTGCGGACATCATGCGTTGTCCGGCAGATTGGAAACTCCTAAAATGCAGAAGTCACTCTCCACCACCATCGCAAACAACATGGCGCCTCACGATTCCGCTTCGGAAGTTCTAATCGACCAGTTCGGCCGACGCGTGGACTACATCCGGCTGTCGATCACTGATCGCTGCGATTTCCGCTGTGTGTATTGCATGGGCGAGGACATGACCTTTCTCCCGCGCGAGGATGTGCTCACGCTGGAGGAGTGCGAGCGGCTCGTGCGCGTATTCGTGGGACTGGGTGTGCGCAAAGTTCGCATCACCGGCGGCGAACCACTGGTGCGCAAAAATGCGCTGTGGCTGTTTCAACAGATCGGTCAACTGGAGAAATTGCACGAACTGGTGCTCACCACCAACGGCTCACAGCTCGACCATCAAGCGCGCCAACTCCGGGAAGCGGGCGTAAGCCGCATCAATATCAGTCTGGACAGTCTGGATGCCGAACGCTTTCGCAAACTCACGCGCATCGGCGACCTCAACAAAGTGCTGCGCGGGATTGACGCGGCCAGAGCGGCAGGATTCGCGCACATCCGCATCAACAGTGTCTTGATGCACGATTTCAATGACGACGAAGCCATCGCGCTCACGCAATTTGCCGTTGATAAAGGGATAGACATCGCTTTCATCGAGGAAATGCCGCTGGGCGAGGTAGCGCATGACCGCGCCTCCAGCTTTGTCTCCAATGACAAAACGCTGGCGACGCTGAGCGAACATTTTCAACTGATCAGCAGCCCCGAATCGACCGGCGGCCCCGCGCGCTACTGGCGTGTGCCGGGGTCGGAAACGCGCGTCGGTTTCATTTCGCCGCACAGCCATAATTTCTGCGAATCGTGCAATCGCGTGCGCATCAGTTGCAAAGGTGAGCTGTTTCTTTGTCTGGGACAGAACGATGTTGTGAATCTCATGCCCTTCCTGCGCGACCACCCTGCAGATGATGCACCGTTGCGTGAAGCCATCATCCACGCCATGACCATCAAACCTCAGGGGCACGATTTCGATTTGCGCCGCGCTCAACCGGCAGTGATGCGTTTCATGTCCGTCACAGGCGGATAGCCTTGAAACCGTTGCCCCCCGACATCACCTGCGCCAGCCGCCCACTTACATTCACGGTCACAGCGACCAACGAACATGGCGAGCAACTGGATACCGAAATCGCGGGCGAAGGCCCGCTCACGCTTTATCTCGACAAGCGCGAAATCGTCACGCTGATGACGCTGGGCGCAGCGCCCGAGGCGCTTGCCATCGGTTACCTGCGCAATCAGCGTCTGATTCCTTCCGTGGAAAACATCGCCTGCGTGCAGGTGGATTGGGAAACCGAAGCGGTCGCCGTCACCACGCGCGAAGGCGTCAAAATTCCGGCGAAGCGCCTCAAAAAACGCACTGTAACCACAGGCTGCGGACAAGGCACCGTATTCGGTGATCTCATGGAGGAGATCGACAAAATCCAGTTGCCGCAGGATGTCACGCTTGATGAGGAAACCCTGCACAGCCTGCTGGAAAATGTGCGCCACCATGACAGCCTCTACAAGAAAGCCGGGGCGCTGCATGGCTGCGCGCTCGCGCGGAACGATAAAATTCTTTATTACATTGAAGATGTCGGCCGTCACAACGCGGTCGATGCGATTGCGGGACAAATGTGGCTGGACGGTGTGGCAGGCGGCGACAAAATTTTTTACACCACCGGACGACTCACCAGCGAAATGGTCATCAAGGCGGCGCAAATGGGTATTCCCTTTTTAATCTCCCGCTCCGGCCTCACGCGCATGGGCTGGGAAATCGCCAACCGCGTCGGCATCACCATGCTGGGGCGCGCGCAAGGACGGCACTTTTTATTGTTTACCGGCGCGCAGCGTTTTCGTTTTGCGGGGAAGGCCACATGAATATCACCGGCATCGTGCTCGCAGGCGGCTTGGGACGGCGCATGGGCGGTGCGGATAAAGGGCTGATTCCGTTTCAGGGCAGGCCGCTTGTCGCGCATGTGCTGGAACGTTTGCAACCGCAAGTGGATGACATTTTGCTCAATGCCAACCGTGAACTTGATGCCTACGCGGCATTCGGTTATCGCGTCATTCCGGATGCCATCAGTGGTTTTGCAGGTCCGCTTGCGGGACTGCACGCGGGCATGACGGTAGCGACGCATGAGCTGGTTATCACCGTGCCGTGCGATTCGCCGTTTTTGCCGCATGATCTGGTCGTGCGCTTGTCGGAGGCGCTGCAAACGCACGCAGCCGATCTTGCCGTAGCCAAAACCGGTGATCAGCCGCAGCCGGTTTTTTGTCTGTGCCGCCGTTCGTTGCTGCCCAATCTGACGCAATTTCTGCAAAGCGGCGGTCGCAAAATCGACGCGTGGTATGCCGCGCTCAATATCGTGGAGGTTGCCTTTGACGATGAAGCCGAGGCTTTTGCCAATATCAACACGCCCGAGGAATTATCGTGCCTGAAATAATCTGCGCCAAGCCACTGCTCGGTTTTTGCGCCTCGGGCAGCGGCATCGGCAAAACCACGCTGCTCGCCCAACTGATTCCGGTGCTGGTTGCACGCGGGCTGAAACTTTCGGTTATCAAGCACGCGCATCACACTTTCGATATCGATCATCCGGGCAAGGACAGTTATCGTATCCGTGAAGCGGGCGCGATACAGACCATGCTCGGCTCGCGTCGCCGCTGGGCATTGATGACAGAATCGTCGCGCGTGGACGAGCGTGATGACGATCTGCGGCTTGCGGAATTGTTGCCGCATCTGGATACCACGCTGGTTGATCTGATTCTGGTCGAGGGCTTCAAGCAGGAGCCAATTCCCAAAATCGAAATTTATCGTCCTTCGCTCAACAAACCACTGTGGGCGGAGCGTGACCCGCATGTAATCGCCGTCGCCACCGACGCGCTCGCGCCGACCGCGCTGCCACAACTGAACCTCAATGACATACCCGCCATCGCCGACTTTATATTGCGCTGGTTCGCGCAACAGGAGAAAAAAGCATGACCCAGGATTTGATTCGCACCATCAGTTGCGCCGATGACTACGACCCCGATTCCATGCCCGTGGACAAGGCGCGGCGCTTCATCCGCGATTTTCTCGAACCCGTGCAAACGCGTGAAAGCCTTGCCCTGCGCGCCGCGCTCGGCTGCGTGCTGGCGCAGGACATTCTCTCGCCGTGTAACGTGCCCAACCACAATAATTCCGCGATGGACGGCTATGCTTTGAACGCGGATGATCTTGCCGCAAGCGGCGCGACCACCCTGCGCGTTATTGGCACCGCGCTCGCAGGCAAGGAGTTTCCGGGCGAGGTCGGCAAGGGCGAATGCGTACGCATCATGACCGGCGCCGTCATGCCGCAAAGCTGCGACACCGTGGTAATACAGGAACGCGTGCAACTCAAAGACGAGCGCATCACCTTCGACGAGGGCGTGAAGCGCGGCCAGAATTTGCGCTATGCGGGTGAAGATCTCAAACTCGGCCAGACCGTATTTTCCGCCGGACATCTTGTGCGACCGGCTGATCTCGGGCTCATCGCCTCGCTCGGTATCGCTGAAGTGAAGGTCTATCGCAAACTGCGCGTCGCCTTTTTCTCAACCGGCGACGAGCTTGCCAGCATAGGCGAACCGCTCGCATCGGGGCAAGTCTATGACAGCAATCGCTACACGCTCTATGGCATGTTGACGCGGCTCGGCGTTGAAGTCATCGATATGGGCGTGGTGCGCGACGATCCGGCGCTGCTGGAACAGGCACTCAACGATGCCGCCGCCTGCGCTGACGTTATTCTCACCAGCGGCGGCGTATCGGTCGGCGAAGCGGATTACATGAAGCAGTTGCTCAACAAACTCGGCCAGGTTGTGTTCTGGAAAATCGCGATGAAACCGGGGCGACCGCTCGCCTACGGCAAAATCGGCAACGCGCATTATTTTGGGCTTCCCGGCAATCCGGTTTCGGTCATGGTCACGTTCTACCAATTCGTGCGTGACGCGATGCTCGTGCTCATGGGTCAGCCCGACCCTGCGCCGATACAACAATTTCAAGTCATATGCAGCGGCAATATTAAAAAAGCTCCCGGTCGCACGGAATTTCAACGCGGCATTTTATCCACTGACAAAAATGGCCAACTGAAAGTTGAACCCATGGGCAATCAGGGATCCGGCGTACTGCGCTCCATGTCCGAAGCCAACTGTTTCATCGTCCTGCCGGAAGCCTGCGGCAATATTGCTGCGGGCGAAATGGTCAGCGTGCAATTGTTGAGCGAGTTTGTTTAAATCTCCACCATCACGGAAAGTTTGGTCCAGCCGGATGTAAATCGCGGCTGCGCTATACTGCGCATTCCCACCCCGATTATTGGAGCGCGCAGTGAAAAAATCCGCCTGCTTGTTACTTGCCTTTTTGCTCGGCGGCGCGATGCTGGTTTCATCTCTGGCGCGAGCGACTTCGGCTATCGCTCCGATACAAGCGGCTTCGAATATTGAAGTCATCAGCAGCGAGTTCGGCTTGTTCTATGATCTGGATTCGGATAACCCATCCTTTATTCCGACCAATCTGGTACCGCTTACTCCAAAGCAGTCCTATGGCTGGGTCATTCAGTTGAACACCAACAAACCGGTGATCAAGTGGCGCGAAGAATTCACGCTGCCTTCAAAACCCGAGATCTGGGGCATTGACGAGTCTTCAAGCAAAACTTCCGCAGACGGCCTGACGACAACCTCCGAGCGCACTGTTACCTCGATGGACGGGGTTATTTTCAACATCTGGGATATCGCACCGGGCGATCCTCAGGGACATTATGTGATGCGTGTTTTTGTGGAAGGCAAACTGGTGGCAACATTTGAGTTTGACGTGCAATAAACCGGAGATCGCGCAGTAAACAAACGCGGCATAAACGCCGCGTTTTTATTTACAAAAATCACCGGATACCCTTCTCCTGCAAAGGGCGAATGAGTCACAAATTAATGAAATTCACTATGGTCAGCGGCTCCGCCCACGGATAAAGTGCCCCTCATTCATATAAATTATCCAGGGAGCATGCATGTTTAATCGTCAGTCTTTGGCTTCGGCTGTCATTGCCAGTCTTGCCGTCGCCACGCCTGTATGGGCGGAAGAAGATAACAAGGAATCCGCCGAGATAATCGCCGCGCCGGTTGTTGTAACCGGCACCCGGGTCGAGCAGAACAGTTTCGATCTGCCGATGTCGATTGACGCGGTCAGCGGCGATACCATTCGTGATGGACAATTAAAGGTCAACCTGTCCGAAACCGCGGCGCGAGTACCCGGCGTGGTCGTCAACAACCGCAACAATCCGGCTCAGGATCTGGGCATACAGATACGCGGCTTCGGCGCGCGTTCGGCGTTTGGCGTGCGCGGCGTCCGGCTCTACGAGGACGGCATTCCGCTCACCATGCCGGACGGTCAGGGGCAAACCGGTACATTCAATCTGGATACTGCGTCACGTGTGGAATATCTGCGCGGCCCGTTTTCCGCGCTCTACGGCAATTCCTCGGGTGGCGTGGTGCAGATTTTCACGCAGGACGGCCCGGATGATCCCGTGCTCTCCGGCGGCGTCAGCTTCGGCAGCTATGGCACCCACCGCGAAAGCGTCACCTATGG
>JAITML010000046.1 GCA_031277395.1 Methylobacillus sp. | reverse complement strand
CGGCTACGAAAAGCGCGTGCTGCGCGAGGAAGATTTCAAGAACGACAAGGTGGACGCGGGCGATGTCGGCGCCGGCAAGACTGTCACCGCGCTCTATGAACTGACGCCGGTCGGCGCGCAAACCCTGCACAGCGAGCGCCGCTACGGTTCGCCCGTCGCCGCCGTCAATGCTCAGAACGCCGAACTGGGCTTCCTGCGCATCCGCTACAAGCAGCCGGAAGGCAGCCAGTCCACCGAGTTGTCGCAAACCATCGCCAAACCCAATGCTGCCAGTGAAATGGCGCGTGTCGCGCCGTCCAACGATTTGCGCTTCGCCAGCGCCGTTGCCGCTTTCGGTCAGCTTTTGCGGCAATCGCCGTATACTGGCAACTTCAGCTACGCCGATGTGAAAAAACTGGCGGCAGGCGCGGGCAACGATCAAGATGGCTATCGGCAGGAATTCATCAAGCTGGTCGACATCGCCGCCGCGCTGACGCCGGTTAAACCCGAACCGAGAGCCGTTTCCCTGAACGAGTGATGCGGGTCGATCAGCGGTGTAGGATGGGTAGAGCGCAGCGAAACCCATCAGCTACTCATTAAACCGAGGCTTTGCCATGTATGGAAATGATGGGTATCGCCTTCGGCTCCACCCATCCTACGCTTGCTGAGAGGCTTCGCTCAATGTATGTTTTGAATTATATGGAAAAACTATACAGCCAAAATTGCAACAACAAGAAATGATGAGAAAAATATTTATTTGCCTATCCTACATATTTCTTGTCCATGTTTTTTGTGGCGTCTTGTATGTGATATGGGCCAATTTTCTTCCTGTGGAGGCGCTTCGATCCGGTAATTTTTATGGTTTGGGCGAGATTCATTCCTTGATTGCAATATTTTCAGTTGGGTCTATTTCCATTTTTCTGTTAATCAATGCAATGTTTAAAATAAATTTAATCAATAAAACATCTCTTTTTATCGTGTGTTTATTGTTTTATATTTTCTTTATATTCTATGGCGTTCCTTGGGCTGGCATAAAGCAAGCGCAATTGACTGCTTTGGCCAGCGACTGGCGGGAAGATGAAACCATCGCGGAAATTTCCCCCAAGGGTTTTCCCAAAGCAAGCGCAGGATGGGTAGAGCGCAGCGAAACCCATCGCCACAATTTTCAATGATCCCCGAAATCACTCCATGACCTCCTATCGGCGCAACTTCATCCCCGGCGGCAGTTTCTTCTTCACGGTCAATCTGGACGACCGGAAACGCTCGCTGCTGATTGACCATCTGGATGTATTGCGCGCCGCATTTCGTCAAACACGAGAACGGCATCTTTTCGCCATTGATGCTATTGTCGTGTTGCCAGACCACCTTCACACTATCTGGACGCTACCGGAACATGACACCGATTTTCCGACCCGCTGGCGCTTGATCAAATCCGAATTCTCCCGGCATCTGCCGGATACCGGAAAGGTGTCGCCAAGCCGGGCCGCCAAAGGTGAGCGAGGTATCTGGCAACGCCGTTATTGGGAGCACACCCTGCGTGATGAAACCGATTTTGCCCGACATATGGATTACATCCACATCAACCCGGTCAAACATGGGCTGGCTCAACGGGTGCGCGATTGGATGCCGTCGTCTTTTCATCGTTATGTCAGGCTGGGTATTTATCCCGTGGATTGGGCGGGTGATCGTTCTCAGGATGACGGGCGGTTTGGTGAAAGAGGGGAGAATTGATGGGTATCGTTATTGATGGGTTTCGCTGCGCTCTACCCATCCTACGTCTGGGTCGACACGCATGAGAAACGACGGACCAGACCACGACGAAACGCTGATGCTGGCTTATCAAGCCGGTGACGCGGGCGCCTTCGATACGCTCTACCAGCGGCATCGCGGGCGCTTGTTCCGCTTTCTCGTCCGCGAAGCGGGCAGCCATGAGGCGGGCGAGGAAATTTATCAGGAAGCCTGGCTGCGGCTGATCCGGCATCGTGAGGAGTATCGCGTCGAAGCGCGTTTCAGTACATATCTCTACCGCCTCGCGCATAGCGCTTTGATCGATCATCTGCGTAAGCGCGGCCGTCTCTGGAAACACGAGGAAACCGTGGAAGAATTGCCCGACGATATCGCCTGTCCGTTGCCCGGCCCGGAAACGGCATGGGGGCAGAGGTTGACGGCGCAGGCATTGAGCGACTGTCTGCAAACGCTGCCTGAAGAACAGCGCGAAGTTTTTTTGCTGCGCGAAGAAGCCGAACTCTCTCTGGCGGACATCGCCGAAATCACCGGCGCGGGGCTGGAAGCCGCCAAAAGCCGTTTGCGTTACGCCCTGAAAAAATTGCGGCTGTGTCTGGAAGCCCGTGAGGTGCTGACATGAATGGTTCTGATTCGAGTAACAGTGTGGGAATACACCGCATTCTGCTCCCCTCTCCTCAACCCTCTCCTACGAAGGAAGAGGGCATTTTCTCTCGCTGGTTTTTCGCCTTGGCGCTCTTGTCAAACGGTATGCACTTAAAGCGAAAACACTTATGAACGAGCATGACCTTGATCCTGAATTGCACGACGCCCACTTGAGCGCGCTCTACCGGCAACTGCCGCCCGAGGAGCCTGACGCGGATATTGACGCCGCCATCCGCGCCGCCGCTCGTCGCGCCGTCGGCGCGGGGCCGGGCAATCGCGCTGCCACCACCACATTCACGCGCCGCCATGCTGGTTGGTTTGCCACCGCCGCCATGGTGCTGATTTGCTTTGGGCTGGTCTCGCAGATGGAACAGAATCCGCTAAACTGGTCGCCGGAATCTGCGCCGTCTGCGTCTGCGCCGAAAAACCCGCAAGCGAGCGATTTGGCCAGTGCTCCGCCTGCCCCGAATGTGGTTGCAGCCGAGCCCGCGCCGATGGCAGTTCCGCAGGAAGGCGACCGCCGGAATGCGCTGGACGAAACGAAGCGCACGCAGCTTGCCCGCAACGATGCAACGAAAGAAAGCATCGAGAGAACTGCCGATATGGATCGTCGTATGGCTGCTGAGCAATCCAGCAAAGCGCCCGCCGAGGCTTCTGTTTCTGCGGGCGCTCCCGTGGCAATGCCGGCGCCACCTGCTGTTCCGCCATCGGAATCCGTTTCCGGCGATGCCATTGCTGCCGAATCTCAACCCGCTGACCAGGCAGAGGGCCGAGTCGCGGCAGGTGCTACCATGCCGGAAAAGAAACAGGAAAATGAGCGCAGTAATGCCTTGCCTACTCCTGCTAAACCCGCTACTGCCGCGACAGACAAAACTGCCATGATTGAGGAAATCGAAAAAATTCTTGCCCGCGCCAACAGCGAAATTGAACAAGAGCATTGGCCCGAAGCCAACACGTTGCTCAAGCAGGGTTTGGATACATTGGGCGAGCGCCATGTCCGCGCCGATGTCATCGACGACAGCGGAATGAAACTGATCGCCGCCGATGATCTGGAGAAAAAAGGGCAGCTTGAAAATGCGGCGCGTCTGCGCCTGAAAATTCTTGAGGAGCGCCTCCGGCAATTCAGGGACAAGCCCTGAACGGAAAGCACGCTACTTGACTGCGCGGCGCTCCATCAATGCCTGCGCCAAGGTGCCGCTGTCCACATGTTCGATTTCACCGCCCATCGGCAGTCCGCGCGCGATGCGGCTGGTCTTGATGCCGCGCGATTTCAGCAGTTCGCTTACATAGTGCGCGGTTGCTTCGCCTTCCACGGTGTAGTTGGTCGCGAGGATGACTTCTTCCACAGCGCCATCCTGCGCGCGCTTGAGCAGACGATCGAGATGAATTTCGCGCGGGCCGATGCCGTCAAGCGGTGACAAACGCCCCATGAGCACAAAATACATGCCGTGATAGCTGTGGGTCTGCTCCAGCATCATGAGATCGGTGGGCATCTCGACTACGCACAGCAATCGCGCATCACGGTTGCCGGTAGCGCAGAGATTGCATATTGATTGCTCGCTGAAGTTGTTGCACGAGGTGCAATGCCCGATTTTTTCCAGCGCGCCTTGCAGTGCCAGCGCGAGATTTCCTGCGCCGTTGCGGTCGCGCTGGAGCAGGTGATACGCCATGCGCAACGCGGATTTCGGCCCCACGCCCGGCAGGCAACGCAGAGCTTCCACGAGATTTTCAAGTGAGCTTGGGTTGCTCATATGTGAGGGTTCATCAGAACATCAGAACGGCAACTTCATGCCCGGCGGCAGTCCCATGCCGCCCATCACGCCGCCCATTTTTTCCTGCGCCGTGGCTTCAGCTTTGCGCACGGCGTCGTTGAATGCAGCCGCGACCAGATCTTCCAGCATGTCCTTGTCGTCGCCGAGCAGGCTGTCGTCTATCTGCACGCGTTTGACATCGTTGCGGCAGGTCATCGTCACCTTGACCAAGCCCGCGCCTGACAAGCCTTCGACCTCGATCCGCGCCAGTTCTTCCTCCGCGCGTTTCATGTTTTCCTTCATTTGCTGGGCCTGCTTCATGAGGTTGCCCAAGCCGCCTTTCATCATGTGTTTCTCCTGTTACTTAATCGGTTTGATGGTGGATGGAATAATGGTCGCATCGAAACTTTCCACAAGATCACGCACAAAGGGATCGTTCTGGATGGAAGCCTCGGCCTCTGACTGGCGTGTGGCTTTTTCCTGCGCGATTTCCTTCGCAGGCGTATTCATGCCGGCTGCGCCGAGTTCAATGACGACCTGCAACTGCTTGTTGAAATGCTCGCGCAAGGTCGAGCGCAGTTTTTCCTGATAAGTGTTGTCGAGCAAATGTTTGTGATCCTGCGGCACGGAAAGACGAATGCGATTGCCGTCAAATTCTTCCAGTACGCAATTTTGCGCCAACATGCGCGCCATGCCGGACAGTTTCAGTTGATCGACCAAACCGCGCCAGTTGCCATCGAAAACGGGTGGTGTCGCAGGCGGTTCCGACGCTTGCGGAGGTTGTTCAACAACAGTTTGAGCGACAGGCTGCGGAGCAGGGGAAACCGGCGCAGATACCGGTTGGGGAGCAGCAGTTTTTGCCGCCGAAACTTCGCGCGGCGTGAATGCCAGCATGCGCAACAAACACATGCAAAAACCCGCGTGTTCATCCGGCGCAAGGCTGAGATCGCGCCGTGCGAGCAGAGCGATCTGATAATAAAGCTGAATGTCTTCCGGTGAAAATTGCGTACCCAGTTCCAGTATCTGCGCGCGCTCCGGCAGGTCGGCGGGAATGGCATCCGGCACCGTTTGCCCCAGCGCAATTTGATGCAACAGCAGCGCCAACTCACCCAAAGCATCATCAAAGGAAAGACTGCGCTCCTCCATGTTATGCGCTACGGACAGCAATCCGGCTCCGTCGCGGCGGGCGAGCATTTGCAACAGCGTGAAGAGATAACTTTGGTCAATCGCGCCGAGCATGGCGTGCACTTCCGCCTCGCGCACCGCGCCCATGCCATAGGCAATGGCTTGATCGAGCAGCGACAATGCGTCACGCATGCTGCCGGCTGCGGCGCGCGCGATGAGGTGCAATGCAAGCGCATCGGCGCTGATTGCTTCCTTCTGCAACACCGCGTGCAAATGCGCGGTAATCGCAGGTACGGGCATCTGCCGTAGCGTGAACTGCAAACAACGCGACAATACGGTGACAGGAATTTTCTGCGGATCAGTGGTTGCGAGTATGAATTTCACATGCGCGGGCGGCTCTTCCAGCGTCTTCAACATCGCGTTGAAGGCGGACTTTGACAACATGTGAACTTCGTCGATGATGTAAACCTTGAAACGCCCGCTGGTCGGCGCATACAACGCGCTCTCAAGCAGCTCGCGCATGTTGTCCACCTGCGTGTTGGAAGCCGCATCCAGCTCGATCAAATCGACAAAACGCCCGCTATCAATCTCGGTACAGGCGCTGCACACACCGCACGGCGTTGCGGTAATCCCCGTATTGCAATTAAGCGCCTTGGCGAGAATGCGCGCCAATGTTGTCTTGCCCACGCCGCGTGTGCCCGTGAACAGATAAGCATGATGCAGCCGCTGCTGCTCAAGCGCATTGGTCAACGCGCGGACAACATGCTCCTGCCCGACCAGTTCCTGAAATGTCTTGGGGCGCCACTTGCGCGCCAGCACTTGATAACTCATGAGTAGGGTGTGTTCACACTAATTTCACGTTTGCGACCTAATGCCCAAGCTAACCGGCTGCCGCGTAGTGACAGTCCGGGTTGAGCGCAATGTTAGACGCTTGCTGAAAACGATTTTGGACTCGTAACGTTTAGAATCTTCGCGCTCTCACTAAGCCGCAGTTGTTTCCAGAGTACCTCAGCTTTTCCCGGTTGCCAAACATCAATCGTGGTACTGCCATCCTTGTACACAATTGAAAAACCTGGGCTAATGCTAGATTGCTGACCAGATTGCTCAAGTTGCGCTGCAAGATTTGCGAGTACCCGAAGGCGTTCAGATTGCAGCACGGTATCGTGGAATTCAAATTTTGCGCGCTCTGTGTACATGAGATTACAGCCCAACAATTAAATAAGGCGAGCCTGATCCCCGGCACTTGCTTGAGTAGGTGTGGCTGCTTTCTTCCGAACCTGACCAGGTTATCTATCGCGCAATGCGGGGAGGCCCGCCGACCATTATTCTACCCGAATTTGCGGGCAGGCAGGAAAACGCCCACGCACAAGCTCCACAGCCTCCTTCCCTTGATGGCAGAGGGCGGCGCTTGGTCACCCGCCTCAACTTACGCTATAATGCCGCTCCCCACCGGAGAGGTGGATGAGTGGTTTAAGTCGCACGCCTGGAAAGCGTGTTTAGGCTAATAGCCTAACGCGGGTTCGAATCCCGCCCTCTCCGCCAAATAAAAATGCCACCCTTGCGGTGGCTTTTTATTTGGCGCAGTGGACGAGTACTTCGAGAGCCTGCTTCGGGTTCGACTAAGCCAGCAGCTTTTATCGCAATCAACCTACGGCGCGAAAATCGTGAAGATATACGTCGCCAACAACACCAGATGCACGATGCCGGACAGCAAGTTGGTGCGTCCCGTGCCGTAGGTGATGATGGCGACCATGAAACCGAGCATCATAAGGACGCTGCTGTTGGGGGAGATGCCGAGTTCCTGGGGTTGGTCTGTCCAATAGGAGATGAGGTCAATCACCGGGACGGTGAGGCCGATGCTGGCGACGGCGCTGCCGAGTGCGAGGTTGAGGCTGGATTGCAACCGGTTGGCGGCGGCGGCGCGGACGGCAGCGACGGATTCGGGCAGCAGTACGATGGCGGCGATGATTACGCCAACCAGTGTCAATGGCGCGCCGATGGCGAGCACGCCTTCTTCCAGTGCGGGGGCAATGGCTTTTGCGAGCAGCACGACGGAGAGCAGGGCGACGATGAGGAGACCGAGCGAGGTGAGCGCGATTTTTTTGCCGGGACGCTCGTGCGGTGTACCGTTGTCGTCGTCATCACCGACAGGCAGAAAATACGCGCGATGCCAGCCGGTCTGGATGAACAGGAAGGCCGCATACAAGCCCAGACAAACCAGCGAAACAAAGGCGAGTTGCACGGGGGAATAAAACGGCCCGGGCGCGGAGACGACGTAGTTGGGCACGACCATCACCAGCATCGCCATCGGAATCAGTACGCCGAGATAGGCGTTGACGCCCTGAACGCGAAATTCCGCTTCGCGATGCCGGAAGGTGGCGACCACAATGCACAGCCCCGCAAGGCCGTGCAGCACCAGCATGACGACGGCATGAATGGAATCGCGCATGAGCGTGGGATTTGATTTTCCGCCCAGCATGATCGCAACAATCAATCCGACCTCGATAACAGTCACCGCGAGCGCGAGCACGATGGCGCCGTATGGTTCGCCCACGCGCAATGCCACGATTTCAGCGTGGTACACCGCCGCCATCACGTTGCCGAGAAGAACAATGGCGAGTATCAGCCCGAACAGGCTCAGCCCGGCGTTGCCGATCACCAGATAGGCCACGATGCCGAGCACGGGAAGGATGATGGTGTAGAGAGGAGTGCGATTGAGTGACGTGACTGCCATGATATTTTCCCTGAGTGATTATTGTGGTGAGTTGGCTGCATCAAATTGGGCGTGCATCATTTGCACCGTATCCGTCATTGCACCCTGCGGAATGGGGATCAGCCCTTCGCGCGGGCGATCGAGGTCGAGAATGACGCCGAGCACGAGCGCGAACAACGCGAATAGCGAGAGCAGAATAACGCGGTCGCGCTTGGCGATTTGTGCCGTGGCATAACCGAGCACAAGCGCGGCGGCGATGAAATAAATAGTCAGCACGCTGAGCACGAGCGCAGGCATGTGGGCTTGCAATGCAGCTTTGCGTGCCTGGGCGTAATCGAAGGCGTCGCTCAGAGGGGAAAGCGTGAAGGCGGGTAAAGGTGTTTGCCGGCTGGGTTCGATCAGATGTACGGCTTCGTTCCAGATTTGCGGTTGCAGTTGCTCGGCTTTTTGCGCGGCGAGTTCTTGCGCTTCACCACCGGTCAGGCCATAGGCCAATCGCGCGTCGGCATATTCCAGCAATAATCCGCGCAGTTGCCCGGGATGATCGAAAAGTGCGGTGCGTTGCCAGGCGGTGCTCAGCGCATTGGCTTCGCTCACAACCAGTTTGCAACGCGCGTCGTAGCGGTCAAGCGCCATGCCGAAACTGAAGGCGACGAGCAGGGCGAGCAACCCCAGCACGGCGGAGAGGATGTAGCTTTCGTTGCCTGTGCTGACTGCCTTGGCGAACCCTGCCCGCCGACGCGCCCAGACACCGGCTTCGCGTGCGGCGGCCATCGCCAGAAACAACAGTATGGACACGACCCATAAGGGCGTGTTCCAAAAAAATGTATCGGCAGTCATGGTCGGTTTTGCCTCGTGTCGGGATTGAATTTGCAAAATAGTAAATCAGTTTGCATGGGCGCGACAATGTGAAAGAACACGGCCTGCCATTCATTACCCTCGCGGCGCGGAAATCTCTCTCCCGTGTGCGGGAGAGAGATTGAGGATTAATTCTGCGGCGCGATCTGTGGCAGATGCCAAATTTCGCGGTTGTAATCAAGGATGGTGCGGTCGCTGGAAAACTTGCCGCTGGCGGCGGTGTTGAGGATGCTCATGCGCGTCCAGTTTTCCTTGTCCTGATAGGCTTGCGCGGCGCGATGCTGCGCTTCCACATAGCTGCGAAAATCGGCGGCGGTGAGCCAGAGATCGTGCGGGCTGCGGATGGATGCGGTGATGGGCGCGAATATGCCGAGTTCGTACAGATTGAAATGTTCGCTTTCCAGCAGGTGCATCACACGCGCCAAATCCGAGTCGTTGGCAATGATTTCATCGGGATTGTAATTCGCGCGCAGCGCATCGGCTTCTTCCGCATTGAGGCCGAACAGGAAGAAATTTTCGCTGCCGGTTTCTTCGAGAATTTCAATATTTGCACCGTCCAGCGTGCCTATGGTGATTGCGCCGTTCATCATGAATTTCATGTTGCCGGTGCCGGAGGCTTCCTTGCCCGCAGTGGAAATTTGCTCGGAGAGATCTGCGCCGGGGCAGATGATTTCCATCGCCGAGACGCGGTAATCCGGCAGAAATACCAGCTTCAGCAAACCGTCGCAAGCCGGGTCTGCGTTGACGACTGTGGCGACGGCATTGATGAGCTTGATGATGCGTTTGGCCATCATGTAGCCGGGCGCGGCCTTGCCGCCAATGAGCACACAGCGCGGGACGATGCCGGCCGCTTCGCCGCGTTTGATGCGGTCGTAGAGATGAATCACATGCAGTACGTTGAGCAGTTGGCGCTTGTATTCGTGGATGCGTTTGACTTGGATGTCGAACAGCGCATTGATGGGAAATTCAACGCCGCAATCTTTCAGTACCAGTTCCGCGAGCTTGGCTTTGTTGGCGCGTTTGACCGTGCGCCATTGCTTGCGGAATTGCGCGTCATCGGCATGGGGCGCGAGTTTGCGCAACTGGTTTGTATCCGTCACCCAGCCCGCGCCTATGGTATCGGTAATCAAATCCGCGAGCAGCGGATTGCTGGCGGCGAGCCAGCGGCGCGGTGTGACGCCGTTGGTTTTGTTGTTGAACTTGTGTGGCCACAGCGCATGGAAATCGTGAAACAGATGTTGTTGCAGCAAACGTGAATGCAACTCGGCCACGCCGTTCACCGACATGCTGGCGACAACGGCGAGATAGGCCATGCGTATCTGTTTTTCCGAACCTTCTTCAATGATGGACATGCGCGCCTGACGTCCGATATCGCCCGGCCAGCGCCTTTCGACTTCGGCAAGAAAACGCGCGTTGATCTCGTAAATGATTTCCATCGGGCGTGGCAACAAACGGCTGAACATGCTTACCGGCCAGCGTTCCAGCGCCTCGGGCAGCAACGTATGATTGGTATAGGCCACGGTTTTCGAGGTGATGCCCCACGCTTCATCCCAGCTCAAACCGTGTTCGTCCATGAGCAAGCGCATCAACTCCGGTACGGCGCAGGTCGGGTGCGTATCGTTCAGTTGAAAGCAGTTTTTCTCGGCGAACTGCGTGAAGTCGTGGCCGTGTTGCGCGATCCAGGTGCGCAGCACGTCCTGCAAACTCGCGGAGGCGAGAAAATACTGCTGACGCAAACGCAGCTCCTTGCCATTTTCACTCGCGTCATTCGGATAGAGCACCATGGTGATGTGCTCGGCGGAATTTTTCGCTTCCACCGCTTCGGCATAACTGCCCGCATTGAATTCGCTCAGATTGAATTCATCCGTGGCGGCCGATTTCCACAAACGCAAGGTATTGACCGTGCCGTTGCGATAACCGGGGATCGGCATGTCAAACGGAATCGCCAGCACATCGCGCGAATTTACCCAGCGTGCCAGTGGCTTGCCGTTTTCGTCAAATGAATGCTCCGTGTGGCCGCCGAATTTGACGGGAACGGCAAGCTCCTGCCGCTCGATCTCCCACGGGTTGCCGCCGCGCAGCCAGTTATCCGGCTCTTCCAGTTGATAACCGTTTTCTATTTTCTGGCGGAACATGCCGTATTCGTAGCGCAGCCCATAACCCATCACCGGCAATTGCAGTGTGGCGCAACTGTCGAGAAAGCACGCTGCGAGGCGTCCGAGACCGCCGTTGCCGAGGCCGGCATCATGCTCCTGATCAATAATTTCTTCCAGCCGCAGCCCGATTTTTTTGAGCTCGGCGAGCGTGGTGGGATTTTCTTCCAGATTGAGCATGGCGTTGCCGAGCGCGCGCCCCATGAGAAATTCCAGCGACAAATAATAAGCACGCTTGCCGTCCGTGGCCTCGTAGGTGGCTTTCGTTTGTTTCCAGCGTTCCACGATGCGGTCGCGCCAGGCCATCGCAAATGAGGTGTAAATATGGTTTGCCTCGGCAGCATTGAACTCGCTGCGACCCAGCGTGCGGCTGAAATAACGGCGGAAATCCTCGATGATGTCTTTGCCGTCCATGCTGGGCGGCGGCAGCTCTGTAAAAGTGCGGGAAATTTTGTTCGTAGTGTGCAGTTTTGAGTTCAAGACGCTGTTCCTGGTTCGGTTTGGGTAAAGCTGCCGCGTTATGGTGCGGCAATCGGGTCAAAAACCCGTAATTTTACTGGAAAGAGGGCTTTTTCGTGAATTCCCGTGTTTCCCTGTGTTGGCATAATGCAACACGAAACC
The DNA here is from genome assembly GCA_031277395.1 of Methylobacillus sp. Classification (GTDB taxonomy): domain Bacteria; phylum Pseudomonadota; class Gammaproteobacteria; order Burkholderiales; family Methylophilaceae; genus MM2. The sequence continues at coordinate 6,483 of JAITML010000046.1, read as the reverse complement.
GGTCATGCGCTTGTCATTATGGAAAAAAACGTTATGCAATCATGGAAAATACGAGTATGCTGTGCGCGTCTGTTAGTTCAAGTCGTGTCAATGCGGTACTTCTGTTTCCATCATTTTCCCTTGATACCGATAGATGCCGGGCACATCGCCCGAATTTAATTTTTATTTCAGGAAATCAAAACATGGCAACAGGTACAGTCAAGTGGTTCAACGACGCAAAGGGATTCGGCTTCATTACTCCCGATGGTGGTGGTGAAGACCTCTTCGCTCACTTCTCCGCGATCAAGGCGGAAGGCTTCAAAACCCTGCGCGAGAATCAACGCGTCAGCTACGAAGAAGCAATGGGCCCCAAGGGCAAGCAAGCTGCAAACATTGTTCCCGAGTAATTTTTACTTGTGAACTGACAAAAGCCCTTCACGGGCTTTTGTCATTTATAAAGCCCCGCATTGCGGGGCTTTTTATTTTCAATTGCAGGGGCAAATCAAATCTGTCCGTGACGCACCGGTCAGCCGGCCTGCAACCGCGCCAACTCCTCCTTCGCGCGCGCGGCGGTGAGAAAGTCATGGATGCGTTGAGTCAGCTGGTCGGCGCTCATGCCTTTGGCGCCAGTCCATAACATCAGATTCGTGTTGTACTCGGGCTCGCTGTCTTTTGCGGCGCGCATTTTTCCGATCAAGCCGCCGCGACGGGCCTGGGGTACGCCTTTGGGCGGTTTGAAACCCGCAACATGCGACAGCACGACCGAAATATGCGTGGGGACGCTGTTGGTGGAGTGTATGGTGACGTTGTAGTCTTCAATGCTGCTCCACGGCAGCAACTCACCTTTTACACGCACGCCTTCTTCGGTCAGTGTGAATTTGGGTTTGCGTGGCCACAGCATCGCCCACGCGCCCCATCCGGCTACGGCTACGCCGATGAGAATGCCGATGATGGAGGCGGTTATGTTGGTTCCTTGGGTGCCCAGTGCCCACGCCATAAGCACACCGATAAGGATGAACAACGATGCCAGCACAATCGAGTGCGGTCTGACATCAAGGCTGCCTTGTCCCTTGGCTTCAAGCTCCTTGAGATGGGCGATGTAGGCGTCGCGTTCGGATTGTGATTGGTCGGCAAATTCTTTTTCCAGCGATGATGCGATGTCACTCATGGGTATCGTCCTTTTTCAAGTGAATAAGGGAAACTGCGCATGAGTTTATCACGGCTGTTCCATCCGGTTTTGGATGTATCAACTCGCTCAAAATTCATGCAGGGTTTCCTGAAAATCATGCAGGTGGTGCAGCTTCCAAACCGAGTTCTGCGAGCAATTGCGCATCGCTGACATCGCGCGTGCGCGCGACCAGCGTCGGAGTGATCGTCACGCCGAGCGCGTCCAGCCGTTGCTTGAGCGAAGGGTGCGAATCGAGCGGATGCGCCTGCCGATCTTCCAGATGATTTTGCGGGTCGGTCAAACCGCGTTCGGCAACGAAGCGGCGCACCATGGTCAATACGCCTTCGCGTTTTTCCGGCGGCGCGGTGCGATTATGCAGCAGAGCTTCTTCAACCAGATCGTGCAACACGGCGGTACGCAGCAAGGCGAGCGCCGTCGCATCGGTTCCGGCCACGCGGCGGCTGAATTCATCGGCAGCAAGTTCACGTTCGCGGCTCCAGTAATGCACGGCTTCGTCGAAATTTTGCAGAAACCATTTTCCGTACAACGTGGCCGGGCCGGTTACCCACGCGCGCCAGCCGTCATCTTCGGCATCGTGCTCGTTGGTGATGGCGAGAATGCCATCGACCAGAGCGCGGTAAATCGGCGCGAAACGCCGACCATACGCCGTATCTTCGCCCGTGAAATGTCCGAGTTCATGCGCCACCACGGCGGCGACTTCGGTGCGTCCGAGAAACGCCATGTATGGCAGCGGCAGATACAACACGCGACCGTCCGGCACGCGCTGACCATTGGCGAGCGCGACCGGATGCTCGGTCACAAAGAAGCCTTCATTCAGCCCGACCACCGTTGAATCCGGCAACTTGGCTTTGGCCTGCCATGCCACCTCGCGCACAAATTGCCATAACTGCGGCGCCTGCTCGGGCGATACGATTTGTCCCATGATGAAGATGGGTTCGATTTCCCGTTTGCGCCGTGCGAAACGAATCATGTCTCTCACGATTTTGATGCCGTACCACAGCAGTGCAAGCGCGATCAGTCCGCCTATTATTTCCAGCTTTATCGCGCCTTCACCGCGCGCTCCACTGGCGATCAGATTCATGATTTCAAAAGCCAGCAGACAAATCACACCGCCGAATACCAGCAAGGTCTGCGTCAACATGAAAACTGGCAACCAGCGCTGCCCGGTTTCAAACGCGCGCAATAACGCATCACGCGACTGCATCGCACTCGTCGCCGCGCGCCGCATCGCCCATAAAGCCACGCAAAATGCGCCGGACGCAATTACTCCAAACAGCAGCGTGATCAGCGGCAGTGCGCCTGGAAAAACAGGCATCCCGGAAGGTACGCGGCTCAACTGCCATAGCGCGATGAGAACGATCAGAAACGGCACACCCAAGCCGACCCAGAAGGCGGCGGGGAAATGCTTGCGCGAAAAGGAGGGCATGGAAGCTGGTTGGTGTGAGGGTAATAGCGAAACTATGTCAGAATTTATTTTCAAGATCAATTGCGAAAAAGCCCGCGAATTGAAACAATGGATGGATTTGATTTTTCTTTATGAAATAGAAGTCAAAGCTGCTCCAAAGCCGTCTGAATTTCCAACCATCGTGTTTCTGCATTCTCAATATCCGCCACCAATTGCGCCTGGCGCTTGAGCAGACTTTCCAGCAGTGTGCGATCAGGGTTGGTGTAAAGCGCGGAGTCAGCCAGCCGCTCATCCAGTTGGTGTTTTTCCTGTTGCCAGCCGGGAAGGAGTTTTTCCAGTTTTTCGGCTTCTTTTATCAAGGGTCGGCGTTGCGTCAATAATTGCTGACGCGTTTTTTCGGCGGCCTCTCGCGCTTCCCTGCGCGCGACTTTGCCTTCATCGGGCGTGGTGGCGACAGCGCGTTGCATAGTGAGCCAGACGGCATAATCGTCGAGATCACCATCGAAAGGTGTCATTTTTCCGGCATCGACGAGATGCAAACTGTCGGCAGTGGTGCGCAGCAAATGCCTGTCATGCGAAACCAGCACCACGGCGGTATCGGTTTCCTGCAGGGCGAGCGTGAGCGCTTCGCGCATTTCGAGATCGAGATGATTGGTGGGTTCATCCAGCAGCAGCAAATTGGGGCGTTGCCAGATGAGAAGCGCGAGCGCGAGGCGCGATTTTTCGCCGCCGGAAAAAGCGCCGCAGGGCGCACTGGCCATGTCACCACGGAAATCAAAACTGCCGAGAAAGTTGCGATGATCCTGCTCGCGCGTGGCTGAATCAAGGCGCAACAGATGTTGCAACGGCGATTCTTCCGGGCGCAATGCTTCAACTTGATGCTGCGCGAAATAGCCGATCTGCAAGCCTTTTCCTTCGCGTCGCGTGCCGTGCAAGGGCGGTAAAACACCGGCCAGCATTTTTATGAGCGTGGATTTTCCTGCGCCATTGCGACCGAGCAACGCGATGCGTTCACCGGGGCGAATGGACAGATTAATGTTGGCGATCACCGTTTTTTCGCCGTAGCCCGCAGCGGCATCGCGCAATTCAAGCAGCGTGTCCGGCATCGTGGCCGGCTCGCGAAAACCGAAAGTGAACGGTGTATCAACATGCGCGGCGGCGACTTCTTCCATGCGCGCGAGCGCCTTGATGCGGCTTTGCGCCTGCCGTGCCTTGGTAGCCTGCGCGCGAAAGCGGTCAATATAGCTGCGCAGATGCGCGACTTCGCGTTGCTGTTTTTCGCGCATTGCTTGTTGCAAGGCCAATTGCTCGGCGCGGGCGCGCTCAAAAGCGGTGTAGTTGCCGGAATAAAGTTTGAGACGGCCTTGGTCAAAATGCAGAATATGGCCGGTGACGGCATCGAGAAAATCGCGATCATGCGAGATCAGCAGCAGCGTGCCGGGATAACGTTTGAGCCAGCCTTCGAGCCAGATTACCGCATCAAGATCAAGATGGTTGGTGGGTTCGTCCAGCAGCAGCAAATCGGAGCGGCACATGAGCGCGCGACCAAGATTGAGACGCGCGCGCCAGCCGCCGGAAAATTCGGCGACCGGGCGCGTGAAATCCGTATGCGCAAAACCCAATCCGCTCATCAATTCGGCAGCGCGCGCTTTGGCTGCATAGCCGTCAATCTCGGCATAACGGGCGTGCAACACGCCTATTTTTTCGCCGTCATGCGCGGCTTCGGCAGCGGCGAATGCGTGTTCGATACGGCGCAATTCCTCGTCACCGTCGAGTACAAATTCCAGCGCGGCTTGGGGCAGGGCGGGCGTCTCCTGTCCGACATGCGCGACAACCCACGCAGCGGGAATTTCCAGATCGCCTGATTCCTGATGCAGTTCACCGCGCAGCAACGCGAAAAAAGATGATTTGCCGCAGCCGTTGGCGCCGACCAATCCGATTTTCCAGCCGGGATGAAATTGCAAACCGGCATCGGTGACAAGCGGCGTGCTGCCACGGCCATAAGAAAGATTGCGCAGTAGTATCATGGAGCGCGATTTTACCGCATGAGGCATAATCGCATTATGGAACTCGTCGAAATTATCAAGGAAGTCGCGCGTGGAAAAGACGGTGCGACTGACCTTGCGCAAGATACGGCATACGCGCTTTACGCTGCGATGCTGCGCGGTGAAATATCCGATCTGGAGTTGGGCGCATTGCTGATTGCATTTCGCATCAAGGGCGAATCGGACGAGGAAATGCTGGGCTTTTATCGTGCGATGCAGGATGCACTGCCGCACTTGCAAGCGCCTGCAGACAAGCCGTTGCCGGTGGTGATTCCGAGTTACAACGGCGCACGCCGACAGGGAAATTTGACACCGCTGCTTGCGCTCTTGCTCGCGCGGCAAGGCGTGCCGGTGCTCGTGCATGGCGTGACGCACGATCCCAAACGTGTGGTCAGCGCCGAGGTATTCACGGAGTTGGGCATTACGCCTTGCCACAGTGCGGATGAAGCGCAGCGCAGGTTGAACGCGGGCGAGATCGCATTTCTCCCGATTGAAATCATGTCACCCGGCATGGACAAGTTGCTCCAACTCCGCTGGCGTTTGGGTCTGCGCAACAGCACGCATACGCTGGTCAAACTGGCCGATCCGTTTTACGGGAAATCGGTGCGCATCAACAGTGTCACGCATCCGGAATATCTCGCCAAAAGCAGCACCTTTCTCAAGGCGAGCGGCGCACACGCGTTTCTGTTGCGCGGTACTGAAGGCGAGGTTTACGCCAATCCGAAACGTTGTCCCGAGATATGCTATTTCAACGCGGGCGAAGGGCGTGTACTGGTTCCGGCGGAGGAGGGCAGCATCGCCGAAGTGCCGGATCTGCCGGAGACGATGGATGTCGGTACCACGGCCAGCTGGATACGCCGCGCACTCACGGGAGAAACACCGATACCACGACCGATAGCCTTGCAAGTGGCAGCCTGCCTTTATGCCTGTGGGGTTACGGAAAAATTGCCGGTTTGATTTAGGAGTTATTTTATAACTCAACAAACCAATTTATCTTTCCCGGAACATTGCTTCTCAAATATCATAGTGACCCATGCGCATCCTCATCATTCACCAAAATTTCCCCGGTCAGTTCGGCTACTTCGCGCAGGCGTGGTCGAATCGGGCGGGATGGGACGTGCGCGCGCTTGGGCGTGATACCGCGCCGGGGATGCCCGGTTTTAACAAGCTGCTACGCTACCGTCTTGCCCGCGCCGCGCACAAGCAGCAACATCCCTACCTGCGCCAGATGGAAGCGGCCACCTTGCATGGGCAGGCCGCCGCGCGCACCATGCTCAAGATGCGCGACGGCGGTTTCATTCCTGATGTAATCCTTGCGCATCCCGGCTGGGGCGAAACTTTGTATGTCAAAGATATCTTTCCTGAATCCCGGCTTGTGCATTTCTGTGAGTGGTATTACAACGCCGAAGGTGCGGACTTGGGGTTTGATCCCGAGTTTCCACTCATCCTCGATGATCGCGCGCGCATCCGCACGTGGAACGCGCAGCACGCGCTCAATCTTCTGCAATGCGACGCTGCTGTCAGTCCCACACACTGGCAGCGCAGCCGATACCCGGAAATTCTGCAACCCAGAATCATCGTGCAACACGAAGGCATAGACGCACGCAATCTCGCGCCCGATCCGCAAGCGACATTCACCACGCAAGATGGCACTCTGCTCAAAGCAGGCGATCCCGTCATCACCTATGTTGCGCGCAATCTGGAACCCTATCGCGGTTTTCATATCTTCATGCGAGCACTCGCGCGTATCCAGAAAGCTCATCCAAAATGCCACGCCATCATCATCGGCGCCGATAGCGTCAGCTACGGAAAAAAACCGAAAGATGCCGCAAACTGGCGCATCAAGATGCTGCGCGAAACCAGCA
>JAITML010000044.1 GCA_031277395.1 Methylobacillus sp. | reverse complement strand
TCACGGGCGCGTGGATTGAAACTCCGGCGTGTAGTGCGCGACCTGGCCGTTGCGAACGTCGCGCCTTCACGGGCGCGTGGATTGAAACGCGGACAACAGGCATGTCGCCGAGCCGCGCCATGCGGTCGCGCCTTCACGGGCGCGTGGATTGAAACCATGCACAGTGCAGAGCCATAGCCAGTCTCTTTTGGGTCGCGCCTTCACGGGCGCGTGGATTGAAACGCGCTACCGCCATTCTTCCCCCATGGCGAGCTTTGGCGTCGCGCCTTCACGGGCGCGTGGATTGAAACTCCCTCCCCACGCTAACCGCTACCCGGCGCAATGGTCGCGCCTTCACGGGCGCGTGGAGTGACACGTTGCAGTAGTGCACGGGTTCGGATTGCCCTGTGCAAGGTCGTAAGTTTAGCAGCGGCAGGGTCGCGTTGTCTTGTGGAAACGTGTAGCTCGCGCCGCCCGATTACTTCGCGGAGACGCATCGGGACTGTGAGCCGAACTACAAAAATGCCACTTTCGCGGCGGTATGTATTGGTGAGCATTGGAGTACCATGTTGTAGTACCCTCCCGCACTATGGCCGAATTTCACGCCTCTACAACAAAAATACATTGATTCTAAAGGCAGTTTTGCCTATATGGAGCGGGTGACGGGAATCGAACCCGCGTATTTTGCTTGGGAAGCAAATGTTCTGCCATTGAACTACACCCGCAAACTGAAAAACCTGCGGTATCGAAAACGTCCGTCATGCCGTTATAATGAGCATCAAGCGCGTTCTCGGCGCTGTCGATTTTACTTGAATTGATGACTCACACACAATTGATCCAACTGACCATTAACGGCAATTCCCGCACGTTTGAGGAGTCCCGCTTCACCGTGGCGCATCTGGTTGCGCGCATGGGGCTGGAGGGCAAACGCATTGCGATTGAGCACAATGGCGAGATTGTGCCGCGCACGGCGTTTGCGGATACAGCTCTGGTTTCGGGCGATACGCTGGAGATTGTTGGCGCGGTGGGTGGGGGATAACAGGAACCATGGATACTTTGAATATTGCGGGCCGGGCTTACGCTTCACGCCTGTTGGTCGGCACCGGCAAATACAAGGATTTTGAGCAGACGCGAGCGGCGATTGACGCGAGCGGCGCAGAAATCGTCACGGTGGCAATACGCCGTACCAATATCGGGCAGAATGCGGACGAGCCTTCGTTGCTCGACTTTGTTCCGCCGGAGCAGTTCACCTATCTGCCGAATACCGCCGGTTGCTACACGGCGGAGGATGCGGTGCGCACGTTGCGACTCGCGCGTGAATTGCTTGACGGTCACAAGCTGGTCAAGCTGGAAGTGCTGGGCGATCCGCACACTTTGTATCCCAACGTGGTTGAGACCCTGAGCGCTGCGAAAACGCTGATCAAGGAAGGCTTTGACGTAATGGTTTACACGTCGGATGATCCCATTATTGCCAAGCAATTGGAAGAAACCGGCTGCTGCGCGGTGATGCCGCTTGCTTCGCTGATTGGTTCCGGCATGGGCATTTTGAATCCGTGGAATTTGCAGATTATCATCGAGAACGCCAAGGTGCCGGTGCTGGTGGATGCGGGTGTGGGCACGGCTTCCGACGCGGCGATTGCGATGGAGCTGGGTTGCGACGGCATCTTGATGAACACCGCAATCGCGGGTGCGAAAAATCCCGTGCTCATGGCCTCGGCCATGAAAAAAGCAGTTGAAGCGGGGCGCGAAGCCTGGCTTGCCGGACGCATGGCAAAAAAATTGTATTCCGCCGCGCCCAGTTCGCCGACAACCGGATTGATCGCCTGATGTCGCCGCGCATTGTTTTTCCGTTATTGCTACTGCTGGCCGGTTGCGCCTCCGCTCCAGACAAAACGGTGCAACCACCGCCCCCGGCAGCCACATCCGAGGTGGCCGATGCGGCACCCGATGTAATTGCCGCATCCGCGCCCGAACCTGCTGCTGAAACTTCGTGCGATTGCGAAAAGGTGGAAACGCTGCCGCCGTTGCAAATTCCCGATGTTGAACGCTACGAAGCACCGCCAACCACACCGGCCAAGGCCGCCGAGCCACCCCCGACATCCGACTACGCTTTGCTGCGCCCGGTTGAGTGGTCAGCGATTCCGGGCTTGGACAATGATAATCTGACGGCTGCGTGGCCCGCCATTATGCGCAGTTGCGATGCGCTCAAAAATCGCGACGCTTGGCGCAAGGCGTGCGCGGCTGCAGGCAAGCTGAATAATCCCGACAAAGCCGCGATCACGCGTTTTCTGCTCGACAATTTCAAACCATATCAAGCCACGACAGCGGAAGGCGGCGACAGCGGCACGATCACCGGCTATTACCAGCCCGAGCTGAACGGCAGCCGCAAGCGCACGGATCTTTATCGCTATCCGCTCTACGTTCGCCCTGATAATCTCGTGACCGTGGAGTTGGGCAGCCTTTATCCCGAGTTGAGCGGCCGCCGCCTGCGCGGAAAGCTGCAAGGCACCAAGCTGACGCCGTATTACAGCCGGAGCGAAATCGACGTGGTTAATTCGCCGCTCGCGGGCAAAGAGTTGATCTGGGTGGATGACGTGGTTGATCTTTTCTTCCTGCAAATCCAGGGTTCCGGCATCATCAAACTGGAATCCGGCGCGAGTGTGCCTGTCGGCTATGCAGATCAAAACGGGCATCCCTACCGTTCCATAGGCAGTGTGCTCATCAATCGCGGTGAATTGACGATGGCGCAAGCTTCAATGCAGGGCATCAAGGATTGGGGTCGCCGCAATCCGGACAAACTGCGCGATTTGCTCAACGCGAATCCCAGCTACGTTTTTTTCCGTGAATTACCGGCAGGATTGCCCGGCCCGCTGGGTGCGCTGGCCGTGCCCATCACCGCCGAACGCAGTATTGCCGTCGATCCCCGCTACATTCCGCTGGGCGCGCCGGTCTTCCTCGACACCACCTTCCCCAACAGCAGCAAACCGATGCGCCGCCTGGTCGTTGCGCAAGACACCGGCGGCGCGATCAAAGGCGCGATCCGCGCCGACTTTTTCTGGGGTGCGGGCTTTGACGCCGGACGTCAGGCCGGCGCGATGAAACAGCAAGGAAGAATGTGGGTGCTGATGCCGAAGGAATGGCGCAAGTAATTCAGGAAACGCAAAAAATCAATTCTGCTCGAGCCGGATTCCCATGCGGTTCAAAATACCTTCCAACTCATCTGCGCTGTTGTAGTCTATCGTGAGCTTGCCTTTGCCTTTGGCGCCCTGGCGAATGGCGACCGCTGCGCCGAGTTGATCGGCGAGCGTTTCCTGTAAATTGAGAATGTCGCGCGAGAGGCGGGGAGCGGAAGTTTCCTTGCGTGGTTCGGTAAGACGTTGCACGAGTCGCTCGGCCTCGCGTACCGACAGCTTTTTGGCGGCGATTTGCTCGGCGGCGGTAATTTGCGTCGCGCCATCAAGCGGGAGCAGGGCGCGCGCATGGCCCATATCAAGATGCCCCGCCATGAGCAGATCCTGCACCTTGTCGGTGAGTGCTCGCAAACGCAAAAGATTGGTAACGGCGGCACGCGAACGGCCTATCGCTTCCGCAGCGGCTTGGTGCGTCAAGCCGAATTCGTCCAGCAGACGCTGGATGCCGTTGGCTTCTTCAAGCGGGTTGAGATTTTCGCGCTGTATATTTTCGATGAGTGACATCGCGAGCGCGGTTTCGTCTTCCAGCTCGCGCACGAGCACTTGTACTTCGTGCATTCCGGCCAATTGCGCGGCACGCCAACGGCGTTCACCGGCAATGATTTCAAATTTGTTCGGCGCGACCTCGCGCACCAGGATAGGCTGCATAATGCCTTGCGCGCGTATGGAATCGGCAAGTTGCGCCAGCGATTCCTCGTCCATCTGTGTGCGCGGCTGATATTTTCCGGGTTGCAGTTGTTCTACGCGCAATACGCGCAGGGTATCGCCAGACGATACACTTTCGAGGCTGCCGCCCAACAGCGCATCCAGACCACGTCCCAAACCTTTGGATTTAACCATGTGTCGCTCCAGCATTGGTTGATGTTTTGCTCTTGTTGACGATTTCCTCGGCGAGCGAAAGATACGCCTTCGCGCCTTTGGATGCGCGGTCATAAGTGATTACCGGCTTGCCATAGCTGGGCGCTTCCGCGAGCCGGATATTGCGCGGGATAACCGTGCGGTAAACCTTGTCTCCGAAGTGCTGGGTAAGCTGCGCCGACACCTGCTGCGCAAGCATGTTGCGCGTGTCAAACAGTGTGCGCAGCAAGCCTTCGATCTCCAGCGCAGGGTTTAAGTAAGCACGCACTCTCTTGGTTGTGTTGACCAGATCGGACAAGCCTTCAAGCGCGTAGTATTCGCATTGCATCGGGATCATTACCGCATGCGCAGCGGTCAGCGCGTTCACGGTCAACAGGTTGAGGGCAGGGGGGCAATCAATCAGAACATAATCATATTCGCTGTCGCCGAGCGCGGCCAACGCTTGCTTGAGCCGCGTTTCCCGCGCCAGTTCATTCACGAGTTCGACTTCCGCCCCGGCCAGTTCGCGGTTGGCCGGAATAATGTCAAAGCCGCTTTCCGTTTTCACGCGTACTTCAGCAATGGATTTGTCGCCAATGAGAATGTGATAAACCGTATGTTTGCACGCGGCCTTATCAACGCCGCTGCCGGTCGTCGCATTGCCCTGTGGATCAAGATCAATCAGCAGCACGCGGCGCTTGGTTTCGACCAGGCTCGCGGCAAGGTTGACACAGGTCGTCGTTTTGCCGACGCCGCCTTTTTGATTGGTAATCGCTAATATACGCATCAGGCTGCTTTCAAAAAAACAAGATGTCGTTGCGCTTCAAGTCCCGGCACCGCGAGCGGAACCACCTCGGTTGCGTCTGTAACCTGCGCTAATTCTTCGTGTGGATACACGCCCTTCATCGCGAGCCATACACCGCCATCAGCACACAGGTGGCGCGTAAGCCGCATGAACTCCGCGAGATCGGAAAAAGCGCGTGAAATAATCATGTCGAATTTGCGTTCGACGCGAAATTCCTCGACGCGACCGCAAACGACTTCAAGATTATTCAATTCCAGCACCGCTTTCGCCTGCCGCATAAAGCTCGTCTTTTTGTGACTGGAATCCAGCACCGTCACCTGCAAATCGGGGCGTATCATCGCCAACGGAATCCCGGGCAACCCGGCGCCGCTGCCGACATCGAGCAAACGACCCTGCCCGATATGCGGCAGTACCGACAGGCTGTCCAATAAATGCAGCGTTACCATCTCGTCCGGATCGCGCACGGCGGTCAGGTTGTGCACTTTGTTCCACTTTTCCAGCAAAGCCAAATACTCCAGCAGCCGGGGCGCTGTATCCGGCGCGATGTCCAGCGCCTGCAATCCGCTGACCAATTTTTCCTGCAAACTCATGCGGCGCGCTCGCCTTGATCGGCACGATGTTTTTTCTTGAGATGCACCAGCAGCAGCGAAATCGCGGCGGGTGTAATCCCGGAAATGCGTCCCGCCTGTCCCAGCGTTTGCGGGCGCTGTTTGGCCAGTTTTTGTTGCGCCTCATTGGAAAGGCCGCGCACTTCACGATAATCCATATCTTCCGGCAATGCCAGTTCTTCATAGTGGCGGCCGCGCTCGATTTCCTCGGTCTGGCGGGCGATATAACCCTGATATTTCGCGGCGATTTCCAGTTGCTGACGCACTTGCGCATCGCTTTCACCCGCGCCTGCGCCGGGCAAAGTCAACAAAACCTCATAACTCACGTCCGGGCGACGCAGCAATTCCAGCAGGGAATATTCGCGCTCAATGGGCTTGCCCAACACGCGCAGGGCATCCGCTTCAGGCAACGTGGCGGGGCGCACCCAAGTATTTTTTAAACGCTCTTGCTCGCATGCGATCGCTTCCTGCTTGCGGCTGAACGCTTCCCAGCGCGCATCATCCACCACACCCAGTTTGCGGCCGATTTCGGTCAGCCGCAAATCGGCGTTGTCCTCGCGCAGCATGAGCCGGTATTCGGCGCGACTTGTGAACATGCGGTACGGCTCCGTCACGCCGCGCGTGATCAGATCATCGACCAGCACACCCAGATAGGCTTGATCGCGCGTAGGACACCAACCTTCGCGCTCCGCGCACTGCAAGCCTGCGTTGATGCCCGCCAGCAAGCCTTGCGCCGCCGCTTCTTCATAGCCGGTCGTACCATTGATTTGGCCGGCAAAAAACAAGCCGCGCACCGCCCTGGTTTCAAGCGTGTTCTTAAGTCCGCGCGGATCATAATAATCGTATTCGATGGCGTAGCCGGGGCGCAGAATGTGCGCATTTTCGAGGCCGCGTATGGAGCGCACCAGCGCATATTGCACGTCGAACGGCAAGCTGGTCGAAATACCGTTGGGATAGATTTCGTGCGTACTCAACCCTTCCGGCTCAAGAAAAACCTGATGCGATTCCTTGCCCGCGAAGCGCGTTATTTTGTCTTCGACCGACGGGCAGTAGCGCGGGCCTATTCCTTCAATCACGCCGGTGTACATCGGGGAACGATCCAGCCCGCCGCGTATGATTTCGTGCGTGCGCTCGTTGGTATGGGTGATCCAGCAGGGCAGTTGCCGCGGGTGTTGTTCGGGCGAGCCGAGGAAGGAAAACACCGGCGCCGGATCATCACCAGGCTGCACTTCCATCACCGAATAATCAATCGTGCGCCCGTCGATGCGCGGCGGTGTGCCGGTTTTGAGACGGCCTGCGGGCAGATTGATTTCGCGCAACTGATGCGCAAGCGAAACTGCGGGCGGATCGCCTGCGCGTCCGGCCTGATAATGCGCAAGACCGACATGCACAAGACCGGCGAGAAAAGTTCCGGCGGTCAGCACCACTGTGCGTGATTCAAAGCGCAGCCCAAGCTGGGTTACCACGCCTTTGACCTGTTCGCCCTCAAGAATAATATCGTCCACGGCCTGCTGGAACAGCCACAAATTGGGCTGATTTTCCAGCCGGGAACGTATCGCCGCCTTGTACAAAATACGGTCGGCTTGGGCGCGCGTCGCGCGTACTGCAAAACCTTTGCTGGAATTCAGAATGCGGAACTGGATGCCGCTTTCGTCCGTTGCGGCCGCCATCGCGCCGCCGAGTGCATCGACCTCCTTGACCAGATGCCCCTTGCCTATGCCGCCTATGGACGGATTGCAGGACATCTGCCCCAGCGTTTCGATGTTATGCGTGAGCAGCAGCGTGCGTCGCCCCATACGAGCCGCTGCAAGCGCTGCCTCGGTACCGGCATGACCGCCGCCGACCACGATGACATCAAATTTTTCAGGAAACTGCATAGGGACACCACACAACACCGGGATGCGTATGGTACTTCAAAGCGGGGGGTCAGTCATGTATTGTTTCACGTGAAACACTCGGTTGCGGGTCAAGGAGCCTCCGCACCAGATTAAATTTTAATGAAATTCTTGGCTTGCGCCAGACCATGTTATAATGAAAAACGGTCTGAAACCGAAATACAGACACGATAGTCTTAAACTTCATACAGGAGCACTAGCATGCGTAATACCAGTATTGTCCTTCTTGCTGTCCTTGGTCTTTTCAGCGCGTCGGCTTTCGCGGACCCGGTCACTGCGCAGAAGCTCGCCGACAAGTATGCCGCCATTGCCAAAAACATCGCCGACAGCAGACACGAAACCTACAATGGCCTGAATGCCGATGCGGGCAAGACGTTTTTCAACCGTGAGCTGACCATACACGGCAAGCAGATCGCTTGCGCGTCCTGCCACACTACCAATCCGGCCAATCCCGGCACGCACCTCGTCACCAAAAAGCCGATCAAGCCGCTGGCGCCCGCTGCGAACCCGGAGCGCTTCTCCGACTTGGACAAGGTTGAGAAAAACTTCGAGAAACATTGCCTGGACATCATCGGTCGCGATTGTACCGCCGAGGAAAAAGGTAATTTCATCGCCTATCTGCTGACCGTCAAGTAAACGATAGCTAAATTGTTTCACGTGAAACGTCCGGTGCGGTGCATCGGACGTTTTTTATTGGGCAGGAATACCGGGCAATCGGTAGCGACTATTTCCCTATGCAAAACCGGCTGAAAATTTCTCCGAGTAAATCATCCGAAGTAAATTCCCCGGTAATCGTATTAAGCGCTTCTTGCGCGAGACGCAGCTCTTCCGCGAGCAGTTCGGGTTGAGCCAATAAATGGGTGGCTTGTTGCAGATGGCGCCCCACCTGTTTAAGCGCTTCCAGATGGCGGGTACGTGCCATAAAAATCCCTTCACCTGCGGGTTGCCAACCGGCGATATTCAAAAGCTCGTTGCGTAACACATCCATCCCCGCGCCCGTTTTGGCCGAAAGATAAAGATGCCTTTCGCCATCGCACTCGACCTTGCCGGGTGTTTCTGAAGTGAGGTCAATTTTGTTATGCACCCATAATTTCGGCAAATCCTTGCGTAATCGCTCTGTAACCGTTTTTTCGTTTTCGCCGATACCATGAGCTGCGTCAATCAAAAATAATGCGGCATGCGCGCTTTCCAAAGCCCGCCATGTTCGGGCGATACCTTCCTGTTCAACCTCATCCGTTGTATCGCGCAAACCTGCCGTATCAATGATATGCAAGGGCACGCCACTGATCTGGATGGCGCTGTGCAGCGTATCGCGCGTGGTGCCCGCAACCGGGGTAACAATCGCGACTTCTTCACCGGCCAATTGATTCATAAGACTGGATTTGCCGACATTGGGCTGACCGATAAGCACCACACGTATGCCCTCACGCAGCAGACTGCCCTGTCGGGCATTGGCAAACACGGAGCAAAGCTCGGCTTCCAGCATTTCCAGTTTGCCCGCAACATCACCTTGCGCGATAAAGTCTATGTCCTCTTCGGGAAAATCAAGACAGGCTTCAACCAGCAGACGAAGGTCAACCAACTTGTCGCGCAAGGCATGAATCCGTGCGGAAAATTCTCCCGCGAGCGACCGCGCTGCGCTGCGGACGGCTTCCGTTGTCGCGGCACTGATGAGATCGGCCACGGCTTCCGCCTGGGTAAGATCGAGTTTGTCATTGAAGTAGGCGCGGCGCGTGAATTCGCCGGGCTCAGCCTGACGCGCACCCAACGCGAGGCAGCGCGCGAGCAACAGTTGCATCAGCGCGGAGCCGCCGTGCGCTTGCAGCTCCAGCACGTCCTCGCCAGTGTAGGAATGGGGAGCCGCGTAATAGATGGCGATGCCGCGATCAATCAGGCTGCCATCGGCATCCCTGAATGCGAGATAGGCCGCGTTACGCGGCGCGGGGCAGTGACCGAGTATCGCTGTCGCAATCTCCCGGCTGCACGATCCCGAAATCCGCACCACCCCTATGCCGCCACTGCCCGGAGCGGTGGCTATGGCCGCGATGGTATCCGTGGTTTGCATCGCGGCTTGCGCTGGGGTTACCGCGACTTTTTGCCTGTCTTCGCCTGACCGATGGTCCGGTTGATGTTCCATTGCTGGGCGATGGACAGCACGTTGTTAATCAGCCAGTACAGCACCAGACCGGCCGGGAAGAAGAAGAAGAACACGCTGAACGCAATCGGCATGAACATCATCATTTTGGCCTGTATGGGATCCGGCGGCTTGGGGTTGAGCCGAGTCTGGATAAACATCGTGATCGCCATAAGCACGGGCAGGACATAATACGGATCCACCGCCGACAAATCATGTATCCACAACATGAAAGGCGCGTGGCGCATCTCGACGCTGCCCAGCAGCACCCAGTACAGCGAGATAAATACCGGAATCTGCACCACGATGGGCAAACAACCGCCCATGGGATTGATTTTTTCGGTTTTGTACAGCTCCATCATCGCCTGATGCATTTTCTGGCGATCGTCGCCATATTGCTCCTTGAGGCGCTGCAAACGCGGCGCAAGCTCGCGCATATGCGCCATGGATTTGTAGCTCTTGGCGGACAGGGGGTAGAAAGCCAGCTTGATAAGCACCGTGAGCAGTATGATGGCCACCCCCCAGTTTTGCACCAGCTTGTGTATCTGCGACAGCAGCCAGAACAAGGGCGAAGCGATCACCTTGAGCCAGCCGTAATCGACCACATTTTCCATGCCGGGCGCAACCTTTTCCAGCAACGTCTGCACCTGCGGACCCGCGTAAAAACGGGCATCAACCGTCGCGCTCGCACCCGGCGCCACAGCCTCGACCGCGCTCACCGCGCCTATCAGAAAAACCTTGTCCGTCAATGCCTTGGTATAGTATTCGCGGTTTCCTTCCTTGGGCAGCCAGGCGCTCACAAAATAGTGCTGCACCAAAGCCAGCCAGCCGTCGCTTGCGGTTTGGGACAGGTTTTCCTCGCGCATTTTGTCGAATTTGATTTTCTTGTACTTGTCGGCATCCGTGTAATATGCGCCGCCCGTGAAGGTCGGCATCATTCTCGAAGCCGCGGCAGAATCGCTGTCGTGCATGATCTGGTAATACACCGACGCATCCAGCGGCGCGGTGCTGCCGTTATGGATTTCATAGCGCAAATCCACCACATAACTGTCGCGATGGAAGGTATAGATTTTATCCACAGACACACCGTCTTCACCGCTCCAGCTCAGTTTTACTTCCAGCTTGTCCTGGCCGGGTTGCAGCGTGTAGTTATCCGCCGAGGCGGTAAATATGGCCTTGTGCGAAGGCAAATTGGTGCCAACCAAACCGGATTGGGCCACATAAATCGCGGGCGGTTTGCTGTCATCCAGCAGCACAAAATTGCCGGTGCCCGCATCGTCACGATGCTTGAGCAGCGCCAGATAACGCAGGTCACCGCCGTTGGTATCGATTTCCGCCTGTACCGTATCGGTTTCCACACGCACGCGCTGACCCTTGGCCAGGCTTACGCCGCTTTCCTGCACGGGCGCGCTTGGTTTATCTGCAGGTTTATCCGTCACCGCTTGCGGCACACTGGAGTCCGTCTGCTCTTCCTGCGCCTGCGTTTGCGGCACCGGCGGCGGGTTATGCTCGCGTTGCCACGCATTCCACAACATCATGATGGAGAAGGAAAAAATAACGACAAGAATCAAACGCTTGGAATCCATGAGAGCTTCTTTACAGAACTAGGGTAACGGGTCGTGACCGCCGGCATGCCACGGATGGCAACGCGACAAACGACGCAGTGTAAGCCAGGAGCCGCGTAACGCGCCATAGTGTTGCAGCGCCTGACAGGAATAGTGCGAACATGAGGGGGTAAAACGGCAATTGTTGCCCAGCATGGGGCTTAGCAGATATTGATAACCGTGTATCAGCCAGATCAGAAAACGCGCCATTGTCATGCCTGCCTGCTGTTGTTTGTCACGGGAAATCGCTCGCGCAGTTTGTGCATCAATTGCCGAAATTCCTCTTCTATCTGCGCAAAATGCGCGCGGGTAAACACTTTTTGCGGGCGAATCAAAATATCCACGCCACCCAATACTCCTTGTTCGCGCCGGTACAACTCACGCAATACGCGCTTCATGTAATTGCGCTCCACCGCGCTGCGCACCAGCTTTTTACCGACGATCAACCCGACACGCGCGTTTTTCAGCCCGTTCGGCATAATATGCATGACCAAAACCTGCCCGGAAATACGCTTGCGAAAATTAAAAACGGATGAAAATTCATCCGTTTTCTTTATTCTGAATCGGCCGGGAAAACCGAAACCCGTCACGCATTAAACTGCGAGACGAGCGCGACCCTTGGCGCGGCGCGCGGCAATCACGGCGCGACCACCACGGGTTTTCATGCGCACCAGGAAGCCATGCGTGCGTGCGCGGCGGACCTTGGAGGGTTGATAAGTACGTTTCATGCGTATCTCCGATAACCTTGGAATGTATGCGGTAAAAAGGCGCTAATTAGACCCTGTTTTCCCTTGTTTTGTCAACTTTTAATTTGTTTCCCGGCTTGTGGATAAGTTGGGGCAAACAGGCTAGAATCTCTCCTCCCTGACAAAATATTCACGGTCGCATTTCGGCGGCTTGTTATCGATTTCGGAGTCATGCAGTACCCATGGAAAACTTCTGGCCCACTTGTCTAGGCCGCTTTCAGGAAGAGTTGTCTTCGCAACAATTCAACACCTGGATCAAGCCCCTGCACTGCGAAATTGTCGCCGACGGCCTGCGCCTGTCCGCGCCCAACCGCTTTGTGCAACAGTGGGTCAAGGATCGCTTTCTGTCCAAAATCGAGCAGATCGGCCGGGAAGTGCTCGATCGCCCATTCAGCATTGAACTCGCGCTGGTTGAAAACGGCAATGGCGAATTGCCGGAAACACCTGCCAGAGCCGCCGCGCCGGAAGCCCAATCCGCAGCCAAACCGGGCAAAAAGGCCAAACCGGCTGCTGATATTTCCGGGCTGAATCCCGCATTCAATTTCGAAAATTTCGTGACCGGCAAAGCCAACCAGCTCGCGCGCGCGGCCGCGGTTCAGGTCGCGGAAAATCCCGGTTCCGGCTACAATCCGCTGTTTGTTTATGGCGGAGTGGGGCTGGGTAAAACGCACTTGATACAAGCCATAGGCAACCATTTGCGCGAGCACAAGCCGGACGCACGCATACGCTATCTGCATGCAGAACGTTATGTGTCCGATGTGGTAAAAGCCTACGAAAACAAGGCATTCGACGACTTCAAGCGGCTTTATCATTCGCTCGATTTGCTGCTGATTGACGATATCCAGTTCTTCGCCAAAAAGAACCGCACGCAGGAAGAATTTTTTTACGCGTTCAACACGCTGATCGAATCCAAAAAGCAGATCGTCATTACATGCGACACCTATCCCAAGGAAATCGTTGACATGGATGAGCGGCTGCGTACCCGGTTCAGTTGGGGCTTGACCGTCGCGATAGAGCCGCCGGAACTGGAAATGCGCGTTGCCATTCTGCTTAAAAAGGCGGAAGCGCAACGCGTGGTTTTGCACGAGGATGTGGCTTTTTTCATCGCCAAGCAGATACGCTCCAATGTGCGCGAACTGGAAGGCGCGCTGAATCGCATCGTGGCGATGGCGCATTTTACCGGCCATGCGATTGATATTCCGCTCGCCAAGGAAGCGTTGAAAGACTTGATCGCGGTGCGCGGTCGCCAGGTGACAATAGAAAATATCCAGAAAACCGTGGCTGACTATTACAAGATCAAAGTCGCCGACATGCACTCGAAAAAACGCTCGCGCAATGTCGCGCGACCGCGTCAGGCGGCGATGGCAATGGCGCGTGAGCTGACAGATCGCAGCTTTCCCGAGATCGGAGAAGCATTCGGTGGACGGCACCATACCACCGTGATTCACGCGTGCGAGGAAATAGCCAAGTTGCGCCAAAACGATCCCGGCCTCGCGCATGATCTCGCATTTTTAACGCAGGTGATACGAGGTTAAGGAAAATATCAGGAATAGCTGTGGACAAATAACAGGACAACTTCGTGTTCAGCCAAGACGGGAAAATACTGAACAATCCATCCACAGAAATTCACAGGTAAAAGTACAGCTTGAGTTTTATGGTAATAAACTGATTTTAAAATAAAATAAATGTTATCCACAGAAGTTTCATGCTTTATTAAATTTTATTAAGGTGATTGAAAACTATGAATATAAAAATCGATCGTGATGCGCTGCTGAAACCTCTTTCTTCGGTCAGCGGCATTGTTGAACGTCGTCATACCTTGCCGATATTGACCAATTTGTTGCTGGAAGCGAAGCAGGACACACTCATGCTGACCGCAACCGATCTTGAAATGCAGATCTCGCTTTCCACGACCGCCAAACCGAGCGCCGATGTTGCAACCACTGTTTCCGCAAGCAAGTTGCTGGATATTTGCCGTTCGCTTCCCGAGCAATCCCAGATCACGCTGGAAATCACCGACAACCGCATGCAGATCAAGACGGGCAAGAGCCGCTTCAATCTGCAAACCTTGCCTGCGGCGGATTATCCTCTTATGGCGAAGGGCAGCGGCGATACCAGCCTCACTTTGTCATTGCCGCAGAGCCAGTTGAAACGTCTGCTGCGCCAGGTGCAATACGCAATGGCGCAACAGGATATACGTTACTACCTCAACGGCCTGCTGTTTGAGGTTAACGGCAACCGTTTGAGCGTGGTCGGCACGGACGGACACCGCCTGAGCTACACCTCGACAGAGTTGCCGCAATCCCATGAAAAACAGGAACTGATACTTCCGCGCAAAACGGTGCTGGAGTTAATCAAATTGCTGGACGACAGCGACGACGAAGTCATAATCGAAGTCAGCGCCAATCAAGCCAACTTCGCATTTTCCGGCATACGCTTGATTTCCAAGGTGATCGACGGCAAATTCCCCGACTATACGCGCGTGATTCCGACCGGTTATCAGAATACATTTGAAGTTGACCGCCAGTCCCTGCACATGGCGATGCAACGTGCGTCCATTCTTTCCAATGAAAAATACCGTGGCATCCGCATGGTGCTGGGCAAGGATAGCCTGCGCCTTATCAGCAGCAACAGCGAGCAGGAAGAAGCCGAAGAAGAAATGGAAATCGCCTATGGCGGCGACTCGCTCGATATCGGCTTCAATGTGACCTACATGATAGACGTGCTGACCAATGTCAGTACCGACAGCGTTATTTTCTCCTTCAATGACGCCAACAGCAGTTGTTTGGTCACGGTTCCCGGCGACGAGAATTACAAGTATGTCGTGATGCCGATGCGCATTTAACGCTGTTCCCATTAACCGATTGTTTCACGTGAAACCAGAAAATGACTGATAAAAAATCCACCAATTACGATTCCTCCAGCATCAAAATTCTCGAAGGCCTGGACGCCGTGCGCAAGCGACCCGGCATGTATATCGGAGACACCTCCGATGGCTCCGGCTTGCACCACATGGTGTTCGAAGTTCTGGATAACGCAATTGACGAAGCGCTGGCCGGGCACTGCGATGACATCAAGGTCATCATCCACCCGGACAACTCGATCAGCGTTTCCGACAACGGGCGCGGCATACCGACCGGCATCAAGGATGACGACAAGCATGAGCCCAAACGTTCTGCCGCCGAAATCGTGATGACGGAACTGCACGCGGGCGGCAAGTTTGACCAGAACTCCTACAAGGTTTCCGGTGGCTTGCACGGCGTGGGTGTTTCCGTGGTGAACGCGCTTTCCGACTGGCTGCGTCTCAAGATTTATCAAAACGGGCAAGTTCACCAGATGGAGTTTCACGGTGGCGTTCCCGTGGCGCCGCTAGCCGTGACCGGAACGACAGAACGGCGTGGCACCGAAGTACATTTCATGGCGTCGACGGCGACGTTCACAAATATCGAATTCCACTTCGACATTCTCGCCAAGCGCATCCGAGAGCTTTCCTTCCTCAACAACGGCGTCAAGATCGAGCTCATCGACCAGCGTGTCGGCAAGAGCGAGAATTTCGCTCATTCGGGCGGTGTGCGCGGCTTTGTCGAATACATGAACCGTACCAAAACCGTGCTGCATCCCAAGGTGTTCTACGCGATCAGCGAGAAGGAGGGCATCACCATTGAGGTATCGATGCAATGGAACGACTCCTACGCGGAAACCGTGCAGTGCTTCACCAACAACATTCCGCAACGCGACGGCGGCACGCATTTGACTGGACTGCGCGCTGCGATGACGCGCACATTGAACTCCTATATCGAGCAAAATGAGCTCGCGAAAAAAGCCAAGGTGGATACCACCGGCGACGACATGCGCGAAGGCTTGACCTGTGTGTTGTCGGTCAAGGTGCCCGAGCCCAAGTTTTCGTCGCAAACCAAGGACAAACTGGTTTCATCCGAAGTGCAACCCGTGGTGTCGGAAGCGGTTTCCGCCAAGCTGGCCGAGTATCTACTGGAAAATCCGAACGACGCCAAAATCATCTGCGGCAAAATTGTGGAGGCCGCGCGCGCGCGCGAAGCCGCCCGCAAGGCGCGTGAAATGACGCGGCGCAAGGGCGCTCTGGATGGCATCGGCCTGTCGGCCAAGCTCGCCGACTGTCAGGAAAAAGACCCGGCCCTGTCCGAACTGTATCTGGTCGAGGGTGACTCCGCGGGCGGCTCGGCCAAGCAAGGCCGCGACCGCAAGTTCCAGGCGATTCTGCCGCTCAAGGGCAAGATCCTCAATGTGGAAAAAGCGCGTTTCGACAAGCTGATTTCCTCGCAGGAAATCGTCACCATGATCCAGACCCTGGGCACCGGCATAGGCAAGGACGATTTCGATGTCGAAAAGCTGCGCTACCACCGCATCATCATCATGACCGACGCCGACGTTGACGGCGCGCATATCCGCACGCTGCTGCTGACCTTTTTCTACCGCCAGATGCCGGAACTGGTCGAGCGCGGTCATGTTTACATCGCCCAGCCGCCGCTGTACAAGGTCAAGCAGGGCAAGGACGAACGCTATCTCAAGGACGAACACGAGCTCAACGAATACCTGCTGCAATCGGCGCTCAAACAGGCCGGGCTGGTGACGCGCGAAGGCGGTGATGTCATCAGCGGCAAATCGCTGACGCAGATGGTGAAGGAAATGGTGCTCACCAATGCGGTCATCAAACGCCTCGCGCCGCTCTACGACGAAGTGGTGCTGCGCTCCCTGCAGCACATGCCCGCACTTGATCTCACCACCGAGAAAACCGCCGAAGCGGCGGCCAAGGGGCTGCGACAACAATTGGCGGACTATGGCTGCGAGGTCAAGGTCGGCTTCGACCAAGAGACTGGCCAGTTCCGTTTGGAGGTCAACAAGTATCTGCACGGCAATCTGCAATGCAGCATTATCGACCCGGAACTGCTCGCAAGCGGCGACTACCGCCAGATCCGCAAAACCGCCGACATGCTGCAAGGTTTGCTGGGCAAAGGTGCCAGCATCAAGCGCGGCGAAAAACAGCAGGCTGTCGAAAGCTTTGATCAGGCACTCGACTGGCTGCTCGATGAAGCCAAACAGGGCCTCAATATCCAGCGCTACAAAGGCCTGGGCGAAATGAACCCCGACCAGCTATGGGAAACCACCATGGATCCCCAGGTGCGCCGCTTGCTCAAGGTGCAGATCGAAGATGCCATCTCGGCCGATGAAATCTTCACCACGCTCATGGGCGACCAAGTAGAGCCGCGCAGGGCATTCATCGAAGGCAACGCCTTGCGCGCGGGCAATCTGGACGTTTGATTGCAGGTTACAGGGTGCAGGTTACAGGGTTCAGTGAAACCCATCCCCATCCCTACAGCCCCCTCGCTACGCTCTCCCCCTTGAAGGGGAAGGAGAACAGCACGAGGTTTTGAAGTCCTCCCCTTCAAGGGGAGGATTTAGGTGGGGATGGGGTTATCTGATTCCTGTAACCTGAATCCTGAACCCTGTAACCTGAACCCCGAACCCTGTGTAGTTTTCCCGCAACACTCTCCCGAAATATGAAAAATTATGTTGCATTGTGACAGGGGGTCGGTAAAATTTTTATTGGAGACAAAAACGCAGTAAATACAAGGGCTCAGACGCATAGGGAGCCCGGTATGTATAAGGGCTCGGTACGAATACACAAGGAGCTCTTAACATGAAGATCAAGCTGATATCACTCGCGCTCGCCAGCGCATTTACTCTCACAGCCAATTCCGCCGTCGCCGAAGGCGGCAACGGCTTTACCGGCACCTGGTACGTCATGCCCGGCATCGGCATGATGCACCCGGACAGCGATCTGGAAGGCGACGATAAAGCTTTTCCTGCAGCACCAACAGGCCCCGAAGTTACCAACCTTGATTTTGATCTGGACAGCACGGGCGTGGCTTATTCCCTGCGCTTGGGCAAGGAACTGAGTGAGCACTGGGACGTGCAGTTGGGCTTCAGTTACGCCAAAGTGGACTCGGATACCCGTTTGTTCAACACCCGCAGCGGTACTCCTCTGACCCCCGGTCAAGAGGCGGCTCTTGGACTGACCCCTTCCGGCAAGTACGGCGGCGACTACAAACAATATATTCTCGGTGTGGATGCGCTCTACATGTTCAGCCGCAGCAAGTTCCGTCCCTTCCTGCTCGCGGGTCTCGGCGCCGCGCGCAACGAGATCGACTACGGCCCCGGCGGCATGGGCGACGACAAGACCTCCTGGATGGCCAATGTGGGCGCCGGTTTCCAGTACCACTTCACTGACGTTGTCGGTATTCAAGCCGATGTGCGCGAAGTCTGGAGCCGCGCCAAAGACCGCGAGGATGTGCTCTTCAA
>JAITML010000026.1 GCA_031277395.1 Methylobacillus sp. | reverse complement strand
GAGAACATTCACCGCGCCGCTGCCAAAATTGAAATCGGAAACCGTGCTCGTCGGCGCGACTTCCAGTACGCTCACGGTCGCGCCCGTACCCAGGCTCACCGTCGTGCCGCCGCTGTAGGTGTTGGCCGTGGCTGAATTGAGTTGCGTCCAGCCTTCCAGATTTTGCACGTCGCCCGTGCCAATGATTTGCGCGGTGAACACATAATCGGCGTGGCCATCAACGGGAGTGGTATCGCCGCCCGTGTGCTGGAACACCAGTGAGCCGGTGTCCTCCAGATTGATTGGCGCGCCCGAACCAAAATCAATCACGCCCGCTGCTTGCGTCACGCCGCCAATCTGCCCGCCGACCAGCAAGGTGCCTGCTTCGGCAGTCGTCGTGCCGCCGATCTGCACATCGCCTGTGGCACGCAAAGTGCCGCCGTTGGAAACCTGTACCGTGCCTTCGCCCGCGCCGCCCACCGTCAGATCGCCGGTTTCCCAAACCGAAACCTGCCCGCCGGACTGATTGTCGATCAACACTGCGCCGGTTTCGCCCGCCGCCGAACCGACCACGCCCACATCGCTGTGAACTTCGCCGCCTGCCAGCACATTCATCGTGCCGTTGATGGTCAATGTGGTATCGGTAGCCTGCCCCGCTTCCGCAGCGAACATGCCGTAACGCGCCTTGTTCTGCACCGTCAGCGTGGTACCTGCGTCCACGTTCGTCGTGCCGTACACTTTCGACCACAGGTCGTTGATGTTGGCGTAATCAATACCGTCGAACACCACTTCGCCGCCGCCTGTCATATCGACGGCGATCAGGCCATTCGTCGCGTTGTTGGTCAGCGTGTCAAAGAAACTGATCGTGTTGCCATCGGTATCCAGCGTGGCCGTCTTGCCGCCGCCGGTGTTGTTCAGATATACCGCGTTGGCGATGCCACCCGCCGTGTTGCCACGGAATTCGGAATCGCCGCCGGTGGAGGTCAGGGTGAAATTGGTACTGGCGTAAATTGCACCGCCCAAACCGTTGACCGCTTCGTTATCTTGCGCTGTCAATGCGCCGTTGATGGTCACATCGCCAAGGGAATAAATCCCGCCGCCGTTGCGCGTGGCATGATTATCGGAGAGCGTGATGGCGCTACCGTTGAGCGTTGTTGTGCCGCTGCTGTATATCGCACCACCGTCGGAGGTTGTGCCGTTGGGGGTGTAATTCACGCTATCAAAAGTGTAACCCGCGTGGTTGCCGGTAATGTCTACCGTGCCCGTGCTGTTGCCGATGGTGACGCTGTTGCCCGCTGTATTGGTATGGATCGCGCCGCCCAAGCTGCCCGCGCCGCTGGTGTAGTTGTCGGTAATGCTGACTGTGCTACCTGCCGTGTTGGCGAGGATGATGTTGCCGCTGCCCGCATAAATCGCGCCGCCGCCGGTGACGGCAGTGTTGCCTGTCGCAGTCAGATCGCCGCTGATCGTCGCGCCGCTCCAGGCGAAAATGCCACCGCCGTCGAAGAGGGTGGCGGTATTGTTTGAGAGTTCAGTCGCATCGGCAGTGATATTCACCGCCCCCGCGTTGGAAAAAATCCCGCCGCCGAAGCTGCCCGTATTGCCGGTGATATCCACCGAAGCGCCGGTAATTTGCACCCCCAAACCCGCATAAATTACCCCGCCCGCGCTAATCGCCGTGTTGTTCGTCAAACTCACGGTTGCCCCGGTGTCGCCTATTGTCACCTGGACGGCCTGGATCACACCACCCGCGTTGTTGGAAAGATTGCCGTCGGCGCTGATGCCGCCTGTGATGATCACACCGCCAGTGTTGGAATAAATCGCACCGCCGCCGCCAGCGCCGCTATGCGCGGCTTGGTTGTTGTCAGCGATCAGGTCGCCTTCGATGAAGACACTACCGGCACTGTAAATGCCGCCGCCATCCTGCGTGGCCTTGTTGTTTGAAAGCGTGACCGTGTCGCCGATAATGTCAACGGTGTCGACGCTGTAAATCGCGCCGCCATTGGCATCGTCGTTGGTCACCGTGACGCCGTCAACGGCATAGCCTGCGGTGTTGTTTGACAAATTAACCGCGCTGCCGCCGTAAATCGTGACCGTGTCTTGGGAATTAATACCGCCACCGGAGCCGTTAAGCGCGCGGTTGTTTGTCAACGTCAGATCGCTGGGCTGGCCCGACGCGCCGATGGTGACCGTGCTGCCGCTGTAAATCGCGCCGCCGTTGCGCGTGGCGATGTTGCCGTCAAAAGCCAAGCCATAGTTGTTGGCATCGGTGACGGTAAATGCACCGGTGGAGTAAATCGCGCCGCCGTCGGAGGTGTTGTTGGCTTGCGTGTAAACGTAGCTGCCCGGCGCGCCGCTGCGCGTGAAACCGGCATGGTTGTCGGTGAAGCTGAAACTGCCGCCCACCGCGTTCAGCGTGGTGGTCGTGCCGCTGTAAATCGCGCCGCCGTGGCCGCTGGCGATGTTGCGGTTGATCGTGTCGTTGGTGGTGGAAGTCAGGCTGAAACTGCTCCCGGCGTTGAACGCGCCACCATCCCCGTTAGCGGCGTAGTTGTCGCTGATATCGGTGCCGAAAACCGCGATATTGCCGCCCGCCGCGACCGCGCCGCCGCGGCTGTTCAGCGCGCTGTTGTTGGAGATGGAAGCGCCGACGGTGCCCAAGCTGCCGATGGTGACATTGTTCACCGCATAAATCGCGCCAGCAATGCCCGTGGCGTGGTTGTCGTTGATCGTGATCGCGCTGCCGTCGATGGTCACGCCGCCGTTGCTGTAAATCGCGCCACCGGCGGAAGTCGTGCCATTGGGGGTGTACGTTGTACCGTCAAACGTGTAACCCGCATAGTTGCGGCTGATATCCACCGCGCCCGTGCTGTTGCCGATGGTGACGTTGTTGCCCGTCGTTGACGTGTAAATCGCGCCGCCGCTACCGTTACCGCTGTTATTTCTGGCGTAGTTGTCAGTGATGCTGACCGTGCTGCCTGCCGTGTTGGCGAGCGTGACATTGCCATTGAAGGCAAAAATCGCACCGCCGCTGCCAGCGCTATTACCCGCCAGATCGACGCTGCCGCTGGCGGTGACATCGCCCACGGCTACTGAATAAATCACGCCGCCGAGGCCGGTGGTGGCGATGTTGTCGTTGGCCGTGAGGCCGCCGGTGATTTCCACGCCACCGGCGGTGACGTAAATCGCACCGGCGTTGTTGCCTGCTTCGTTGTCGTCTGCCGTCAGGTCACCGTTGATGGTGACTTTCTGCTCGGAATAAATCCCGCCGCCATTGAGTGTGGCCTTGTTGTCTGAAAGCGTGACCGTGTCGCCGGAAATCGTCGTCGTGCCGTTGCTGAAAATCGCGCCGCCGTCGGAGTTTGTGCCGTTGGCGGTGTAATTCGCGCCATCAAAAGTGTAACCCGCATGGTTGCCGGTGATCGTTACCGCGCCCGTGCTGTTGCCTATGGTGACGTTGCCCGCCGAGTAAACCGCACCGCCCAGGCTGCCCGCGCTGCTGGTGTAGTTGTCGGTGATGCTGACCGTACTGCCTGCCGTGTTGGCGAGTATGACGTTGCCCTTGCCGGCAAAAATCGCGCCGCCTGCGTTGGCAGCAGTGTTGCCGTCCATGTTGACGCTACCGGTGACGGTGATGTCGCCGCCAGGGCTGTCACCAGCGTTGGAGGTGTAAATCGCGCCGCCCAATTGACCGCTGTTTTCTGTCGCGGTCAGATCGCCGTTGATGGTCGCGCTGGTCCAGGCGCGAATGCCGCCGCCAGCGCCGGTGGCTGTGTTGGTTGACAGATTGGTTGTGCTTGCGGTGATCGTCACCGAGCTCGCGTTGGAAAAAATCCCGCCGCCAGCAGCGGCTTTGTTGCCGGTTATGTCCACCGTAGCGCCGGTGATCAGCACGCCGCCCGAGCCCGAATCGATTGCACCGCCGCTTCCATTCGCAGTGTTATTCGTCAAACTTATTGTTTCAGTGGCATTGCCTATCGTAACTGCGCCGGAAGCGTAGATTGCGCCGCCCGCGTTATTGGAAATGTTGCCGTCGGCGCTGAGGCCGCCCGTGATTTGCACGGCGCCGGTAGTGAGGGAAGTGGAAGCAATTGCGCCACCGCCAGCGCCGCCATGCACCGCTTCGTTGTTGTTGGCGATCAGGTCGCCGTTGATGGTCACCGCGCCGATGCTGAAAATGCCGCCGCCATCAAGGGTGGCTTTGTTGTTTGAAAGCGTGATGGTGCTGCCGCTGATGATCGTCGTGCCGCTGCTGTAAATCGCACCGCCGTCGGAGGAAGAATTGAGTTCTGTCGTGCCGTTGGCCGCGTAACCGGCGCGGTTGCCGGTGATTTCCACCGTCCCTGCCGTGTTGCCGATGGCGACGCTGTCTTCTGTGTAAATCGCGCCACCGTTGCTGCTGGCGGTGTTGTCGGTGAGGCTGACATCGCCCGAACCTTCGGCAAGGCTCACTTCTCCGGCGGCTGCAATCGCGCCGCCGATACCGTTCCGTGCCCGGTTGCCGTCCATGCTGACGTTGCCACCATCCTGGGTGACGCCGCCTGAGACGACATAAAACGCGCCGCCTGCGTTGGCTGTATTGGTGTTGGCCGTTACCGCGCCGTTGATGAGCAGGTTGCCGTTGTCGGTTACATAAATCGCCCCGCCCAAAGTGGTCGCCGTGTTGTTATTCGCCGTCAGATCACCGGTGACGGTGACATCATCTTCGGCGTAAATACCGCCGCCGGAATTGGTTGTCGCCGTGTTGTTAGATAACGTGATCTGGCTGCCCGTGAGGCTGACGCCGCCCTCAGTGCTATTGATCGCGCCACCGAACGTGCCTTCGTTTCCAGTGATGGTAACGGCGCTGCCCGCGCTGCCGATGATCGCGTTGCCTTCCTCAACAAAAATCGCGCCGCCGCGTCCAGTGGTGGCGATGTTGTTGGTCAGGCTGACCGCGCCGCCGGTCTGGGTGAAATCCCACGAGCCGGAGTTATTGCCAACATAAAAAGCGCCGCCGTCGCCAGTCAAAACCGTATTGGCATTCGCCGTGAGCGCGCCGTTGATGGTGATGCCGCCGACATTGGTGCCGCCCGCATAGACTGCGCCGCCGTTGTCGTAAGCCGAGTTGTTCGACACCGTGATGGCGTCGCCGGTCAGGTTGACCGCTCCAGCGGAGAGAATCGCCCCGCCGAGGCCGCTGGTGCCGGCAGTGCCCGCCTCGTTGCCGATGAGGGTGATGACACTTGTCCCCGCATCGCCGATGGTTACGCTGACGCTGCTGCCCGCATTGCTGCTGAGGAAAATCGCGCCGCCGCTGGAGGAGGCTTTGTTGTTGGTCAGGTGAACTTCATCGCCGATGATGTCCACGTTGCTGTTGCTCGCATTGATCGCGCCGCCCGTGCCGTTGGCGGAGTTGGTCACCGTGTTGTTGTCGAAGGTGATAATGCCGCCTGCGGTGATGGAAACGTCGCCGTCGCCCGCAGTAAACGCGCCGCCCGTCGAGCCCGTCGCGCTGTTGTTGGCAACCGTGATATCGCCTGCAGCGGCATTGATGCTGAGCGCGCCGTTGGCGTAAATCGCGCCGCCTTCTCCGGTTGCGGTGTTGTCCTCAATCGTGATGTCGCCGGTGGCGGCATTTAGAGTGACATCACTGCCTGTACCCAAGGCGTTAATCGCGCCGCCGAATTGCGTCGCGCCGTTGGTGTGATTGTCCGACAGCTCAATGTCGTTACCGGTGAGCGAGACATCGCCTGTCGCCTGAATCGCGCCACCGCCGCCGGTGGTGGCGCCGTTTACCGTGTTGCCGGTAATCGTCAGCGTCGCGGTGTTCGCGTTACCGATGGTGACATTGTTTGCTGTGTAAATCGCGCCGCCTGCGCTGCCCGAGTTGTCGCTCAGCGTAATGTCT
Source organism: Methylobacillus sp. (assembly GCA_031277395.1). GTDB lineage: Bacteria > Pseudomonadota > Gammaproteobacteria > Burkholderiales > Methylophilaceae > MM2. Next base: position 22,150 of record JAITML010000026.1, on the reverse strand, counting down.
GTGCCGGTGATCGTCACCGCGCCGAGGGAGTAAATCGCGCCGCCGAATTGCGTGGCGATGTTTTCAGAGAGCGTGACCGAGTCGCCAGTGATCGTGACGCCGCCTGCGCCGAGGCTGTAGATCGCGCCGCCGTTTGCGTCTGCGATCACGGCGCCAAGAGCATCGAAACCGGCGCGGTTGTTGTTGATGATGATGGTGCTGGCCGCGTTGCCGAGCGTGACGTCGCGGCCCGATGCGATTGCGCCGCCGCCGTCACTGCCGGCTGCAACGTTGATGGTGCCGCCCGCGCGATTGTTGGTCAGGCTGATGTCGCCACTGGTTTCCGCGAGGCTGACGTCGCCAAAAGAGCCGATGGCGCCGCCCGCGCCAAGGTCGGCTTGGTTGCCGCTCATGCTGACGTCGCCCTCGTCCTGACGGATGCCAACTGTTCCGCCAGCGTTGGCATTGGCGGCCAGCGCGCCGCCGTGCTGGCCGGCGAAGTTGTCGTTGGCGGTCAGATCGCCGGTGATTTCAATGTCTCCCGTGGCAGCACTGATTGCACCACCATCGCCACTGGCGGTATTTTCATTGGCGGTCAGCGACCCATCAATTATGACGTTGCCGACAAGTGCACGGATCGCGCCGCCGAGACCGTTCACTGCTTCGTTGTTGTTGGCAGTCAAATCGCCGGTGATGGTGACATCATCAGTGGAGTAAATACCGCCGCCCTCGCCCGTGGCCTTGTTGTTCGAGAGCGTGATTGTGTCGCCGGAAATCGTCGTCGTACCGAGGGTGTAAATCGCGCCGCCAGAGGAGAGGCTGATCGGCGTCACGCCGTCAAGGTCATAGCCTGCGGTATTGTTCGACAGATCGACCGCGCCAACACCATCTATCGTAACCGCGCCAACGGAGTAAATTGCGCCGCCGTTGCGCGTGGCGATGTTGTCGGAGAAGGCGATCAGGCCGGTGCTGGTGATGGACGTTGCGTCGCCGCTGTAAATTGCGCCGCCGTCGGCGTCGCCGCCATAAGTGAGCGTGCCAAAATCGCCATTAACGTCGCCGTTAAACCAGTAGTAACCGGCACGATTGCCGGAAAATATAATGGAAGGGCCATCGACATTGATGCTGACACCGCCTACGGCGGAAATGGCTGCGCCGCGTGAATCACCGGCATCGGGAGCGGAAACCGTGTTGTTGCTGAACACCACGCCGCCGGAGACGGTGGCATTAAGCGTAAACGTCCCGCCGGTTTGCAGCGCGCCGCCGACAATGTTCCCAGTAATGGTGACGGGGTTGCCATTGGCATCAGCGAAGTCGCCGTCGTTTGCGAGGTCGTTGAAAACATTGCCCCGATTGTCACTCACGGAGATGCTGCTATAGCTGCCATCGATCAGGATGTCGCCATCGGCGTAGATCGCGCCGCCACCGTAACCGGCGGTATAGCCGCCGATGAGGCTGAAGCCGTAAGTGTTGGTGGCGTTGTGGTCAAGGGTCAGGCCGCCGCCCCCGAGGCCGGTAAGGGTGACATCATTACCGGAATAGATCGCGCCGCCCGCGCCCATCAAGGCAAGGTTGGAATTTAGATTGATCGTGTCGCCCGTGATCGTGACACCATTGCCATAGATCACACCGCCGTCGCTGCCGACGAATTGGTTAATGTTCTCCATGCCAGCGGTGATCCACTCTGCGCTGAGGCTGCCATTGATCTCCACCGCGCCAGTGGAATAAATCACGCCGCCCGCCCCACCGGCGCCAGCCTGCATTGGCGCTCCAGGCACGATGCTTTCAAAGATCAGCGTACTGCCGTCAGCGTTGAGCGTCAGATCGCCGTCGATATTGAATACGCCGCCGGTGGTGAAGCCGAAACTGGGATTGATGACAAACGTGAGCGTATTGAAGTCGGTGAAGTTCAGCGTGTAATTGCCGGGAGCGGTGGTGCCATCGAAGTAGCCGCCGGCGTCAACGGTGATGGTGCTGGTGTTGCCGGGTGTGGCGGAGGTGAGGTTGAGTGTGCCGATGGGCAGCGTCAGCGGGGCGGAAAGATTATAGGTTGCAGAGCTGTCGTTGAACTGAATGGTGTCGCCGCTGTTCAGTGGCGGAACGGTGCTGATGTCTTCGCCATCGTTGAAAGGATAGGTCGTCTGCGCATGCAGCGCCATGGGTGTAACAGAAGCGAGAATCGCGGATAACCCCACCGCTGTTGCTCGCTGTCGCGCTCTGCCGGAAGACTTCACGGCGGTGCGGCTGCGCCCCGCTTTGCCACGCGACTTGGCCAGTTCAGACACGACCTGCCAGAGACCGAGTACGTGATTGAAGACCACTTTGTATATATAGTTCATGGTAAATTGACCTTAATCCGGCTAAGCTAAAAATAATAATTGGATAGTGATAGCTGTTATTACTAAGGTAACCAGTCTGATTGTAATACAAAACGGCGCTGCTGCAATGCTGGTGGGGGGTAAATTATCAAGGTTTTTAACCGTTGGTTCCTTGTTTTGCTTTCCCACAAGGGGCGAAGGGAGCTTGATATCTGTCGGAGTCAGGTAAACCCCATCCCCACCTAAATGGCCCCTCGCTGCGCTCTCCCCTTGAAGGGGAGGACTTTAAAATCTCGCGCACTTCTCCTTCCCCTTCAAGGGGAAGGGCCGGGATGGGGATGGGGTTAGCAAACAGCCCAAAGATGGAATTACAGTAATATAAAGACTATAGTAGCCCGGATGAATTGAGAGCATGGACTGCCAATGCAAGGCCAAACCAACAAAAAGACGCGCGCCGAAAAGCGCCAGCGCGTATTACGCAAGACTCTCACCGATGCGGAATCCAGACTTTGGCAACATCTGCGGCAACAGCAAATCGAAAATTGCAAATTCCGCCGCCAGCATCCCTTTGGTGATTACATTCTCGATTTCGTTTGCCTGGAGCGTAAGGTCGTTGTCGAACTTGATGGCAGCCAGCATCTGGATGCTACCGAATACGATGACAAGCGAACCCGCTTTCTTGAACAAGCCGGATACGTTGTGTTGCGCTTCTGGAATAACGCAGTGTTTGAGAATCCGGAAGGTGTGCTGGAGGTGATTTTACGAACGTTGAATGGCAGGGCGAATCTGCTTTGATTTGCTCTATCTCTGCAAACCCCATCCTTGCGACCCCATCCCCATCCCTGCCCTTCCCCTTGAAGGGGAAGGAGAACAGCGCGGAGTTTTGAAGTCCTCCCCTTCAAGGGGAGGATTTAGGTGGGGATGGGGTTATCTGATTCCTGACCCTTGGCCTCTGATCCCTGCTCCGTCGCCCGAACAAACTCGATTCGATTTCCTGAAACTCCGGCCAGATTCAAGGCCAACTCCTGATCCAGGTCGCCGAACAGCGGATCGTCCTCGTCGGCCTTGGGTGCGATGGATTTGAAATCGAATAATTCAGTATCCGCCAGATGCGACGGCGCGACATTGCCCAGGGCGCGGAAAATTTTTTCCGTGCGTCCCGGATATTCCTGTTCCCACTGCGCCAGCATGCGCTTGATATTCTGCCGTTGCAGATTTTCCTGCGAGCCGCACAAATCGCACGGGATGATGGGAAACTCCATGCCGCGCGCGTAGGCGGCGATGTCTTTTTCCGCGCAATAAGCAAGCGGGCGGATCACGACAAATTCACCTTTGTCGGTTGCGAGTTTGGGCGGCATGGCTTTCAGTTTCGCGCCGAAAAACATGTTGAGGAACAGTGTCTGCACGATGTCGTCGCGGTGATGGCCGAGCGCGATTTTGTTGCAGCCCAATTCCTGCGCGGTGCGGTAAATTATGCCGCGACGCAGGCGCGAGCACAGCGAGCAGGTGGTTTTGCCCTCGGGTACTTTCTCCTTCACGACGGAGTAGGTGTCGGCTTCGACAATGCGGTAATCCACGCCGAGTGTGTCCAGATACGCGGGCAAAACGTGCTCGGGAAAACCGGGTTGCTTCTGGTCGAGATTCATCGCGATCAGTTTGAAATCGACCGGCGCGCGCTCCTGCAACGCGAGCAGCATCATGAGCAGCGCGTGCGAATCCTTGCCGCCGCTCATGCAGACGAGCAGGGTATCGCCGTCGGAAATCATGTTGTAGTCGCCGATGGCTTTGCCGGTCGCGCTGATGAGCTTGTTGCGCAGCTTGAGAAAGTTGCCGGATACGTTTTCGGGATGGTGGCGCATTGTGTATGGAGTCTCAAAGGTATAATTTACCATAACAGATCATGAATCCTTTGCCCCAACCCTCATCGGAACAGCGCGCCCACAGCGCCGAAGTGCTCGCCATCATCCGCGACGAAATCGCCGCGCAGGGCGGCTGGATTTCCTTTGCGCGTTACATGGAGCTTGCGCTTTACGCGCCCGGACTTGGCTACTACAGCGCGGGTTTGCAGAAGTTCGGCGCGTCCGGTGATTTCGTGACCGCGCCGGAAATCTCACCCCTGTTCGGCCAAACGCTCGCGCGGCAAGTCGCGCAGGTGCTGATTGCATGCAATGGCAATGTGCTGGAATTGGGCGCGGGAACCGGCAAACTGGCGGTGCAGGTGCTGACCGAATTGCAGCAACTGGGCGCGGTGCCGGAGCATTATTTCATTCTCGAAGTCAGCGCCCATCTGCGCCGCGTCCAGCAGGAAACCACATGGCGCGAATTGCCGCATGAACTGGCGGTGCGCGTGGAATGGCTGGAGTCCCTGCCCGGAGAATTTACCGGCTGCATCATAGGCAACGAAGTGCTGGACGCGCTTCCCGTGCACGTGGTCGTCACATCTCCTATTCAGGGTGCGGAATTGTTTGAACGCGGCATCGCCATCAAAAACGAATCATTGGTTTGGCGCGAGCGCCCGGCGAGTCAGCGTTTGACGGCGCATTTTGCGACGCATCCGTTGCCGTCCGGCATGGTTACCGAAGTTTGCCCCGCTGCCGCGGCGTTGATTGCGAGCCTTGCCTTTCGTTTGCGGCAAGGCGCGATGCTGTTTATGGACTATGGTTTTCCGCGACGCGAGTATTACCATCCGCAACGCAGCGAAGGCACGCTCATGTGCCATTATCGCCATCATGCGCATGGCGATCCGCTGTTGTTTCCCGGTTTGCAGGACATCACCGCGCATGTTGATTTCAGCGCCATTGCGGAGGCGGCGACAGCTTGCGGAATGCAGGTGGCGGGCTATGCCACGCAAGCGCAATTTCTCATCAATGCCGGTATCACCGAGTTGCTGGCGCGCACTTCGCCCGACGATGTGGATGCCTATCTGCCACGCGCCGCCGAAGCGCAAAAGCTGATTTCGCCCGCCGAAATGGGCGAGTTGTTCAAGGTGATCGCGCTCGCCAAGGAAATGGATGAGCCGTTGATTGGTTTCAAACGCGGCGACAGACGCCATACCTTGTAAGTAATTCATGGAACACCGTCACCATCGCCCCATCCGAAGTTTTGTGCTGCGCCAGGGCCGTCTTACGGACGCGCAGCAGCGTGCCGTGGAGCAGTTGCTGCCGATGCGCGGCATTGCTTATGCGCCGCAGTTGCTTGATCTTGAAAATGCGTTTGGCCGCGCCGCGCCCAAAATACTGGAAATCGGTTTCGGCATGGGCGATGCGACCGCGCAGATCGCAGCGGCAAACCCCGACAAGGATTATCTCGGCATTGAAGTTCACACGCCCGGTGTCGGCAATCTGCTCAAATTGATGAGCGAGCAAAATCTCGTCAATCTGCGCGTGATTCGCCACGATGCGGTAGAGGTATTGCGCGACATGATCGCCGATGATGCGTTTGATGGCGTCCACATTTTCTTTCCCGATCCCTGGCCGAAAAAACGCCATCACAAGCGCCGCCTGATGCAGCAGGAATTTGTTAGACTGTTGTGCCGAAAACTCAAACCCGGTGGTTATCTGCACTTCGCTACCGACTGGGAGGATTACGCGCAATGGACGCTGGAAATGCTGCGCGCGGAACCGCAACTCACCAATACCGCGGCCGACTACGCCTCGCGCCCGAATTATCGCCCGCTCACCAAATTCGAGCGGCGCGGCCTTAATCTCGGGCATGGCGTATGGGATGTGATTTTTCGGCGGCAATAGCAAATTTGAAAATTAGTTGTTGCTATTTGCCGGATAATTGGCAATAAATACGCTTATTGGCATATTCAAGTCGGGCTTCAAGTTCCGGCAAGAGAAGGTAGGAGGAGTGCAATGAAGTTGACAAGATTGCCAGATGAGTCGGTGAGAGGCTCTCTGGGACGGGGCGTATTTGCAATTCCGTCAACAAAATGTGCTGCAACCCGGGATACAAGACATGGCGCACGCAGACTGCGCTTCCATAGCAACATGCCGCCCGGTTTTTCGTTGCGCCATGAGCTACGCGACGGCAGCACATCGCACTTCCGGGTGCGAGGATATGGTTGAAGATACGCGAACGCTCCGGTTCTCCCTGAAAGAGATACCGCAAGCCAAACGGCGTGAGGTGGCGGTGGAGGTGGTTGCCCGCGCCTTCGTGAACATGAATTTCACTCCGCTCACGACGGATCTGGAGATGGAATTCGAGTTTCGTCCGCTGCAAGGCGTCATCATTTCCGACATACGCACTTCCCCGCATCGCGCAGTGACCGCCTATGATCGCTCGCGTGGCAGCGACGATTTCGCATTATGCTGGGCAGCCACGCCCGCCCAAAGCATATTGCAGCAATTCGGAAAAAAGCAGCAGGCCGATGGAACGGCGGCGCTGCTGTCCTGCGCCGACCCGTTTTTCTGCGAAGCGCACGAAACCGTAGGACATACCATCGTGAAACTGCAGCGCTCGCTGTTGTTGTCGCTGTTGCCCGATGCCGAAGCCGCGCTCATGCGCCCCATACCCGCGCACAGCGAGGCGTTGCAGTTGCTGAATTCCTATTGCGCCGGTTTGCGCGCGCTGGAAGGCACGGAAAGCGCCGAGCCGGAATTCAAGCGCATGGCGAGTACGCATATCGCCGATCTCGTGGCGCTGGCGGTCGGAACAACGCAGGATGCCGCGCAATTCGCCGCCGAGCGCGGCTTGCGCGCGGCGCGGCTGAATGTGCTTAAAAACTGGATACTCACGCACTTGACCTCACCTGATTTGAGCATAGCCATGGCGGCAGCGGCAGTGGGCCTGGGGTCGCGCTCCGTGCAATTGCTGTTTGAAGCGGAGGGCGAAACCTTCACCGGCTATGTGGCGCGCGAGCGGCTTGCGCTGGCGCATCGCCGCCTGACCATGCCCACGCTGGCGAAAACTTCGGTGAGCGAAATCGCTTTTTCCTGCGGCTTCGGCGACCTCAGCCATTTCGCGCGCAGCTTCCGCAAGGCCTACGGCGAATCGCCCACCGATGTGCGCCGCAAGGCGTTTATTGCGAAAACGGGGGAATAATTTCGTTTTTCGACAAACTGTATGCGCGAAAAGCCAAGAATTGGACTTTGCATTCTGCCAGAATGCAATCGTCAAGGGCGGTCATGCGTTCTTGATGATTTGAAGTTCCCCCCTCTGTTGGTGTTGATAGCCACTAACAGAGACTCCCCTCCCGTCGGCGGCGCGCAAGCGCTACCGACGGTTTTTTTTATTCGGATTTTTCCTCCGGCCGCACCAGCCAGGCACCAATAATTTTCTCCGCTTCTTCCACGCCTTGTTTTTTGAGGCTGGAGAATAATTGCGCGGTGCAGTTGCCCCAGGTGGCCGACAATTCCTTGCGGACTGCCGCCAGTGTTTTCATTGCTTCCGCTCGTGAGAGTTTGTCGGATTTGGTGAGGAGCACATGGACGGGTTTGCCGGTGGGGCCGAACCAGTCCAGCATTTGCCGGTCGAGCGGCGTGAGCGGATGGCGGGCATCCATGACAAGCACGAGCGCGTGCAAACTCAGGCGTTGCGAGAGATAGGCAGCGAGCGTGAGTTGCCAGTGTTTGCGCATTTCCTCGGGGACTTTGGCGTAGCCATAACCGGGCAGATCAACCAGATGACAGTCATTGCCGAGGCTGAAAAAATTGATGAGTTGAGTGCGCCCCGGCTGTTTGCTCACGAAGGCGAGACGGTTGTGGTTGGCGAGCGTGTTGATCGCGCTTGACTTGCCCGCGTTGGAGCGTCCTGCGAAGGCAATTTCAATGCCGGTGGCGGGTGGAAGGTCGCGCAAATGGTGGGCGGAGATGAAGAACTCGGCGTTCTGGAACAGCGGCATATCGAGCCTCAAGTTCTTGAAAGGGTCAAAATGCTATCACGATAGCCTGATTTTGGATAAAATGCGCGGATTCACTTAGTAAAAGATTTCAAGGAGTTTTTCCATGAGTTTTCGAGTTCTTGCCGTGCTGCTTGCCGGTTTGATGAGCGCCACGATCGCGCAGGCGGCCGGTGATCCGGCCAAGGGTAAGGTATTCGCGGACTCGGTGTGCATGGCCTGCCATGCCGCCGACGGCAACAGCGTCATCACCGCAAACCCCAAACTGGCCGGACAGCACCCCGAATATCTGCTCAAGCAACTCAAGGATTTCAAGGCGGGCACGCGCAACAACCCGATCATGGCGGGCATGGTGGCGGTGCTGCCGACGGAAGCGGATATGGCGGATGCCGCTGCCTACTTCGCTTCCCAGAAACCCGCTCCCGGTGCGGCTGCAACCAATGGCGCCGGTTCGCTGGGCGAAAAACTGTTTCGCGCCGGTGTGCCGCTCAAGGGCGTTCCCGCTTGCGCCGGTTGCCACGGCGCGACCGGCCTCGGCGTTCCCGCGCAATTCCCGCGTCTGGCCGGTCAGCATGTGGAGTACACGGTCGCACAGATGAAAATCTTCCGCACCGGCGAACGCGGCAACGCGCCCATGATGCGCGTCATCGCGAGCAGAATGAGTGATGACGAAATCGCGGCGGTGGCTGACTATATTCAGGGTCTCAAGTAATCCTTGATCCTGGCTCATGCGTTGACTGGGGGCGGCTTACGCCCCCAAGTCATTTGAGACCCCAGTGAAAACCCCCAATCTCTCCACTTCCCGCGCGCTTTACGAGTTATTCAGCTCGATGCGTTTCGCGATTTCGCTGCTGACCATACTCGGCATCGCATCCATCATCGGTACCGTGCTCAAGCAGAATGAGCCTTATGTCAATTATGTCGCGCAGTTTGGCCAATTCTGGTTCGACATATTCGAGATGCTGGGCTTGTACGATGTTTATCACGCAGCATGGTTTCTTGCGTTGCTGACGTTCCTCGTGGCCTCGACCAGCTTGTGCATCTACCGCAACACGCCGATCATGCTGCACGAACTGAAAACTTTTCGCGAGCACGCGACGGAAAAATCACTGCGCGCGTTTGGCCATCAACAGGAATATGCGTTTGGCGGCAATGTTGATGATGTGGTGAAACGCTTGGCCGCATTTCTCACCGTGCGCGGTTTCCGTCATCGTTCGGTGCCGCAGGCGAATGGCGACATCTTGCTCGCCGCCAAGGCGGGCAGCTATCAGCGGCTGGGTTACATTTTCACGCATGTTGCGATTGTGGTGATCTGCATCGGCGGTCTCATGGATGGCAATGTGCCGCTCAAGATCGAGGAACTGCTGGGCTACAAAACCGTGGAAACGCGCGATGTTCCTTCGACAGAAGTGCCGCCGCAAAGCCGTTTGTCGCCCGCCAACCTGTCGTTTCGCGGCAACATGACATTGCCCGAAGGCATGACCGGAAACGTGGCGTTCGTGCGCATACGCGACGGCTATCTGGTGCAGGAGCTGCCCTTTATGGTCACGCTCAAGCAGTTCCGCATTGAGCACTACGCGACCGGGCAACCCAAGTCATTCGAGAGCGATGTCGAGATTCGCGACCCGGAACTCAAGGAGCCGCTCAAGGCGACGATCAGCGTCAACCATCCGCTGATTTACAAGGGCATCGCCATCTACCAGTCCGATTTTCAGGATGGCGGCTCGCAACTCGATTTCAATGTCTGGCCGTTGCGCGGCGCGGCGCACGAACCGGGCAAGATGCAGGGGAATGTGTTCAAGGATTTCACGCTGGGCGAGGGCGACAGCGCGCTCAAGGTCGAGCTTGATGATTTCCGCCTGTTCAATGTGCTCAACCTCAGCCCGGACGACAAAGGCAAATCGCAAAACGTCGGCCCCAGCGTGACCTTCAAGGTGCGCGATACGCAAGGACAGGCGCGCGAATATCTCAGCTACATGCAACCGCTCATGCTGGATGGTCATGCGTATTTTGTTTCGGGGATGCGGGCCACGCAGAACGAGGATTTCAAATATCTGCGCATCCCTGCGGATGGCGAAAATTCACTCGGTGACTATATGCGTTTGCGCGGCATGCTGCTCGACCCCGCGATGGCGCCCGTGATTGCGAAACGCATGTCCGGCAAGATGCTGGAAGGACAAAATGCGAATCCCGAGATGGTCGCCAAATTTGAATCCAGCATGGTGCATCTGCTGGAGGCTTTTGCCCGGGATGGTTACACCGAAGTTGCCAAACTGCTCGAACAATCGGTGCCCGAAGCCGAGCGCGACAAGGCGGCGGAGGCTTATTTCAAGGTCATCACCAGCGCCGCGTATGAAGGGCTGGCGATGAGCCGCGCGCAGGCCGGATTGTCCGCGCCCGAACCGGATGAGCGCACGCAGCGTTTTGTGGGCGATGCGCTCAATTCGATGAGCGATATATCCTTTTACGGCACGCCGTTTTATCTTGAACTGAACGGGTTTGAGCAGCGCCAGGCAAGCGGTTTCCAGCTTACGCGCTCACCGGGCAAGAATCTGGTCTATGGCGGCTCGGTGCTGTTGGTATTGGGTATTTTTGCTATGATCTATCTGCGCGAACGCCGTATCTGGCTGCTGGTTAAACCAGAGTCGCAGCACGTGTTGTTCGCGATGTCGGCCAACCGGAAAAATCGCGATTTTGAAAACGAATACGCGCGTTACGCCGAGCAACTGCAAGCACTTTTCAAAGGCTGAGCCATGGAATCCGCACTGACAACTGATATGCCGCAACCTTCTTTTTTCAAGCGCCTGACGGCGGGCGATTGGTTGTTTGCGCTTGCGCTGCTCGCGGGCGCGGTATTCGCATACCACCGCTATGCGGATTTCATGGATGTCTATGAAAAAGGTTTTCTGTTTTCCGCCGTTGTCGTGTTCAGTTGGCTGGGCTGGTTTTTCAAGCCCATGCGTTTGCTCATCGTCGGCATTGCGCTGTTGAGCCTGTTCGGCATCAACCAGTATCACGGCGATCTGGCGCGCGCGGATCAGACATTTTTCCTGAAATACCTGTTTTCCAGCCAGTCCGCGATCATGTGGATGAATGTGCTGTTCGTGCTTGCGACGGCAGGTTACTGGCTTGCGCTTCTGGCGCGTTCCGAATTTGCGGGCAAGGTCGCCTCCGCGCTCACCTGGTCGGCGGTGCTCATGGGGTTTGTCGGGTTGATGGTGCGCTGGTACGAATCCTATTTGATCGCGCCGGATGTCGGCCATATTCCGATCAGCAATCTGTACGAAGTATTCGTGCTGTTCTGCCTCATCACCGCGCTGATTTATCTCTATTACGAAAAATTCTACGAAACGCGCCAGTTGGGAGCTTTCGTGATGCTGGTGGTCAGCGCCGCCGTCATCTTTATCCTGTGGTACACCTTCGGGCGCGAAGCGAGCGGCATACAGCCGCTGGTTCCGGCCTTGCAATCCTACTGGATGAAAATCCACGTTCCCGCCAACTTTATCGGCTACGGCGCGTTTTCGCTCGCGGCCATGGTCGGCGTTGCCTGGTTGTGTGTGCAGCGCGGCATCTTCGCATCGCGCTTGCCCAAGCCGGAGGTACTGGACGATTTCATGTACAAATCCATCGCGGTCGGTTTCGCGTTTTTCACCATCGCCACCATCCTCGGCGCGATGTGGGCGGCAGAAGCCTGGGGCGGTTACTGGTCATGGGACCCGAAGGAAACCTGGGCGCTTGTCGTCTGGCTCAATTACGCGGCCTGGCTGCATCTGCGACTGGTCAAGGGATTGCGTGGACCGATACTCGCGTGGTGGGCGGTTATCGGCCTGCTTGTGACCACGTTTGCCTTCCTCGGCGTCAATATGTTCCTTTCCGGGTTGCACTCTTACGGCACGCTGTGAGCGCGCGCTGTTGATTTGCATTAAAATGACGCTCCTATGACTGATAATATCGTCGAAATCAATAATCTGTCGTTCGGCTACGGCCATCGTCACTTGCACAAGGGAGTCAACATGAAATTCCCGCGCGGCAAGGTGGTGGCGATCATGGGCGGCTCCGGCTCCGGCAAAACCACGCTGTTGCGGCTTATCGGCGGGCAACTCAGACCCACGCACGGCGAAGTGAAGGTTGACGGCAAGGTGGTGCACAAGCAGGATCGCGCCGGAATATACGCGCTGCGTCGCAAAATGGGCATGCTGTTCCAGTTCGGCGCGCTGTTTACCGATCTTTCGGTGTATGACAATGTGGCTTTTCCGATGCGCGAGCACACCAATCTGCCCGAATCCATGATTCGCGATCTGGTGCTTATGAAGCTCAACGCCGTTGGTTTGCGCGGCGCATGCAACCTCATGCCATCCGAACTGTCCGGCGGCATGTCGCGGCGTATCGCCCTGGCGCGCGCAATCGCGCTCGACCCTGCCATCATCATGTATGACGAGCCGTTCGCGGGGCTGGATCCGATTTCAATGGGCGTCATCGTCAATCTGATACGCAACCTCAACGATGTGCTGGGCGCAACTTCCATCGTGGTTACGCACGATATCCACGAAACGTTTTCGTTCGTGGACTATGTGTATTTTGTCGCGGATGGCGTGGTCGCCGCCGAAGGCACGCCGGATGAATTGCGCGCCTCCAAGCTGCCGTTCGTGCATCAGTTCGTGCACGGCGATGTTGATGGCCCGGTGCCGTTCCACTACAACGCGCCTGATTATCGGCAGGATTTGATGCGAGCTACCCGTGCTTAAACGAACGACTGAAACCCTGCGCGGCATCGGCCACCGGTTTATCAACCGCATCTGGCGGCTGGGCACTGCGGCGCGCTTCTTCTGGCGCATCCTGCGGCGTTCCACCGACAAACCGATGCGACTGATCAAGCTGACCGTGCACGAAATGTATGCCACGGGCGTACTGTCGCTTGTGATTATTCTGGTGTCGGCATTGTTTGTCGGCATGGTGCTCGGGCTTCAGGGTTACAACACCTTGCAGCGTTACGGCTCGGCCGACGCGGTCGGCGTGCTGGTGGCGCTGTCGCTCGTGCGCGAACTCGGTCCCGTAGTGACCGCGCTCTTGTTCGCGGGGCGCGCGGGGACGGCGATTACCGCCGAAATCGGTCTCATGAAAACGACCGAGCAGTTGTCCGCGATGGAAATGATGGCGGTCAACCCCATCGCCCGCGTGATCGCGCCGCGTTTCTGGGCGGGCGTGATTTCGATGCCGTTGCTGGCTGCGATGTTTTCGATGGTCGGCGTGCTCGGCGGTTATCTGGTCGCGGTGCCATTGCTTGGCATAGACGCCGGATCGTTCTGGTCGCAAATGCAGACCAGCGTGGATTTCCGCGTGGATATCGTCAACGGCGTCATCAAGAGTTTTGTGTTTGGCGTTGCCTGCACGATCATCGCATTGTTTGAAGGTTACGACGCGCCGCCCACGGCAGAAGGTGTGAGCCGCGCGACTACGCGCACCGTGGTTAATTCATCACTGGCGGTGCTGGGTCTGGATTTTGCGCTGACTTCTTTCATGATCAGCGTTTGAGGAGAAGTAAATCATGGATAGAACTACGATGGATTTGTGGGTGGGACTTTTTGTCGCGGCGGGCATTGTCGCGCTGATCGGACTTGCCATGAAAGTCGGCAATCTGACTTCGGATCACCTCGGCGATACTTACACGGTATCCGCCCATTTTGATGACATCGGCGGTCTGAAGCCCCGCGCGCCGATCAAAAGCGCGGGAGTGGTGGTTGGCCGCGTGGACAGCATACAGTTCGACAGCAAAAGATACGATGCCGTGGTCAAACTCAAGATAGACAAGAGCTACAAGTTCCCCAAGGATACCTTTGCCTCCATCAACACATCGGGGCTGCTGGGCGAGCAATATGTCACGCTGGAAGCGGGCGGCGATACGGAAATGCTGGAAGAGGACGGAAAAGGTAAAATCGAACACACACAGCCTGCGCTGGTACTGGAAAAGCTGATTGGCCAGTTCGTCTCCAGCAAGGCTGAAGGTGATTCCAGCACACCCCAAAACACAATGGAGGATGCACAATGAAATTGCTTACAAACCTGATCGCCGGATTTGCGGCGATGACGCTGATGGGCGCCGCGACCGCAGCCAGCAACATGGCGCCGGATGTGCTCGTGAAAACCACGGCGAATGATGTGCTTGAAATCATCAAGAACGACAAGGATATCCAAAACGGCGACACGAAAAAAATAGGCGCGCTGGCCGAAGCGAAAATCCTGCCGAATTTCGATTTTGACCAGATGTCGCGCATGGTGCTCGGCAAATACTGGGCGCAGGCAAGCAAGGAACAGCAACAGCAATTCGTGCACCAGTTTCGCACGCTGCTGGTGCGCACTTATTCCTCCGCACTCGCCAAATATCGCAACCAGACCATAGAATACAAACCCTTCCGCGGCCAGCCGGAGGACACGCGCGTGACGGTCAAAACACAGATCATCCAGGCCGGCGCGCCACCGCTTGCGATTGATTACAGCCTCATCAAGGAAAGCGACGGCAGCTGGAAGGTCTATGACGTGGTGATCGAAGGCGTGAGTCTGGTTACCAACTATCGCAGCCAGTTTGCGAACGAAGTGAAACAGAACGGCATGGACGGCCTCATCAAACGCCTGGCTGAAAAGAACAAGTAGGCCATGCCGCTCATAGAAAAACAGGATAAAACACTGCGCATCAGCGGCGCGATGACGTTGGAAAACGTCGCTGCGCTGCTGGATGAAAGCGCAAACGCTTTTACCTCCCGCGACATGGAGATTGACCTCTCCGGCGTGTCAGAAGTGGATTCCACCGCCGTCAGCCTGCTGTTTGAATGGCAGCGTCAGGCGCACGATGAAAAAACCAAACTGACGTTCACCCACCTGCCTCCCAATCTCGTCCGCATCGCAACGCTCTACGGCGTTCTTGAGCTTATTCCGCAACCCTGATGAGCGTGGCTTGATACTCCTGCACCAGTGGAAATTAGCAGTCGGAGCGTATAATGGCACTCCATCGGAACTGGCAATAATATTGAGATTTTTGTGTTCACCCCAATACAGGCCGAGGCGGTTTGCCTCGGTATTTTTATTTTATGACTCCCGCGATCCAGATTGAGCAGGTCCATAAATCATTCGGCGCGTTTGAAGCGCTGAAGGGTGTGGATTTGACCATAGAGCAGGGCGAGTTTTTCGCGCTGCTGGGGCCGAACGGCGCGGGAAAATCCACGCTCATCAACCTGCTGGCCGGCTTGATACGACCGACCCGTGGCACGCTCAAGGTCATGGGACATGATGTGGTCGCTGATTATCAGCAGGCGCGGCGTTTGCTCGGCGTGGTGCCGCAGGAACTGGTGTTCGATCCGTTTTTCAACGTGCGCGAAATGCTGCGGTTTCAGGCGGGCTATTTCGGCCTCGGGCGCAAAAACGATGCGTGGGTGGACGAGGTGATCGCAAGATTGGGGCTGACCGACAAGGCGCACACCAATATGCGTCGATTGTCGGGCGGCATGAAACGGCGCGCGTTGATCGCGCAGGCACTCGCGCACAAACCTCCGGTCATTGTGCTGGACGAACCGACCGCAGGCGTGGATGTCGAACTGCGCCAGATGATGTGGGAATTCATCAAGCATCTCAATCGCGACGGTCATACCATCATACTCACCACGCATTATCTCGAAGAAGCAGAGGCGCTGTGTTCGCGCGTGGCCATGCTCAAGCACGGCAAGGTGGTCGCGCTCGACAGCACGCGCAATTTGCTCAAGCGCATTCCGGGCAAAAATTTGCGCGTTCGCTGCGTGGCGGCGGAGCTTCCGGCATCGCTTGCGCCGCTGGTCAGGGCGCGCGAAGACGATGCCATCACGTTCGCATTGACGGATGCGGCGCAGATTGAATTTGTGCTCGCCGAGTTGCGCGGCGCGGGCATCAAGGTTGAGGATGTGGAAATGCAGGAAGTTGATCTGGAAGATGTGTTCATGGAGATCGTGCGGCTATGATCGGCATGTGGACGCTGTTCAAAAAGGAAATTCTGCGTTTCTGGCGCGTCGGCTTCCAGACCGTGGCCGCGCCCGTCATCACCGGCTTGCTGTATCTGCTGATTTTTTCGCACGCGCTGGGTTCGCGCGTCGAGGTGTATCCCGGCGTGAGCTATACCGCATTTCTCATTCCCGGCCTCATCATGATGTCGCTGCTGCAAAACGCATTTGCCAACAGTTCGTCCAGCCTGATCCAGTCCAAGGTGATGGGCAACATTGTGTTTCTGTTGCTGACGCCGTTGTCCTATCGGGAATTTTTCATGGCGTTTTTGCTGGCTTCCATCATACGCGGCCTCGTGGTCGGCACATGCGTATGGATGGTCGCGCTGTTTTTCGTTGATCTGCCGATGGCGCAGCCGCTGCTCATTCTTGCGTTCGCGGTATTGGGTGGCGGTTTGCTCGGAACGCTGGGCATCATCGCGGGCATCTGGGCGGATAAATTCGATCAGATGGCGGCGTTCCAGAACTTCCTCATCATGCCTTTGTCTTTTCTCTCGGGCGTGTTCTACTCGATACACTCGCTGCCGCCGTTCTGGCAGACCGCGTCGCACTTCAATCCTTTTTTCTACATGATAGACGGGTTCCGCCACGGTTTTTTCGGGCAGGGTGATATCGCGCCGGAGATCAGCCTGACCGTTGTGGGCGTGAGCTTTTTGGCCTTATCATGGCTTACTTTGCTCCTGCTCAGGAGCGGTTACAAATTGCGCGGGTGAGTCATGCTGAGTTCGGAACAGATTAAAAATTTTATTGCGCAGGGATTGCCCTGTGAAATTCTTGAAGTGCGCGGCGACGACGGCCAGCATTTTGAGGCGATGGTGGTCAGCTCCGCGTTTGTCGGCAAAAACAAGGTGCAGCAGCACCAACTGGTTTACCGCGCGCTGGGCGACCGCATGCGGCAGGAAATACATGCGCTTTCATTGCGCACCTTCACGCCCGAGGCTTGGGCGGCAGTCAATAATTAGTGAAGTTATCAGGAGTCATCAATGGACGTTCAGGAAAAAATACGCACGCAAGTTACCGCCAATCCGGTGGTGTTGTACATGAAAGGCACGCCGCAATTTCCACAATGCGGTTTCTCCGGCATGGCCGTGCAAATTCTCAAGGCATGCGGCGCGGAATATGTTGCGGTGGATGTATTGACCGACCCGGAAATCCGCGAAGGCATCAAGATTTACGCCAACTGGCCGACGATCCCGCAGCTTTACATCAACGGCGAATTTGTCGGCGGCGCGGATATCATGCGCGAACTGTACGAAAGCAACGAACTGCAAGAAATGCTCGCGTGAATACATGGATAAACTGGTAATACAAGGCGGCAAGCCGCTCCAGGGTGAAGTACGCATCTCCGGCGCGAAAAACGCGGCGCTGCCGATTTTGTGCGCGGCGCTGCTCACCAGCGATCCGCTCGCGCTTACCAATGTGCCTGATCTCAACGACATTCGCACCATGCTCAAATTGCTGGAGCAGATGGGCGTCAAGGTCTGGCAGTCCGGCGACACCGTGACGCTGGATGCGTCCGGCCTGCACAATCCCGCCGCGCCATACGAAATGGTGAAAACCATGCGCGCTGCGGTACTCGTTCTGGGGCCGCTCGTCGCGCGTTGCGGCGAGGCGCATGTAAGCCTGCCCGGCGGTTGCGCGATAGGCGCGCGTCCGGTCGATCAGCACATCAAGGGCTTGCAGGCGATGGGCGCGGAGATCAAGGTCGAGCACGGCTATATCAACGCGCAGGTCGGACGGCTCAAGGGCGCGCGTTTGTTCACCGACATAGTCACCGTGACCGGCACCGAAAATCTCATGATGGCTGCCTGTCTCGCCGAGGGCGAAACCGTGATCGAAAATGCCGCGCGTGAACCGGAAGTGGTCGATCTCGCGCAATGCCTCTCGGCCATGGGCGCGCGCATCAGCGGCGCGGGCACCGACGTGATTCGCATTCAGGGTGTGGAACAATTGCACGGCGCGACGCATCGCATCATGCCGGATCGCATCGAGACCGGTACTTATCTGTGCGCGGCTGCTGTGACGGGCGGCAGTATCCGTCTCACGGGGACATCAATGGGCTATCTGGATTCGGTGGTGGACAAGCTCATGGATGCGGGCTGCGAAATCAGCGGCGAAAAAGCGCCGCAGTTTGAAGCCATCACCTTGCGCGCGCCGGAAAAGCTCACGGCAGTTTCCATACGCACCGCGCCGTACCCCGCGTTCCCGACCGACATGCAGGCGCAATTCATGGCGATCAACACGGTGGCCGCAGGCACTGCGGTCATACGCGAAACAATATTTGAAAACCGCTTCATGCACGCAGTCGAATTGCAGCGCCTGGGCGCGGATATCCAGATCGACGGCAATACCGCCATCGTGCGCGGTGTGGAAAAACTGGAAGGCGCGACCGTGATGGCGACCGACCTGCGCGCCTCGGCCGGACTCGTGCTCGCGGGGCTGGTGGCGGAAGGCGAGACGGTCATAGAGCGCATTTACCATCTCGATCGCGGCTACGAACATCTTGATCAAAAACTGTCACAACTCGGTGCCGGAGTCAGAAGGGAAAAATGAGTCAGATCACTATTGCCCTTTCCAAGGGG
This sequence comes from Methylobacillus sp., assembly GCA_031277395.1. Lineage (GTDB taxonomy): Bacteria > Pseudomonadota > Gammaproteobacteria > Burkholderiales > Methylophilaceae > MM2. The sequence goes on along the minus strand of JAITML010000026.1, from coordinate 3,408 downwards.
CGCATTTTTGAGGAAACCGTGCCGCTTTTGAACGCGGCCGGAATCACGCCGGCAGAAGACCCGGAATCTTCGCGCAAGCTCATCATCGCCACCAATCGTGCCGATGTGCGCCTCATCATCGTGCGCGCGAGCGATGTGCCGACCTATGTCGAAAACGGCGGCGCGGATATCGGCATCGCGGGCAAGGACGTGTTGCACGAGCACGGCGGCGCGGGTTTGTATCAGCCGCTTGATTTGCGGATCGCTCGTTGCAAAATGATGGTCGCGGTGCGCGAAGGATTCGATTACACCACCGTCGCCAAACCGGGCGCGCGGCTCAAGGTCGCCACCAAATACACTCAAACTGCGCGCGAACATTTCGCGGGCAAGGGCATGCACGTCGATCTCATCAAGCTGTACGGCTCAATGGAGCTGGCGCCACTGGTCGGCCTCGCCGATGCGATTGTTGATCTCGTGAGCACGGGCGGCACCTTGCGCGCCAATCAACTGGTCGCGGTCGAGGAAATCATGCCCATCAGTTCGCGCCTCATCATCAATCAGGCTTCGCTCAAGCTCAAGCGCGCGCAGATACAACCCATTATCGATGCCTTTGCAAGCGCCATTCCCACAGGAAAATAACATGCTGAACATCAGACGCTATTCAACCACAGACACCGGTTTTGACGACGCGCTCAAGCAACTGCTCGCGTTTGAGGGCGCGCAGGACGACAAGATAGACGCGGTGGTTGCCGATATTCTCCACAATGTGAAAACACGCGGCGATGCCGCCGTGCTGGAATACACCGCGCGCTTTGATCGCATGAATGCGACGCACATGGCAGAACTGGAACTGCCGCAAGCGCAGCTTACCGAAGCGCTCAACAGTCTGCCGGCCAATCAGCGCGACGCGCTCAAACAAGCGGCGGAGCGCGTGCGGCTCTATCACGAAAAACAGTTGATGACTTCGTGGAGCTACACCGAAGCCGATGGCACCATGCTCGGTCAGCAGGTGACGGCGCTTGATCGCGTGGGTTTGTATGTGCCGGGCGGCAAGGCCGCGTATCCGTCGTCGGTACTCATGAACGCGATTCCGGCCAAGGTCGCCGGAGTACAGGAATTGGTTATGGTGGTCCCCACACCGGGCGGCGAAAAAAATCAGCTCGTGCTCGCGGCGGCGGCGATATGCGGCGTCAATCGCGTGTTCTGCATCGGCGGCGCGCAAGCCGTGGGCGCGTTGGCCTATGGCACCGAAACCGTGCCGCAGGTGGACAAGATCGTCGGGCCGGGCAATGCCTATGTGGCAGCGGCCAAGCGCCGTGTGTTCGGCGTGGTCGGCATCGACATGGTGGCCGGGCCGTCTGAAATTCTCGTGATCTGCGACGGCAAAACCAATCCGGATTGGGTGGCGATGGATTTGTTTTCGCAAGCCGAGCACGACGAGCTCGCGCAAGCCATACTGCTCGCGCCGGACGCAGATTTTCTCGACCGCGTGCAGGCCAGCATAGACAGGCTGATCGGAGAAATGCCGCGCGCCGATATCATCCGCGCTTCGCTCGAAAATCGCGGCGCGCTGATACAGGTGCGCGGTCTCGACGAAGCCGCCAATATCGCCAATTACATTTCGCCAGAGCATTTGGAATTATCCGTGGCAGACCCGGTCGCGCTCACCAAAAAAATCAAACACGCGGGCGCCATTTTCATGGGACGTCAAACCTGCGAGGCGTTGGGCGACTATTGCGCGGGACCAAACCACGTGTTGCCGACTTCCCGCACCGCGCGTTTTTCCTCGCCGCTCGGAGTGTACGATTTCCAGAAACGTTCCAGCCTCATCATGGTCTCGGAGGCGGGCGCGCAAACGCTGGGCGCGATCGCGCGCGATCTGGCCTATGGCGAAGGTTTGCAAGCGCACGCGCGTTCCGCCGAATACCGGCTGAAATAACGGACAACAATGAGCAAATTCTGGAGCGATACTGTCAAGCGGCTGACGCCCTATATTCCGGGCGAGCAGCCTCGGCTTGCCAATCTCGTGAAGCTCAACACCAACGAGAACCCCTACGGCCCCAGCCCCAAGGTGCTGGCCGCGCTGCAAGCGGAAGCCGGTGACACGCTGCGCCTCTATCCCGATCCGGATTCCGTTCGCCTGCGCGAAACCATCGCCGGATATTTCGGCCTGGAAACGGCCAACGTGTTTGTCGGCAACGGCTCCGACGAAGTCCTGGCGCATGTTTTTCAGGGGCTGCTCAAGCACGAGCAGCCCATTCTGTTCCCGGACATCAGCTACAGCTTTTATCCGGTCTATTGCGGTCTTTACGACATAGCGTTCAGCAATGTTCCGCTCAACGATTCATTCGAGATTGATATCGCGCAATATCAGCAACCGAACGGCGGCATCATCTTCCCCAATCCAAACGCGCCGACCGGCTGTTTGCTCGCGCTGGGCGAAATCGAGCGTTTGCTGCAAGCGAATGCCGATTCGGTGGTGGTGATAGACGAAGCCTACATTGATTTCGGCGGAGAATCCGCCGCGCCACTTGTGAAAAAATACCCGCAACTGCTCGTGGTGCAAACGCTGTCCAAAGCGCGTTCGCTCGCGGGGTTGCGCGTGGGCTACGCGCTCGGCCATCCTGATCTGATAACGGCATTGACGCGCGTGAAAGACAGTTTCAACTCGTATCCGCTGGATCGCTTCGCCCAGGCCGGAGCCATCGCGGCGATGGAAGACAGGGATTATTTCGAACAGACCAGGCAACGCGTAATCGCAAGCCGCGAAAAGCTGGGCGTGGAGTTGGGAGCCCTGAACTTCAGCGTGCTGCCCTCCGGCGCCAATTTCATCTTCGCGCGTCATGAACATCGCGACGGCGCCGAACTCACCGCAGCTTTGCGCGAGCGCGGCATCATCGTGCGCCACTTCAATACTCCCGCCCGCATCGCGCCTTATTTACGCATTACCATAGGCACTGACGCGCAATGCGCGCTGCTGGTGTCAGCATTGCGCGAGATACTCTAGGTTATTTCCCCCTCTCCCCAACCCTCTCCCACGAGGGGAGAGGGGGCGGAGTACGGCAGGCTCTTCGTGGGGGTGACGAAAGAAGGGGCTGAGATTGCAAAGCCCCTCGCCCCTCGTGGGAGAGGGGTAAGGGGAGAGGGGGTTGGGTTTTTCTGATTCCTGATCCCTGACCTCTGATCCCTGTAATCAGAGGTTCCTTGGCATCTCGTTTTTAAGTTAGAATGCGCTTATCTTTAGCGACTTGCCTTTTAGTTTTAGTGATTTATGTCCATGCGAACCGCCCAAGTCAATCGTAATACTCTGGAAACGCAGATTGCTGTTTCCCTCAATCTCGACGGAACCGGCGTGTCCGAGTTTTCGACCGGTCTGCCGTTTCTCGATCACATGCTCGATCAGGTCGCGCGTCACGGCATGATGGATAT
>JAITML010000045.1 GCA_031277395.1 Methylobacillus sp. | reverse complement strand
GACCGCATTGGCTCGGACAGCTACAACCAGAAACTCTCTGAGCGTCGCGCCGACAGCGTCAAGCAGTACGTCGCCAGCCAAGGCATAGACGAAAGCCGGTTGCACGCGGTAGGCAAGGGTGAAACCGAACCCGTGGTTGAGTGCAAGGGTGTCTATGGCAAGAAAGCCATCGAATGCCTGCAACCCAACCGTCGCGTTGTTGTGGAGATTGAAGCCCAACGCCAAGGCGGCAACTAAGCCAATATTCGTGTTCATGGAGGTAGTGTATTTAACTACCCTTTAAAGCCCCGCCCCACAAGGTGGGGCTTTTTTTGGCTGCAGGATTCAGGAAGCAGGTTACAGGGTGCGGTAAAACCAAGAATGATTTCGTCATTCCCGCGCGTTTTTAGCGGGAATCCAAGGTTTTCAACTTCTCAGGCTGGATTCTTTTCCCCCTCTCCCACGCGGGGAGAGGGGAGCTACCAGCCTCTAGCCCCCAGCTCTTGGCCCCTAAATCAGCCGGATAAAAAGGTCTATTTAGGATAAAATGACGGTTTTTTGTGAGGAAAATCCCATGCGACGCAAGCTGGTAGTCGGTAACTGGAAAATGAACGGCAGCATTGCCATTAACAAGGCTTTGCTGGAAGCACTGATCGCGGGTGTCAGAAAGCTCGACAACTCCGATTATGTGGTGTGCGCGCCTTATCCCTATTTGTGTCAGACGCAGCAACTGCTGCAAGGAACCAATATTGCCTGGGGCGCGCAGAATCTTTGCTCGACTGACAATGGCGCGCTGACCGGGGCGGTTGCGCCGCACATGCTGGTGGACTATGGCTGCCGTTACGTGATTATCGGCCACTCCGAACGCCGCGCCCTGTTCCATGAAACCGACGATACGGCCGCCGCGCGTTTTCTCGCAGCGCAAGGGGCGGGTATCACACCGATCTTTTGCATGGGCGAGAGCGCCGAAGAACGCGATTCCGACTGGACTGAATACATCGTCGGGCGCCAACTGGATTCACTGATTCGCCGTTTCGGACCGTATGTGTTGAACAATGCCGTGCTCGCCTACGAGCCGTTGTGGGCGGTGGGCTCCGATCAGCCCGCGACGCCGGAGCAGGCGCAGGAAGTCCATACTTTTATCCGCAAGCGCATCGCGCGCTGCGATGCCGAAGTCGCGGCGCATGTACGCATACTCTACGGCGGCAGCGTCACGGCGGAAAACGCTGAAGGGCTGTTCCGCATGCCGGACATTGACGGCGGCCTGATCGGACGCGCCTCGCTCAGGGCGGAGGATTTCATCCCGATCTGCCGCGCGGCGGATGCAACCACGGTGCAGGGTCTGGAAGCCTTGATCGCCTAGTTCATTTCGCCTGATTCATTGTCATAAGGCTCCCGGCCTCGCGTTATTCGCGCGGCCATGTAAAATAGCGCGTTTTGCGCGAGCGCATCGCCTATTTATCAGGAGCCATACAATGATCATCCAGAGCCATATCGCGGATTTGCCCGCGCCTACCGGCACCATGCGCACCTATGTGCATCGCCCCGCGGGCGAGGGGCGTTATCCCGTCATCCTGTTCTATTCCGAAATCTTTCAGCAGACCGGCCCCATAGAACGCGCCGCGCGGCTTATGGCCGGTCACGGTTATGCCGTGCTGGTGCCGGAGGTATTCCACGAGCTGAATCCGACCGGCACGGTGCTGGGCTACGACGATGCGGGCCGCGACAAAGGCAATGCCGACAAGGCCGCGAAACCCGTGGAAAGCTACGACAGCGACAACCGCGCGTTGATCGCATGGGCGAAACAGCAGGCATGGGCGACCGGCGACATCGGCGCGATGGGTTTTTGCATCGGCGGCCATCTCGCGTTCCGCGCGGCCTTGCAACCGGAAGTGAAAGCCACCGCCTGTTTTTACGCGACCGATCTGCACACCCGCACCATCCCGAGTCAGCCCGGCCAGCACAGCATGGAGCGTCGCAAGGAGATTCAGGGCGAACTGCTCATGATCTGGGGCAAGCAGGATCCGCACATTCCCGGAGAAAAGCGTGCCGAGGTGTACAAGGCGCTCAATGAAACTGAAGGCCTGGTATTTACCTGGCACGAATTCAACGGCCAGCACGCCTTCATGCGCGACGAGGGCGAACGCTATGACCCGCAACTGGCAATGACCGGCTATCAACTCGCGCTGGCGCTGTTTGGTCGGACGTTGCGCTGAGTGACAGCAATCGCGGCGAATATGCCGAGGGGAGTTCTTTCTTTATTCCCAATGTAATTTACCCGTTGGTGCGGCAGATAGGCGGAGTGTATTGGTTCGGTAGGGTGCCGCTACTGCTGGCATCGGTTCTGGGCGCTTTGCCGTTGTTGCATTTCCAGATCAGCATTCCGTTCGTGATGGACATTACGCTGAAATATAGATTGTATGTGGCATTGTTCGGAGAAATATCGGGCGCCAGTGTGATAATGATATTCGCAAGATTGCCGGTGACAGCGTTGTTATCTGGCGACGCGCTCCACGTCACGCTCCGGATATAACCCGTCGGTCCGGGATCAAAGCCGGTACTTGCCATGTTGGTCGGAAAGGCAGCATTGGCAGCATAAAATTCTGACACGATGACTTTTGCGGCAGAAACATACGTCACGCTTTCAATGACACGGGCAAGTGCCAGCTCATCATCTCCTGCCGCATCGTTTTTCGCGTGCGTTGCGTTGATGCAGTCGGGCGTGTTTCCCAGTTCACCGGGGTTGTTATCGCATCGGGCGAGCATTTCCTCCCGCTCCGTATCGTGTGTTTTGTACCAGCCAACGGTTTGGGCGGATGTGGAGATTGCCGGAGATTTTTCTGCGGGAAGAGCCATCTCGCTTTCCGCGCGCGCCGCATTGATGCAGTCAGGCGTATCTCGCAGCTCGCCGGGATTGTTATTGCATCGGGCAAGTATCTCTTTTCGTTCCGTTTCGTGCGTTTTGTACCAATCGACGGTTTTGGTGGGCACGAAAAAATCATCGCAGCCGGAGAGAACAACCGCAATCATCAGGGAGATGATAAGTTTTTTCATGGTTTGGCTCCTTCCGCTTTTGAGGAAGAAAGTCATGAAGTGCGGCAACTTGCCGGAGTATATCGGCTTGGGAGCGTGCCATCTCCGCTCGCTTCACGTCGCGGGATATTTCCGATGTTGCATCGCCAGATCAGTGTGCGGTCATGGACGGACATCAGGCTGAAGTAGAAAGTGTAGCGCGCATTGTTCGAGGAAATTTTTGGCGACAGGGTGACGATGATATTGCCCATGTTGCCTGCGATCGCATCGCCGGTTGGCGATGGGTTCCATGTGACGCTCTGGACGTAACCCCAGGCCGCAGAGTCAAATCCGGCGCTTGTTGTATCTGCCGGAAGATGGCCGGTACGCGCGTAAAATTCGGACACACGATCTCTAGCAAAAGAGGCGCGCGCCACGCCTTCGGCGACCTTGGCGCGTACCGTGTAATCCTGATAGGCCGGTATGGCGATTGCGGCGAGTATGCCGATGACCGCGACCACAACCAGCAACAGGGGAATCGCAATAATCAGGAGGATGACGAGAACGGAGGAATTCTTTTTTTCCTTTTCCATTATTCAACCCTTGTGTTAAGAATGCTGCACATAAATTATGAAAATATCCCGGTAAAATTTATTTCCATGTTATCAAATCCGCGTGTGCTCATGCCAAAATAGATGCTTTAAATTCTGGAAACCATCATGCGTCCAAGCAACCGCGCCTCCGATGAATTACGTCCCGTTGAAATCATCCGCCATTACACCAAGCACGCCGAAGGTTCGGTGCTGATCAAATTCGGCGACACGCATGTGCTGTGCACAGCCAGCGTGGAGGAGAGGGTGCCGGCGCACAAGAAGGGCAGCGGCGAAGGCTGGGTGACGGCGGAATACGGCATGCTGCCGCGCTCCACCGGCGAGCGCATGAGCCGTGAAGCGGCCAAGGGCAAGCAATCGGGACGCACGCAGGAAATCCAGCGTTTGATCGGTCGCGCCCTGCGTTCCGTGGTCGATATGGGCAAGCTCGGCGAGCGCACCATACAGATCGACTGCGACGTGATACAGGCCGATGGCGGGACGCGCCCCGCGAGCATCACCGGCGCGTTTGTCGCGTTGCACGATGCAGTGGGTGTGCTACGGAAAAACAAGTTGATCGCCGAATCGCCCATCCGGGATTTCGTTGCCGCGATTTCGGTCGGCATATTTGAGGGCGCGCCGGTGCTTGATCTCGACTATATCGAAGACTCCGGCTGCGATACCGACATGAACGTGGTGCTGACCGCCAGCGGCGGTTTCGTGGAGATTCAAGGCACTGCCGAAGGCGCTCCGTTCCGGCGTGAGGAAATGAACGCCATGCTGGACCTGGCGCAAAAAGGCATCATGCAACTCATCGCGAAACAAAAAGCGGCGCTCAAATTGTAAGCCCATGCGAAAACTCGTCATCGCCACCGGCAATGCGCACAAGTTGAGCGAGATTCGCGCGTTGCTGGAGCCGCTCAACATGGCCGTCATTTCACAGGCTGATTTCAATGTGCCGGAAGCTGCCGAGCCGCATTGCACCTTCATCGAAAACGCGCTGACCAAGGCGCGTCACGCCGCGCGGCTTACGGGCTTGCCGGCGCTCGCGGATGATTCCGGTATTTGCGTGGAAACGCTCGGCGGCGCGCCGGGTGTGATCTCCGCGATTTACGCGGGCGAGCCGCGTTCCGATGCGCGCAACAACGCCAAATTGCTGGAAACCATGCGCGGCGCAACCGACAGGCGCGCGCATTATCATTGCGCGCTGGTGTTGCTGCGCCATGCGGATGATCCACAACCCATCATCGCCGAAGGGCAATGGCATGGCGTGATTCTCGAAACGCCGCGCGGTGAAAATGGCTTTGGCTACGATCCGCTGTTTTTTGATGCTGAACTTCAGCAAACTGCCGCAGAAATTTCCGCCGCTGACAAAAATCGCATGAGCCATCGCGGCAAGGCGTTGCGCGCGCTCGCGGAAAAATTGCGCGTGATGCGGGAATGACGGACACGATGCACATTTCGGGCGAGCCTGCCCGGGGCTTCCATGTGTTGCCGCCGCTCGCGTTCTACATTCATATTCCGTGGTGCGCGCGCAAATGTCCGTATTGCGATTTCAACTCGCACGAAGCGCACGCGGCAATCCCGGAAATGGATTACGTCAACGCGCTGATTCTGGATCTGGAACAAGCGCTGCCGCTGATTTGGGGGCGCAAAATACACAGTATTTTTTTCGGCGGCGGCACGCCGAGTATTTTTTCGCCCGACGCGATAGACCGCATTCTGAGTGCCGTACGGGCGCGTGTGCCGTTGATCTACGAAACCGAAATTACGCTGGAAGCCAATCCCGGAACGGTGGACAAGGCGCGCTTCGCCGGCTTCCGCGACGCGGGCGTGAACCGCTTGTCGGTTGGCATTCAAAGTTTCAACAACCGCCACCTCGCCGTGCTCGGGCGCATACACGATGCTGCGCAAGCACGCAGCGCGGCGGAAAGAGCGCTTGAGATTTTCGGGAATGTGAATCTGGATTTGATGTACGCGCTGCCGCAGCAGACATTGGACGAGGCTTTGGATGATGTACGCGCGGCTGTCGCGCTCAGCCCTTCGCATCTTTCCTGCTATCACCTCACGCTGGAACCCAATACGCAGTTTCATCATGCTCCGCCACCGCTGCCCGATGACGATACGAGCGCCGCAATGCAGGAGGCGCTGGAAAATCTGCTCGCGGAATCAGGTTATCTGCACTATGAAACTTCGGCATTTGCGAAAAGTTTTAAAGACAACCGCTGCCGCCACAACCTGAACTACTGGCAGTTCGGCGACTACCTTGGCATAGGCGCGGGCGCGCACAGCAAACTGTCATTCCATGATCGTGTCATCCGTCAATCACGCTACAAACATCCGGCCAGCTATCTGCAAAAAACCGCGACCGGAGAACACATTGAACAGGAACAAATCCTGCGCTCCGCCGATCTTGCCTTCGAGTTCATGATGAATGCTTTGCGCCTTACGGAAGGATTCGAAAAATCATTGTTCGAGGAACGAACCGGTCTGCCGTTTTCCGCTGTAAGCGAGCCTCTGCGTGAGGCGGAAGCGATGGGTTTGATTCGACAGGATGCGACAAAGATAGCGCCCACCTTGCGCGGCCAGCGCTATCTTAATGAGTTGCTGCAGATGTTTCTTGGTTAATTAGCCGTTTGGGGCGGAGGAGCCACTTGTAGTGGCACGCTCCTAGTCGTTGTATTTGTGTTTGCCGCATCCGTCGGCGCTGCCGGTTCCGTCCCATCGCTGGTGGTTTTGTCTTCTTTCGGAGGAATGGTGTCGAGCGGAGCCTGCGGTTTGGGTTTGGAAACCGCTTGGCCGTTTTTCATTTCCTTGCAACTGGGTGACGAAGGGAAGTCGGTGTAAACGGTTTTGCCGTTGATCGTGCACTTGTACGAAGCGGTTTGCGCTGCGACGGGTGATGCCAAGGTCAGCAGAAAAAGAATCGTGATTAATTTTTTCATGGTTACCTCCTGAAAAATTTTGAGAATTGGCTTTCCCACTCCCGCAAAGGAAGAGGGAATTATGCGCAGATTTTCCATGGCTTTAGTTGCCCAGTTGCGCCGGGGCGCTGCTCTTGGCTTGGGTATCCTTGATTTTTTGATCGGTTTCCTTGATGGCAGCGTCCTGGGACTTGGTTTGATCTTCCAGGGATTTCAGGCGTGCATTGAGATCATCCAGTTCCTTCTTGCGGTCTTCCGAGCGTTGCTCCAGCGCTTGCAGTTCGTCCTGCTGTTTCTTGGTCAGTTTTTTCGCGGGCTTTTCAGTGGTTGTCGTTCCCGTGGTCGAGATGGATACCGTGGTGTCATCCGGGTTGGAGGGGGCGCTTCGAGGTGCGGTGACTCGCGGCGCATGGCGCGACAGTTCGATGAGCGTGGGTATGGTAATCGCGGTTTTTTCCTCGAACTTGTAGTCGGCGGTCAGATCCGGTCGTTCGTCGCGGTTGAGGTCCAGTGTCGATTTGACGAAGATGCGCTGCATTGCGCCGCTCTTGGGATAAAACAGGCGGGACAGCGCATTCAGGCTTTCGCCCGGAATCATCTGCCATTCCATCGATTTGCTGAGCGAGCTGGGCGGCTCGCTGCTTGCTTCTTCCTGGGCGGCAACGCCGACCGTCATTCCCAACAGCAGCCCGCCCAGCATCAGGTTTACGAGTGATTTCCACATGATTAAAACCCCCTTCTTTAACTTATTCATTACGCAATTGATGATAGATAAATACGAGCTTGCGTGACAGCCGCGCGTACTTGTTGCGGCGCTGTTCCGCCAATATGATTGCGGCTCGCGAGCGAACCTTCCAGCGTCAAAACGGAGTATACGTCAGATTCCACCAACGGCGAAAATCCCTGCAACACGGTGAGATCGAGATCGGCCAGATCGCAGCCCGCATCTTCCGCATGACGCACCGCGCGCGCCACGGCTTCGTGCGCGTCGCGGAACGGCAAACCTTTCTTGACAAGATAATCCGCGAAATCAGTCGCCGTGGCAAATCCTTCCGTGGCCGCGCGGCGCATCGCGTCCTTGTTGACTGTGATGCCGCGCAGCATGTCGGCGTAAATTTCGAGCGTGGCGAGCAGCGTATCCGTCGTGTCGAACAGCGGCTCCTTGTCTTCCTGATTATCCTTGTTATAGGCCAGCGGCTGCGCTTTCATGAGCGTCAGCAGCGCAAGCAGATGACCATTTACGCGGCCGGTTTTGCCGCGCACGAGTTCCGGCACATCGGGATTTTTTTTCTGCGGCATGATGGAAGAGCCGGTACAAAAACGGTCGGCGATGTCGATGAAACCGAAGCGCGGGCTTATCCACAAAATCAATTCTTCCGAAAAACGCGAAAGATGCGTCATCAACAGCGCCGCTGCCGCCGTGAATTCAATCGCGAAATCGCGATCCGATACGGCATCAAGCGAGTTTTCGCACACACCGTCGAAACCCAGTTCGCGGGCGACGTGCTCGCGATCTATCGGATAGCTCGTGCCCGCCAGCGCGGCCGCGCCCAGCGGCAGGCGGTTGATGCGTTTGCGCGCGTCGGCAAAACGTCCGGCGTCGCGTTTCAGCATTTCAAAATAGGCGAGCAGATGATGGCCCAAGGTCACGGGTTGGGCGACCTGCAAATGCGTGAAGCCCGGCATCACGGTGTCAACGTGTTGTTCCGCGAGATCAACGATGGCGAGTTGCAGCGCATGGATGCGCGACAGCACATCGTCGGTCGTCGCGCGCAACCACAGGCGAATATCGGTCGCCACTTGATCGTTGCGCGAACGACCGGTGTGCAAGCGCTTACCGGCGTCGCCGATTTTTTCGGTGAGGCGCTTTTCGATATTGAGATGCACGTCCTCCAGATCAAGCTGCCATGCAAAATGACCCGTGCGGATTTCTTCGAGAATGTCGTTCAGCCCGCGCTCAATCGCTGCGACATCTTCACGCGGGATGATGCCTTGAGCGCCCAGCATGCGCGCATGCGCAAGCGATCCCTGGATGTCGCATTCGGCCAATCGCCGGTCAAATGCGACCGAAGCCGTGTAGCGTTTGACCAATTCCGCCACAGGTTCGTTGAAACGGCCTGACCAAGTATTGGATTTATCTTGCATCGTTAAAACCGATTACCAATAATGTGATGATGGCAAGTATAAAGCAAAATACCTCGTCGAATTTGATCAAGCTCCCGGATATGCGCAACCTCGGTGTGCAACTTCGGGTGTTGTTGCTTGCCAATCTGATGGCGCTGGCGGCGGCCGTGCTGATCTCGGTATCGCCCCTGCACATCGGGCAGCAACTGTTGCAGATCGCTGCCGTGCTGGAGCCTAGCCTGCTCGCTGTCATGCTGCTGCTGTTTGTGCTGCACGGTTGGTTGACGCGGCTGCCCTATCGCCGGGGCGTGCTCGCGGTATTCATCATCGTGCTGCTTTTGGTCACGGGGCTGCAATTTGGCATGGGTGAATTTCTGCAGGAATTTTCGGTGCTGGCGCTGGTGCGGTTGTGGCTGTTCAGCGCGGTCATCACGGGCACCATACTCGCCTATTTCAACCTGCGCAGCCGCGCGCTTTCCCCCGCCGTGACCGAGGCGCGGCTGCAAGCCTTGCACGCGAGAATCCGTCCGCATTTTCTGTATAACAGCATCAATGCGGTGCTGTCGCTCATCCGCACCGATCCGCGCCGCGCCGAGGTCGCGCTCGAAGATTTGGCGCATCTGTTTCGCGTGCTTATGGCGGACAATCGTCAACTGGTGCCGCTGCAAGGCGAGATTGAGCTATGCCAGCAATATCTCGCGCTGGAAAAGCTGCGGCTCGGCGATCGTTTGCGCGTTGCCTGGTATGTGGATCCTGACGCTGCCAACGCGCTGGTTCCGCCGCTGTTGCTGCAACCGCTGCTGGAAAACGCGGTGTATCACGGCATCGAGCCTGCCGAAAAGGGCGGCGAAATTCTCATCGACATCGACCGCTCCGGCAACGAAGTGCGCATCCTGCTCAGCAATCCACTGCATCGCGCCAGCCAGCATCAGAGCGGCAACAAAATGGCGATCAACAATATTCGCGAACGGCTCGCGCTGCATTTTGACGCCGAAGGCCAGCTCCGGTTTCGCATCGCGGACGGCCAATATCAGGTACGTATCGACATTCCTTATCGGACCAAGCCATGACTACCAGTGCCATACTCAAAATTCTCATTGTTGACGACGAAGCGCCGGCGCGTAACCGGCTGCGTGAAATTCTGGCTGAAATTCCCGAAACAAAAATTGTCGCGGAAGCCGCCAATGGCAAGGATGCGCTTATCAAAGCCGCCGAAACCTGCCCCGATGTGCTGCTGCTCGATATCCGCATGCCCGTGATGGATGGCCTTGAAGCCGCCAAACATTCGTTCAATCTGCCGCAACCGCCCGCCATCATTTTCACCACCGCCTACGACGAGTACGCCATGCAGGCCTTCGATATGAACGCGGTCGATTATCTGCTCAAACCCATACGCCGCGAACGTCTCGCCAACGCGCTTAAAAAAGCCCGCGCGTTGTTGCCCGCGCAGCTTGGCGTCCTCAAGGAATTGCAGCCGCAGCGCACCCACTTCAGCGTCAGCGAACGCGGCCGCATCCTGCTTGTTCCCGTGCAGGACGTAATCTATCTGCGCGCAGAACTCAAATACCTCACCGTGCGCACCAGTGAACGCGAATATCTCATCGAAGATTCGCTCGTGAACATTGAAAAGGAATTTCCGGATTTATTCGTGCGCCTACATCGCAACTGCCTCGTCGCGCAAACCTCCATCCGCGGTTTCGAGCGTCAACACAACGAGGAAGGCGAGAGTCATTGGGTGGTGTTGCTCAAGGAATTGCCCGAAACCCTGCCGGTGAGCCGTCGGCAACAGCATATTGTGCATGAGATGCGGAAGTGATTGCGGGGATGCTGATATGCAGATTCCCTGATGGCGCAACACGCGTACACAAGGCGCAATGTTAAAATCGCCGTTTTACAATGACATAACGTCCTGTTTCCATGGCTTCCTCCCCTCACAAACTGGTTATCGCTTCGCGTGAAAGCGCGCTCGCCATGTGGCAGGCGCGGCATATACAGGCGCGTTTGCGGGCGTTGTATCCGAACGCAGTCGTGGAAATTCTCGGCATGACGACGACCGGCGACCAGATTCTTGATTCGCCGCTTGCGCGCATCGGCGGCAAGGGATTGTTCGTCAAGGAATTGGAACAGGCGCTTGCGGATGGGCGCGCGGATTTGGCTGTGCATTCGATGAAGGATGTGCCCATGAATCTGCCGGAGGGCTTCGCGCTGGCGGCGACCGGCGAACGCGAAGATCCGCGCGATGCGTTTGTTTCCGCGCGTTATCAGCGCCTCGAAGATTTGCCCGAAGGCAGCGTAGTTGGCACGTCCAGTTTGCGCCGCCAGAGCCAGTTGCAAGCGCGCTTTCCGCATCTCAAAATCGAGTCCTTGCGCGGCAATTTGCAAACCCGTTTGCGCAAGCTGGATGAAGGGCAATATGCCGCGATCATTCTCGCTGCCGCAGGTCTCAAGCGGCTGGGGCTGGAAAGCCGCATCACACAATTGATTGCGCCGGAGAACAGCATTCCGGCGGTGGGACAAGGCGCGCTCGGCATTGAAATCCGCGCCGACCGCGATGATTTGCGTGCAGTGCTCGCCCCGCTTAACCATGCGGATACAGCCCGGTGCGTGGAGGCTGAGCGCGCGACGAGCCGGGCGCTGGCGGGCAGTTGCACCGTGCCGCTCGGCGCTTACGCGCAAATCGAAAATGATGTGTTGCGCATGGTCGGCTTTGTTGCGAGTGTTGATGGCCGCGAAATGGCGCGGGACAGTGTGCAAGGAGCGCCGGACAATGCCGACGCGTTGGGGCGCGAGCTCGCCGCCAAACTGATCGCGCGCGGTGCGGATCGCATCCTCGCCGCGCTCAACCATGATGACTGATGCTCCGCTGGCAGGTCGCGGCATCGCAATCACGCGACCGGTCGATCAAGCGGCGGCGCTGACCGAAGGTATTTCGCACGCGGGCGGAACGCCGATTTCGTTTCCTTTGCTGACGATTGCGCCGCTGCAGGATTTTGCGGCGTTTGATCGTGCGATTGAAATGCTGCCGTCCTGCAACTGGATTATTTTCATCAGCACGAATGCGGTGCAGCAGGCGATGCCGCGCATTGCCATGAAATTCCCCGAGTTGCCGCGCACGCTGAATTTCGCCGCCATCGGCCCCGCGACGGCGCAGGAGTTAACGCGTTACGGCATCGCGTCGATACTGGTGCCCGCAACGCAGTTCGACAGCGAAAGCATGCTCGCGCTGCCGGAATTTCAGGATCTGAAACAGCAGCGCGTTGTCATCGCGCGCGGTGTCGGCGGGCGCGAATTGCTGGCAGAAACATTGCGCGCACGCGGCGCGGAAGTGATATTCGCGGAATGTTACCGGCGCGTGAATCCGCAACAGAGTGCCGGAAATCTGCCCGAGCTGTGGCAAAATGGGCAATTGCATGCGATGGTAGTCACCAGCAGCGAGGCCTTGCGCAATCTGCTGGCGTTGGCGCATGAGGCAAACTGGGTTAAAAAAGTGTTGATCTGCGTCAACCATGCGCGCATTGCGGAAGCAGCGCGGGAGAACGGTTTGCGAGTCGCCCTGGCCGATGCGCCGGGCGATGCGGCCATGTTGCAGTGCCTGATACACCACTTGGGTAAAGACGCCTTATGAGCGAAGAAAAGAAAATCAACGAAGAAAAGCCGGTTGCGGAAAAACTGCCGGAAAAAACTTCGTCCAACCTGATTGCCCAATCGGCGATCATTTTAGCTGTGCTCGCGATAATCACGGCAGGCTGGCAGTGGTGGGACGCGCGCGAAAAATCGCGTGAGCTGGAACAAACGCTGACACAGCGCCTGAGCAGTTTCTCCGAGCGCAACAGCGAAAGCAATGTGCTTTCCAAAAAGGCGGAGGAAACCGCCGCGCAATTGACCGCGCGCGTGACCCTGCTTGAGCAGCAACTCGAAACCTCCAAAGCGCAGCAGGAAACCCTGCAAACCATGTACGCCGAACTCGCGAGCAACCGTGACGAATGGGTGGTCGGCGAGGCCGAACACTTGGTCATTATCGCGAATCAGCAGTTGCAACTTGCGGGAAATATCAAACCGGCGCTCTTGGCGCTGCAAGCCGCCGACGCGCGGCTGCAAACGCTGACCAAACCGCAGGTGGCCGCATTGCGCAAAGTCATCGGGCAGGATATCCAGCGTTTGCAGGATTTGCCCGACATTAATCTGGTCGAAAAAAGCCTCGAACTGGAAAAATTGACGAGCGTAATAGATAAGTTGCCACTCGCGAGCGAGCACAGACCCGCTCCCGAAATTGCACCACCGCCCGATGTTAACGCCAATCCGTGGCAACGCCTGATGCAGGAAATCTGGCAGGACATCAAAAATCTGGTGCGTATCGAGCGCATAGACGCGCCGGAATTGCCGCTCCTGAAACCGGAGCAGGCGGATTTTCTGCGCGAAAATTTCAAACTGCGTCTGCTCTCCGCGCGCATTGCGCTGCTTCAGCACGACGAAGCCACGTATCGGTCCGCTCTGCTCACGGCGGTCAACTGGCTTACAGAGTATTTCGATACGCAGGATGCGGCCGGTCGCGAGGCGCTCGCGACGCTGAAAGAACTTTCGTCTGACCAGATCTCGATTGAGCTTCCCAGTGTCTCCGCCAGTCTGGATGCCATTACCAACTACAAGCAGTCGATGGAGCGAGCACAGCCGTGAGGTTACTCATCGGTTTGCTGTTCATCCTTACCGTGGCGGTGACGCTCGCGCTGGTCGCCGGTTCCAGCGAAGGCTATGTGCTCATCGTGCAGCCGCCGTACCGCATCAACATCTCGGTCAGCCTGCTCATCATCTCGTTGATCGCCGGATTTTTCGCGTTGTACGCTTTGGTGCGGCTCGTGAAATACACCTTGCTCCTGCCGCAAAACGTGCGTACCTACAAACGGGAACAACGCCGCAAGGAAGCGCAACACGCTCTGCTGGAAAGCCTGCGCGCCGTCATGGAGGGGCGCTACGCCAAGGCTGAAAAAGCGGCCTCAACCGCACTCAATCTGGGCGATGACGCGGATTTAAGCGCCCTCGTCGCCGCGCGTGCCGCGCACAAGCTCAACCAGCCCAAGCAGCGCGACTACTATCTGGCCGAAACCGAGCGCCTCGCGCCGCACGCCGCCCTTTCGCGTTTATTCACGCAGGCCGAAATGCAACTTGACGACCGCATGTACGCTTCCGCGTTGCGTACTTTGCAGCAACTGGACAAGATCGAGCCCAACCACATTCCCGCGCTGCGGTTGCAACTCAAGGTGCTGCAACGACTCGGCCATTGGGAACAAGTGCTCGCCGTGCTCGCCCAACTGGAAAAACGCGATGCGATTGGTTCTGTGCAACTGCATCAGCTGCGTTATCACGCGCACGCCCAGCTACTTGAACGCCGCGCCGGTCATCGCGAAGAACTGCTGCGCTATTGGCAAACCATACCCGAAAGCGAACGTCTCGATACCCAACTCACGCGCACCGCCGTGCATGCGCTCATCGCCGCCGGAGAAAGCGTTGCCGCCGCGCGCGCCATCGAGATGAGCCTGACCAAACAATGGGATTCATCGCTTGCGGCAATGTATGGCGATAGCGGCGGCGATACCGATACCGTGCGCCAACTGGAACAAGCCGAAGCCTGGCTGCGCGGTCACCATGACGATGCCGGCCTCCTGCTCACGCTTGGCAAACTCTGCAATCGGCGCGAACTCTGGGGCAAGGCGCAAAGTTATTTCGAAGCCAGCCTCGGCATGCAGCCCGACAGTGAAACCCACCTCGCGCTCGCGCGCCTGCTGGAACGCATGGGAAATCAGGAAGAAGCTTACCGGCACTACCGGGAAAGTTTGGAGCTGGCGCTGGAGCGGTAATTAAATCCGTTCCCTCCGGCCAATCAGGCCGTTGCCTTGGCCGGACTCGGTGGTGCGAAGGTGAAGGCGTCCGAGAAAAATTCTTCGGGAGGCAGACCGGCAGCGGTGAAATCGCGGTGGGCAGCTTCGACCATGGCGGGGGCGCCGCAGCAATAAACCTGATAGCCGCTTAAATCGGGATGGTCTTGCAGCACAGCAAGGTGGACATAACCGGTGCGGCCTTGCCACGCATCTTCCGGTTGCGGCTCGGAGAGCACGGGGATGTAGTCCACACCGTTTTCCTGTTGCCATTTTTCCGGAAGATCGGGCAGATAAAGATCGCGCAGGGCGAGCGCGCCCCGGTACAGCGTCATTTTGCGTTGCATCTTGTGGTGCAGCGCGTGTTCGATAATGCCTTTGACCGGCGCGAAACCGGTGCCGCCCGCGACGAAGATGACGGGTTTTTCACTTTCCTCGCGCAGATAAAAACTGCCCATGGGACCTTCAAGGCGCAGTATGGTTTTTTCCTTCATTTCGCGGAACACATATTCCGTGAACTGACCGCCGGGAATCAGG
Source organism: Methylobacillus sp. (assembly GCA_031277395.1). Lineage (GTDB taxonomy): Bacteria > Pseudomonadota > Gammaproteobacteria > Burkholderiales > Methylophilaceae > MM2. The sequence continues at coordinate 18,980 of JAITML010000045.1, read as the reverse complement.
CGCAAGTGCAGTTCCAGAACGTCATCATTGTGTGGCGCATTCGCAATCGAGAAGGCGCGGCGCTTGCCGTCGGCGAGCAAAAATTCAATGTATTGCCCGGCGAGAAATTGCAGGCGTTCGTTACTCGGCAGTTTGAGATACATGACGATCACATCGTGCGCAACGTGATCCAGTTTCTGTACGCGGCACGGCATGATGCGCGGGCGAATTGCGTTGCCGGTCGTGACTTCGCGGCACATGATGGCAAGGTCAGAAAGCGGACGCGCGCAGCAGAACAAGGCTTTGCCGGAAGCTTCTTCCTCTTTAGTCAACACCTTTTCCTGATGTTCGCCGTGTTCCACGCGACCTTGCAAAACATCCCCCTTGCACGCGCCGCACGCGCCGTTGCGGCAACCGTATGGAATGTTATAACCAGCTTCAAGCGCCGCGCTCAACACCGTTTCTCCGGCTTGCACCGAAAATTCATGGCCGCTGGGTTGGAGGGTAACTCGGAATGACATGCTTATCCTTGGAGCGAAATATCAAATTGAAGAAATCAGGTGATTTTATCATGTCCGATACGGCGCATCCTTGTACAATCACCAGACTTGAAATTCAGATGCATACGATGGAAAACCAGACAGAGCCCATTCTTGTCATCAGCAATCTGCCGGATCGGGAAAGTGCGCTTAGGCTTGCGGAATTGCTGGTGGAGCGCGGCCAGGCGGCGTGCGTGAATGTGCTCGCGCCTTGCGCTTCGATCTATCGCTGGCAGGGAAAAATCGAGCACGCGGAGGAAATTCCGGTGCTCGTGAAAACTACGCATGCGCAATATGCGGAGGTGGAAAATACCATCAAATCGCACCATCCCTATGAATTACCCGAAATTATCCAGCTCCCGATCAGGGGCGGTTTGCCCGCGTATCTGGAATGGATCGCACAAGAAACTTCGCGCTAAATGTCACGTTTTTTGATTCTGGTATTTTGTTTTCTGGCCGCATGCGCCCATGCCCAGACCGGGTTGCTTGCGGACGATGATGCTGCACGCATCCTTGAGCCGAACAAGGCGTTCCACCTGCAAGTCGAAGCCGTCGATGCGCAGACGATAATCGCGCATTTCACCATCGCGCCGGGCTATTACTTGTATCGTGAACGCATCAGTTTCAAACTCGACGGCGCGGATGATTCCGTCATTGCCGCTATCGAACTGCCGCCGGGCGAGATCAAGCAGGATCCGAATTTCGGCGAGATGCTGGTGTTCCACGAAAGCTTCGACGGCAGGATTTTGTTGAAACACACAGGCGCCGCACCGCAGGAAATCACGCTGCTTGCAAGCTATCAGGGATGCAGCGAACGCGGATTGTGTTACGCGCCGATCGAAAAAACCCTGTCGGTTGAGTTGCCCGGTGCGGATGGAACCGCGACCGGCGGCAGCGAAACAGACCGTGTCGTCAAACTGTTGCGCGGCGGAAAATGGTGGCTGATTGTCGCCAGTTTCTTCGGCTTCGGTCTGTTGCTCGCGCTGACGCCGTGCATGTATCCGATGTATCCCATACTTTCCGGCATCATTGTCGGGCAGCAACACCCGACGCGCCTCCATGCGTTTAATCTCGCGCTGGCGTATGTGCTCGGCATGGCGTTGAGCTACACCGTGATCGGCATTGCGGCGGCATTTTCCGGCCACCTCATCAGTAACGCTTTGCAAACCCCCTGGGCGCTTGGTTTCGGTGCGTTGATCTTTGTAGTGCTCGCATTTTCCATGTTCGGTTTTTACGATTTGCGTTTGCCGAGCGCAGTGGAAACCCGTCTCGCGCGCGCCAGCAATCATCTCAAGGGTGGCCGTTTCGTCGGCGTGTTTGCGATAGGCGTGTTGTCGGCGCTGATTATGAGTCCTTGCGTCGCCGCGCCTCTGGCCGGGGCGCTGCTCTACATCGGCCAGACGCGCGATGTCGTGCTGGGCGGCATGGCGCTGTTCACGCTCGCCATCGGCATGGGTGTGCCGTTGCTGATTCTGGGCGCGTCGGCGGGCGCGATTTTGCCCAGAAGCGGCCCGTGGATGAAGTTGGCGCGCAACTTTTTCGGCGTGGTCATGCTTGGCATGGCGGCATGGCTGATCGCGCCGGTGGTGACAAATTTGCTGGCGCCGACGGCAGCGGGCACGCATCAATCCGTGCTGCCTTTCAAGACCATTAAAAATCTGGCCGAACTGAAATCGTCGCTGCAACAAGCGCAGGGAAAATTTGTGATGCTGGATTTTTACGCGGACTGGTGCGTGGAGTGCAAGCGCTTCGAGCAAACCACCTTCCGCGATCCGCGCGTGCAAAAGATGCTGGAAAACGCGGTGCTTCTGCAGGCCGATGTCACGCAAAACAACGACGACGACATCGTGCTGCAAAAATATTTTGGTCTCTACGGCCCGCCCGGCATCATCTTTTTTGACGCACAAGGCCGCGAAATCAAGGCTGCGGGCGTGGTCGGCTATCAAAACGCGGAAGAATTCCTTATCACCCTCAACCGTGTTTACAGCAGTTGGGAGGGCGAATGCGCACCGGTCTCCGCCTGCTGATTTCCGCGCTGGCGCTAGGCGTGGCGGGTTTCTTCATCTACCGCCAACTCGCGCCGGATAATACCGCCGTTGACGCGCTCTACGCCGCCACCCTGCCCGATCAAAACGGCCAGCCGCAGGCGCTTTCCCAATGGCGCGCCAACATCGTGCTGGTTAATTTCTGGGCGACCTGGTGTCCGCCCTGCCGCGAAGAAATGCCGGAGCTTTCCGATTTTCAGGAAAAATACCGCGCGCGCAATGTCATCGTGCTCGGAATTTCCACCGATGATGTCGCGAAAATCAGCGAATACAGCAAAGCACACCCTGTCAGTTACCCATTGCTCGCAGGCGATTTTCAAGCCATGGTGCTCGCGGAAAGACTGGGCAACAACAAAGGCGCGCTGCCCTATTCCGTGCTCATAGACCCGAAAAAAGGCGTGCGGCGCATTTATTTCGGACGTATCGATATCCAGCAACTGGAGCGGGATGTGCGGGGAATTGTCGAATAAACTTGATAGACGCAGGCTGGATAGAACAAAGTGAAGCCCAGCCTGTCACACTAGCCCCTAGTCACCAGCCTCTAGTCCCCGGTAAACCTTTTTGCATAAGCACTTGTAATTACTGTAATTTCGTCAAACTTCAGCGAATTTGCTGGACAACTCCCCCGAATTTGCGGCAAACTTGCCTCCACTGCAATTTCTCTTTCCGGCTATGGCAATCACTGAAAAAACCGTTGGCAAGTCCGTTCTTGTGCTGCATGGCCCCAACCTTAATTTGCTGGGACTGCGCGAGCCCGAGCATTATGGCTTGGCGACTTTGGAGGCCATCAACCGGCAATTGACCGATCTGGCGCAACAGGCAGGTATCCGTCTTGAGACGTTCCAGAGCAACAGCGAGGCGGAGCTGGTCGGCAAGGTGCAGTCATTGGCGGAGCATCAAGTTGATTTCATTCTGATCAATCCCGCCGCGTTTACGCATACATCGGTCGCATTGCGCGATGCCTTGTCGGCGGTCAAAATTCCTTTTATCGAAGTGCATCTCTCCAACGTGTTCGCGCGTGAAACCTTTCGTCACCATTCCTATTTCTCCGATATTGCGGTCGGCGTCATCAGCGGGTTGGGCGCGCAAGGTTACACGCTTGCGCTGGAATATGCGCTTAACGCACTACGTTCAACCGAGGTTTAACACATCATGGATCTGCGCAAACTGAAAAAACTGATCGACCTGGTCGAAGAATCCGGCATCGCCGAGCTTGAGTTGACCGAGGGTGAGGAGAAGGTTCGCATCAGCCGCAACCCGGCGGGTGGCAACCAATCGCAGTTCATGCCGTACATGCAGGCGCCGATGATGCAAATGCCCGCGCAGCCCGCAGCGCCCGCTGCCGCGCCAGTCGCCGATGCGCCTGCTGCTGCCGCGCCTGCGATTGAGGGACATGTGGTCAAGTCGCCGATGGTGGGCACGTTTTATCGCGCACCTTCGCCGGATGCCAAGGCGTTCGTTGATGTCGGCTCCAGCGTTTCGGCGGGCGACACGCTGTGCATTATCGAGGCGATGAAATTGCTCAACGAGATCGAAGCCGACCACAGCGGCACAATCAAGGCCATTCTGGTCGAAAACGGCCAACCCGTCGAATATGGCGAACCGCTGTTCATTATTGGCTAACCCGAGGACTTCCCATGTTTGAGAAAGTCCTGATTGCCAATCGCGGGGAAATCGCCCTCCGCATCCAGCGCGCCTGCCGCGAGTTGGGTGTCAAAACCGTCGCCGTGCATTCCGAGGCCGATCGCGAAGCCAAATATGTCAAGCTCGCGGATGAATCCGTATGCATAGGCCCGGCGCCTTCGGGTCAGAGTTATTTGCATATCCCCGCCGTCATCAGCGCGGCGGAAGTAACCGATGCGGAAGCGATTCATCCCGGCTATGGTTTTCTTTCCGAAAATGCTGATTTCGCCGAGCGTGTTGAAAACAGCGGCTTCGTATTCATCGGCCCGCGCCCCGAAACCATACGCCTCATGGGCGACAAGGTGAGCGCCAAGGATGCGATGAAAAAAACCGGCGTGCCGTGCGTGCCGGGTTCCGATGGCGCATTGCCGGATGATCCTGATGAAATTCTCAAGATCGCCAAAAAAATCGGCTATCCGGTCATCATCAAAGCCGCGGGCGGCGGCGGCGGACGCGGGATGCGCGTGGTGCATACCGAGGCCGCATTGCTGACTTCGGTTGAAATGACCAGCGCCGAAGCGCAGGCGGCATTCGGCAATCCCATGGTGTACATGGAAAAGTTTTTGGAACAACCGCGTCACATCGAAATTCAGGTGCTTGCCGACGAACACGGTAACGCGGTTTATCTCGGCGAGCGTGATTGCTCCATGCAACGCCGCCATCAAAAAGTGCTGGAAGAAGCGCCCGCGCCAGGTGTGGATCGCAAACGCATCGCCACGGTTGGCGAACGTTGCGCGGAAGCTTGTCGCGCGATTGGTTATCGCGGCGCGGGCACGTTTGAGTTTCTGTACGAAAACGGCGAATTTTATTTTATCGAGATGAATACCCGCGTGCAGGTTGAACATCCCGTGACGGAGCAAGTGACCGGCATCGACATCGTGCAAGCCCAGTTGCGCATCGCATCCGGCGAGAAAATGCCGTTCAAGCAAAAGGATATTCATCTGCGCGGCCACTCCATCGAATGCCGCATCAACGCGGAGGATCCGCATAATTTCGTGCCTTCGCCCGGACGCATTACCGGCTTCCACATGCCCGGCGGCCCCGGTGTGCGCGTCGATACCCATGCGTATCAGAATTACATGGTGCCGCCGAATTACGACTCCATGATAGGCAAGCTGATTACTTACGGCGACACGCGCGAACAGGCGATTGCCCGCATGCGCATCGCGCTCTCCGAGATGGTGGTGGAAGGCATCAAAACCAATATCCCGCTGCATATCGAACTGATGAATGATGCGGCGTTTCATGCGGGCGGCACCAGCATTCATTATTTGGAAAACAAACTCGGCATCGTCAGCAAATAGGCTGGCGAGCAATCAAAAATGTCGTGGCAATCACTCGAAATCACGGCGGGGGAAAATGTTGCGGAATCAATCAGCGACGCGCTCATGGGGTTGGGCGCGCTTTCGGTCAGCATTGAAGATGCCGATGCGGAAACCGCTGCGGAAACGCCGATTTTCGGCGAACCGGGCGGAGCCGCGCCCGGTGTGTGGCATCATAATGTGGTCAGCGCATTGTTTGATGCGGACACCAATATTGATCGCATCATGACCACACTCACCGAAAATACCGGACTGCGCAATCTCGGCTACACCGTGCAAACCGTCGCCGAGCAGGATTGGGTGCGCGCCACGCAAGCGCAGTTCGAGCCGATTCGCATCCGCGATGATTTGTGGATCGTGCCGTCCTGGCATCGCGCGCCCGAACCAAGCGCGCTCAATATCGTGCTTGATCCCGGCCTCGCCTTCGGTACCGGCAGTCATCCCACCACGCATCTTTGCCTCGCCTGGCTCGCGGATCATCTGCGTGCGGGTGAAAGCGTGCTGGATTACGGCTGCGGCTCAGGCATACTCGCCATCGCCGCCAAATTGCTGGGCGCGGGCACTGTGGTCGGTGTTGATATTGATCCGCAAGCCATCACCGCGAGCCAGGCCAACGCGAAAAACAATAAAGCCGACGCGCGCTTTTTTCTGCCGGATGAAATGCCGCGTGCGGCGACGGATGTGGTCGTGGCCAACATTCTCTCGAATCCGCTCAGGATGCTCGCGCCGCTGCTGGCCGCGCATTGCAAAACCGGTGGCCGCATCGCGCTTTCCGGCATACTGCGCGAACAAGCCGAAGAAATTTCCGGCATTTACGAAGAGTGGTTCGAAATGTATCCGCCGCAATCGCTGGATGGCTGGGTGCTGCTCACAGGGCGCAAAAAACAATGAATTTGCTCACCTTCTGCCCTGCGTGCGGCACCGCATTCCGCATCACTACCGAACAACTCTCCATCAGTCACGGCGATGTGCGATGCAGCAAATGCGGCGAAGTTTTCAACGGGCTTAAATCGCTCAGTTTCCAACGCAAACCGCACCGCGAAGTCGAGCTGCCGAATGACGCGCTGATCACCCATGCGGACGAACCGGAAATTCCCGAAACGCCGAGCGAAGTTTGGGATCCTGCCGCCACTCCGTTACCTCAGCCTTCTTTCGAATACACGCCTAAGCTGATAGATTTGCCGCCGCCCGCGCAGGACATTCCGCCGCCGCAACCGGAAATACCACCGCTGCCCGTGTTCGCGCCGACACCGCCGGAACCCGTGGCTGAATTGCCGCCAGAACCGAAACCGGAACTCGAGCCGGAGCCTGAAACATGGTCGCATCCTGTGTCAGAGCCGGTGCCGGAAATGGAATTACCGCCGCCCGCGCAGGACATCTTGCCGCCGCAACCGGAAATCAAGCTGGAATTGGAGCCCGTTGCGGAACCGATCCCGGAGCCGGTCTCGAAACCAAGCCCGGAACCTGAACCAGGGTCACCGCCCGTACCGGAGCCGACAATACCGCAAGCGGAAATCAAACCGGAGCCCAAGCCGGAAGAGAAACTGCTGGAACTGGAAGCTCCGCCGAAACCCGAGCCGCAGCCGCTCGCGCCCTGGCCGGAAATCAAGCTGGAATCGCTGCCGCCGGAGTCAAAGACAGAAGAAATCCGGCTGGAATTGGAGCCGGAAACCAAACCTGATCACGCTCCCAATCTGGAGCCGTGGCCAAAACTGGAACTTTCGCTGCAATCCAAACCAAAACTCGTGTCCAAACCGGAACCCAGGCCGATACCGCCAAAACCGCCGGTGCCCACACCAGCGTCGAAGCCCGAGTTGAAGCCAGAGTCCAAGCCCGAGTCAAAGCCAATATCCGCGCCAATAACAAAGCCGGAACCGGCACCCGTACCGAAACCGGAACCCAAGCCGATGGCGAAGCCGGAATCCAAACCAATGGCAAAGCCGGAACTGAAACCCGCGCCTGCGCCGGTGCCTAAGCATGAACCGCCACCTGCGCCAAAGCCACCACTCGTGCCAGCACCGGAACCGACGCCCGAATCCGACTCGGAAATTGTCATCACCGCGCCGCTGCCTTATATTGAAACGGCTCGCTACGATGCCGTTCCGTCGTCAAATGCCACCGTTCCGGCCGCGCCGGATGACCATGATGCGCTACCGCCATCGAAAAAAGCACGGCCATGGCTGTGGGTAACGGTGTGCGTGTTGGCGCTGCTGATGTTGCTCGGTCAGACGATATTCCTCATGCGTACGCAGATCGCAAGCTCGCTGCCCCGCACCAAACCTTTGCTGGAACAGGCTTGCGCTCTGATTGGTTGCACGGTGGAATTTCCGCGAGACGAAGAGGCATTGCGCATCGAGGATTCCGACTTGCAGCCGTTGCCGGATCACGACGATGTCATCCAGCTCACCGCTACCATTACGAACAAAGCGCCTTTCACCCAGGCATATCCGCTGCTGGAAGTCACGCTCACCGACATGTATGGCGCGCCCGTCCTGCGCCGCACGCTGCAACCGCAGGAATATCTTCCGCCCGGAACCGTGGTCAAAAACGGGCTGGCCGCGAAATCGGATGTGGAGGTGAATTTCATGTTCGCTCGAGGGGTTGCTGCCACCGGCTACAAGATGGAAATACGGTATCCTTGATCACTTGAAGGCTCCGGTCCTGCGCAACGCAGGTCGAAAATCCGGATCATTCCGGATTGCCAAGTACCCACAGGCGCTCAATTCCATCCTGTCATCCAGCCGGTTTTGCGAATTGCAACATAGAAGTTGGTGACGATCCGCACGGATTTGATAACATGGAGGGTCAGTTTTATCGGGATATTTCCATGATTACCAGCATGACCGGATTTGCCGCGTTGGAGCGCGAAACCGTAGCGGGGATATTGCTGCTTGATTTGCGGGCGGTCAATTCGCGTTATCTTGAAATGCACATGCGGCTGGACGAGTCGTTGCGCAGCATGGAACCCGTGTTGCGCGAGACCATCGCGGCCAAGCTCGGTCGCGGCAAGGTGGAGTGCCGCGCGATATTGATGGCGCAACCGGGCGCGGCGGCGAGCGGCGAGATGCATGAAGGCATGCTGGAGCGGCTGGCGCAGTGGAGCGCCTCCGCGCGGGAGTATTTTCCCGAAAGTCGGCCGCTTTCCGTGGCGGATATTTTGCGTTGGCCGGGTGTGCTGATCGTTGATCAGGTTTCGAGTGAGACCTTGTCCGCTCAAGTGCTGGAGGCATTGCAGCAATGCTTGCAGGATCTGGTCGCGTCGCGCGCGCGCGAAGGTGACAAGCTCAAGGCGCTGATTCTGGAACATGTGGCGCTCATGGAAATCGAAGTCGCCAAGGTGCGTCCGCTGTTGCCGGAATTGATGCACGCGCATCAGTGCAAGCTCACGCAGCGGCTGCATGAGGCGATGCAGGCCGTGGATGACGATCGCGTGTTGCAGGAAGTGGCGCTGTTCGCGCAGAAGATCGACGTGGATGAGGAACTGGGCCGGCTCACAACGCATATGCAGGAAGTCAGGCGTGTGCTTGATGCGGGCGGCGCGGTGGGCAAGCGGCTGGATTTTCTCATGCAGGAATTGAATCGCGAGGCCAATACCCTGGGTTCAAAATCCGTATCCGTTGAAACATCCCAGGTGGCGATGGAACTCAAAGTGCTTATCGAGCAAATGCGCGAGCAGATTCAAAATCTGGAATAAACCCAAATCGGGAGTAATTGTCATGGCAGGCAATCTTTTTATCGTAACCGCGCCTTCCGGCGCAGGCAAAACCAGCCTGGTGCGCGCGGCGCTGGAGGCGGATGCGACGGTGAGTTTGTCGATTTCCTACACCACGCGCGCGATGCGGCCGGGCGAGGAGGACGGAGTGCACTATCACTTTGTCGACGAAGACCGGTTTCTCAGGATGCTGGAAGACGGTGATTTTCTTGAAAGCGCCGAAGTGCATGGCGCGCGTTACGGCACTTCGCATTCGCAGGTGCGTTCCATATTGGCGAGCGGGCGTGACCTTATTCTGGAAATCGACTGGCAGGGCGCAGCGCAGGTGCGCGGCCTGTATCCCGGCGCGATCGGCGTGTTCATTTTGCCGCCTTCCATCGAGGAGCTGGAACGCCGCTTGCACATGCGCGCGCAGGATTCCGAGGCCGTGATTGCGCGTCGCGTGGCCGCCGCGCGCGAGGAGATCAGCCATGTAGGCGAGTTTGATTATGTTATAATCAATGACCGTTTCGAAACGGCAATTCACGACCTGCTGGCCATCATGCGCGCGCAACGTTTGCGTGGCGAAAAACAACGGCGCCAGCATCAGGAATTGCTCCGGAAATTTATCGCTTGAAGGATTACTCACATGGCTCGCATCACCGTTGACGACTGTCTGGAAAAAATACCGAACCGTTTTCATCTGACCTTGGCTGCGGCTTATCGCGCGCGCCAGATCGCCAACGGTTCCGAGCCCATGGTTTCCCAACCCGGCAGGGACAAGCCCACCGTCATGGCGCTGCGTGAAATCGCCGCCGGCAAAGTGGGGCTGGAAGTCCTTAACCGCAGGCAGGCGTAAGGATCATGCGATGGGAGGTCGCGCGCGCGCCGTAAAACCGCCACCCGCGCCACCTCTGCTGCCTGCAGACGGCGAAGGTTCCCGTCTCTCGCAACTGCTCAAAACCTATCTCAAGCCGAAAGACATCGCGCAAGTGATGGCGGCTTACCGCTTCAGCGATATTGCCCATACCGGGCAGATGCGCATGAGCGGCGATCCCTATATTTCCCATCCTGTCACCGTCGCCTGCATCCTCGCAGAGCTGCATCTCGACGCGCTTACCATTATGGCGGCGCTGTTGCATGACGTGATGGAGGATACCGAATTCGGCAAGCAGGAACTGACCGAAAAATTCGGCGCGACGGTGGCCGATCTTGTGGATGGCGTTTCCAAGCTGGACAAGATTGAATTCCAGACCGCAACGCATGAGCAGGCGGAAAATTTCCGCAAGATGCTGCTCGCGATGTCGCAGGATGTGCGCGTGATATTGGTCAAGCTCGCGGATCGTTTGCACAACATGCGCACGCTGGACAGCATGGCCTCGGAAAAACGCCGCCGCATCGCGCGCGAAACAATGGAAATCTACGCGCCCATCGCGAATCGTCTGGGACTCAACGAAATTTATCAGGAGCTGGAAGACCTCAGCTTCAAGCATCTTTACCCGTTGCGTTTCGCAGTGTTGACCAAATCCATCAAGGCGGTGCGCGGCAACCGCAAGGAAGTGGTCGGCAAAATCCTGGAGGCGATCAAGCAGCGTCTCAGCGATCTGCGCATTGAAGCCGAAGTGACCGGACGCGAAAAACATCTGTTCAGCATTTACCGGAAAATGGTTGAAAAAACCGGCACGTTTTCCGAGATATTCGACATCTACGGCTTCCGCATCATTGTCAAAGACACCGCCACCTGCTACCTCACGCTGGGCGCGCTGCACGGCTTGTACAAGCCGATTCCCGGCAAGTTCAAGGATTACATTGCGATTCCCAAAGCCAATGGCTATCAGTCATTGCACACCACGCTGTTCGGCCCGTTTGGCACACCGATCGAGGTGCAGATACGCAGCCGCGAAATGCACAACATCGCCGAAGCAGGCGTGGCCGCGCACTGGCTTTACAAAAATACCGATGCCGATCTTTCCGCACTGCAAAAGCAAACGCACCAATGGTTGCAGCGACTGCTGGAAATCCAGTCCGAAAGCACGGATTCGGTCGAATTTCTGGAACACTTCAAATTCGATCTGTTCCCGGACGAAGTCTATGTGTTCACGCCCAAAGGCCAGATCATGGCGTTGCCGAGCGGCGCGACCGCAGTGGATTTCGCCTATGCGGTGCACACCGATGTCGGCAATTGTTGCGTCGCGGTCAAGATCAATCACGAGTTGGCGCCGCTCAGCACCGAGCTGCACAACGGCGATCACGTGGAAATCATTACCGCCACGCAAGCCAAACCCAATCCGGCCTGGCTCAATTATGTCGCGACCGGCAAGGCGCGCGCGCATATCCGCCATTTTCTCAAGACCATGAAATCCAGCGAATCGGCGATGCTGGGCGAGCGCATGCTCAATCAGGCGTTGCGCGTGCTGCAAGCCAATCCCGACGATATCAGCGAGGAGCAATGGAAAAAACTTGTGCGCGATTACGGCGTGCAGGACAAACAGGAAATTCTTACCGACATCGGCCTCGGCCAGCGTCTCAATGTGATGGTCGCGCGGCAATTGCTGACGATGGCCGAACCGTCCGGCGAAAAGCCGGTGAAGCAACTGGGCAGCATTACCATACGCGGCAGCGAAGGCATGGCGATCCAGTTCGCGCAATGCTGCCGTCCGATTCCGGGTGATCCCATCCTCGGCTTTATCAACAAAGGCAAGGGCGTGGTGGTGCATACGCGCGATTGCTCCGCGATCCGCAAATTCCGCAAGGACCCGGATAAATGGCTGGATGTGGAGTGGGATCCGGATCCGCATCGCTTGTTCAAGGCCAATATGCGCCTTGCCGTCGCCAACCAGCCGGGCGTACTGGCCAAGATCGCGGCAGGCATCGCGGGCGTCGGCTCCAACATCGACAACGTGAGCATGGAAGAAGGTGACGACAGCGCCTACACCCACATGAATTTCACCGTGCAGGTGAAAGACCGCGAACACCTCGCACGCTTGATGCGCGGTTTGCGCAAATTGCCCGAAGTCGTGCGCATCAACCGCGTCAAGGGCGCGGCAAATTCATAATTCATTCAACAAGGAACAGGCAATGGCAAGACAAGTCATCAGCACCGAAGGCGCGCCCAAGGCCATCGGCACCTATTCGCAAGCCGTCAGGGTCGGCGATACCGTGTATCTTTCCGGGCAGATCGGCCTGGACCCCGCAACCGCGCAACTGGTCGAAGGCATGGAGGCGCAAACGCGCCGCGTGTTCGACAATCTCTCCGCCGTGACGCAGGCTGCGGGCGGTTCACTCGCGGATATCGTCAAGCTCAATATTTTTCTCACCGACCTTGGCCACTTCGCGCTGGTCAACAGCATCATGGCCGAATACTTCAAGGAGCCTTATCCAGCGCGCGCTGCCGTCGGCGTCGCTTCACTGCCGCGCGGCGCATTGGTCGAAGCCGATGCCGTGATGGTGTTGGGCGGCTAAATAGCACTGTGTCCGGTTTCGCGGCGATCAAGGGCGTCAGCAAGGCGCTGCAGGACAAACTGGCGAAGCTCGGTATCGCCGAACCGGATGATTTGCTGCTGCATTTGCCGCTGCGCTATGTTGATGAAACGCGCATCACGCCAATCCGCGATCTGCGCACCGGCGAAGCGGCGCAAGTCGAAGGCGAAATCATCCACGCCGAAACCCAATACCGCCCGCGCAAGGCGCTCATTTGCCAGTTGCAGGATGCAAGTGGCGATTTGCTGCATTTGCGCTTTCTGCATTTTTATCCGAGTCAGGTCGCCGCGCTCAAGCCGGGCACGCACATCCGCGCTTATGGCGAGCCGCGTCCGGGATTTTTCGGCATGGAAATCGTGCATCCACAATGCCGCCCCGTGCGTGACAACGCGCCGCTCAACGAGGCGCTGACGCCGGTCTATCCCACGACTGCCGGGCTGACCCAGCCCAATCTGCGCAAGCTGGTCGATAGCGCGCTGCAACACGGCGACATGCGCGAAACCTTGCCGCCGGAAATGCTGGAACAATTGCAGCTCCCCGGCTTCGCTGAAAGCTTGTTGTTCCTGCATCGCCCGCCGCCCGATGCCAGTCTCGAAAGTTTGCAAACACATGCGCATGCGGCGTGGCGGCGTTTGGCTTTTGACGAATTGCTCGCGCAGCAACTTTCCATGCGCCGTCATCATGCGCGCCGTCGCTCACAGGGTGCGCCTGCGCTCGCCGATAAAAAAACGCTGACCCATGTGCTGCTGGAACGTCTGCCCTTCAGGCTGACTGCCGCGCAACAAAAAACATGGCGCGAAATCAGCCGTGACATGAGCCAGCCGTATCCAATGCAACGCTTGCTGCAAGGTGATGTCGGCAGCGGAAAAACCATAGTCGCCGCGCTCGCGGCCTTGCAGGCAATTGAAAACGGCTGGCAGGCCGCCATCATGGCACCCACGGAAATCCTCGCGGAACAGCACTACAAAAAAATGACGGATTGGCTCGCGCCGCTGGGTTTGAATATCGCCTGGCTCTCCGGCGCGCAAAGCAAAAGCGTGCGCAATGCAATGCTGGAGCAGGTTGCGAGTGGCGAAGCGCCGCTGGTGGTGGGCACGCACGCGCTGTTTCAGGAGCAGGTGCAATTTGCCAAACTCGGTCTCGCGGTTATCGATGAGCAGCATCGTTTCGGCGTGCATCAACGCCTCGCGCTGCGTCGCAAAGGTGAACAGCCGCACCAGTTGATGATGAGCGCCACGCCGATTCCGCGCACGCTCGCGATGAGTTATTACGCCGATCTGGATGTATCCGTGATCGATGAATTGCCGCCCGGAAGAACGCCTGTCACCACCAAAATCGTTTCTGAAGAACGCCGCGAGGAAGTGCTTGCGCGCGTGCGCGACGCGTGCAGTCGCGGGCGGCAAGCCTATTGGGTCTGCCCGCTTATCGAGGAATCCGAGGCGCTACAGTTGAAAACCGCGCTGGAAACTTGTGAGCAACTCACGGCGGCGCTGCCCGATCTCCGCATCGGCCTCGTGCATGGCCGCATGAAACCGGCGGAGAAACAGATGGTAATGCAGGCATTTTCCGCCAACGAAGTGCAATTGCTCGTGGCGACTACCGTGATTGAAGTCGGCGTGGACGTGCCCAACGCAAGCCTCATGGTCATCGAACACGCGGAACGCATGGGTCTCTCGCAACTACACCAGTTGCGCGGCCGTGTCGGTCGCGGCTCCGCGCAAAGTGTGTGCATACTCTTGTATGCCTCGCCGCTGTCGCAAGCCGCCCGCGAACGCCTCAAAATCATCTACGAAAACACCGATGGTTTTGAGATCGCGCGCGCCGACCTTAACCTGCGCGGCCCCGGCGAATTTCTTGGCATCCGCCAAAGCGGCGTACCGCTACTCAAAATCGCGGACCTCGAACGCGACGCCGACTTGCTGGAAGCCGCGCGCAATACCGCCGCGATTCTGCTGCGCGATCATCCGCAGGTCGCAGAAGCGCATCTCAAGCGCTGGATGCGGCGGGCGGAGGAATATGTGAAGGTTTAGCCCCCGGACTTTCCCAGCACTTCGGACGGATCGAGATAAAACATCTTTTTCCATCCCTGCGTCGTGGCATCGACGCGCCAGGGGTACGGTACCAATGTCACGATGGAATAGTGCAAGTGAGGCGGTTTGCCTTTGGCATTTCCGCTATCGCCCACGGTGCCGAGGATGCGGCCATTCCAAACCGGATAACCTGGATAGACCGCTGCGCTGCCCAGATGCGCAAAGTAATGAATGCGCCATTTGGGGCTCAATACCGCGACAACCCGCCCGCCAAGCGCAACCTCGCCGCGAAATATCACCACGCCATAGGTCGGCGCAACTACCGCAGCGCCTTTCGCGGCAAAGATGTCTATGCCTTTGTGAACGCCCGATGCGCCCCACGGCTCGTACCAGAATGAAGCGGCGTTCCAGTCCCTTGCCGAGGCTCCGGTAACAGGCACGCGCGGCCATTCCGGCAGCACGAATGAAATCGTGAAGATAACGAGCATGGCGATGAGGATGCGTTTTCGCATGGCAGCTTACCGATTAATTTGTGGCATCGCCTGCCATGATCCGCTTCATGAACTCATCAAATAGCGGCACTGTAAACGCGGTTTCGCCGTGCGTGGGGCTCCAGACCATGCCTTTGTTGATCAAAGATGCGCGGGTGGGAGCCAGCGATTGGACGCCGCGCTTCAGGTGGTCGGCGATGGCGCCGGAGCGGTGCGGGCCGGGGCCGAGTTGCGCCATGGCATACAGATAGTCTTTCTCGATCAGCGTGAGACGTTCAAAGCGGATGCGGAAAAAACTTTCATCGAGCGCGGCGACGGCCAGTTTGGAGGCGGCTTCCACATCGGCCAGCGTGATGCGGTTGTTGGACGCCACGTCCCAAGCCTGTTTGCCCCATTCCTGCAAAAAATACGGATAGCCTTGGGTTTGATCGAGAATGCGTTTGACGGCCGCAGCTTCAATGAGAACATTTTCCTGCAAGCAGGGCGCTTCAATTGCGCGTCGCGCATCGGGCGTCGCGAGCGGGCCGATTTCGGGAAAGTCGAACAAACGCTCGGCATAGGATTTGGCCTTACCCATGCGTCCGCGCAGTTGCGGCAAACCGGCGCCAACCAGCATGACGGGGAGCGTATCCTGCGCGCAACGATGCAGCGCGGTAACCAGCGCGGCGAGCTGCGCTTCGGGCACATATTGCAGCTCGTCCATGAACAGAATCAGCGCCGTACCGGCAGCTTGAGCGGCCAGCCCGGCCTGTGCGAGCAAAGTCGTCAGATCAACTTCCAAATCACCATTGTCGGCCAGGCCGGGTTCGGCCTCGAAATCCAGCCCGACTTCAATATCGGAGTAAGTCACTTTCAGCGTTTTGACAAACCCTGCAAGCGCGCGCAGACCGCGCACAGCAAAACTTTTCGCCGCCTCGGTGCGGGAAAGATTGAGCAACGCCAGCCGCAATTCCGGCGCCAGCACCGCAGGCAGAGATCGTTTTTCGGGCGCTTCGATGCGGATGACCCGCATCCCCGCTTGCTCGGCGTCGCGCCGCATCTGATCCAGCAATACCGTTTTGCCCGTGCCGCGCAGCCCGATCAGCATCACGCTTTTGGCCGGACGCCCAAGCCGCGCGCGTTCCGTGGCAACGCGCACCTGCTCGCGTATGGTCGCACGCCCCGCCAACTCCGGCGGAGGCGCACCCGCGCCGGGGGCGAAAGGATTGTTGATCGGGTTCATGAGAGGGATTATATGGAAGTTAGGGAATTTATCAATAAAAAATAAATTTTGTAATTTCGATATAATTTGCTGCAGCAACAAACTTCGGTGCTGAATCTTGTTATTTTGGTGTCAATTCTGCTACCATTCCTCATGCGCATCCTTGTGGATACCAATGTTTTCGTCGGTGCTTGTATGGGCATTGGCGCGTCTCGGGCGGTTGTTGAAACATGCCTGCGCGGACTGCATGTTCCCTTGATGGGAGCGGCTTTGCTGGCCGAGTATGAGGATGTTTTGGGGAGGGATGCGCTGTTTCAGGGCTGTCGCCTGAACGCGCAGGAACGCTCCGAACTTCTGGATATTTTTCTTGCGCGGTGCGAGTGGGTGCGTGTGTATTACACATGGCGGCCAAACTTGCGCGATGAGGCGGATAACCATTTGGTAGAGTTGGCTATTGCGGGAGCCGCCGATGCCATCGTAACGAGGAATCTGCGCGATTTGCGCGCTATGGAGTTGCGTTTCCCCCAACTCAGAATATTGACGCCCGAAGATCAGTTACAGGAGAAATGACATGTCTGCCCTGACCGTTCGACTTTCCGATGAGAAACACCGTCGTCTCAAGGCGCTGGCCAAGAGTCGCGGCACGCCTTTGAATCGATTGATCGATGAAATGACAACGCTTATGCTGGCCGAGTTTGATGCTGAAACACGCTTCGCAGTACGCGTTACGCGCGGTGCCGGACGCGAGGCACGCGGCTTGGAATTGCTGGCCAAGGCTGCGGAGGCATGAAACCGGCTGACGGCGCTATGGTATAACCAGCCGCAATGAAACTCCATCCCAGCCCATTCCCCATCCGCAATTGCTGGTTGCCCAAGCCTTTCGGCAGCGGCGCGTATCGTCATTGGCTGGTGGAGCGCGGATCGCTCACGCAGCGTTTGAAGGAGAGTTGCAATCGCTTTTCCGTCGAGCGTGTGCGGCAGCGTTGGGCGCAGCCTTTGCCGGATGAAGCGTTGCTGTTGAAACTGCGATCGCACGAGCGCGCCTTGCTGCGTGAAGTGGCGCTGGTGTGTGACGGCACACAGGCGGTATTCGCGCACAGCGTGTTGCCGCGCCGCAGTCTCAAAGGCGCGTGGCACAATCTTGGCGGGCTGGGGAACAAGTCGCTCGGCTCGGTATTGTTCGCTAATCCGAATGTGGCGCGCGCGCCGCTCGCGTTTCGCAAGTTGCTGCCGCACCATGAACTTTACGCGCGCGCGGTCGAGTTTTCACTGGAGAAGCCGCCCTGTTTGTGGGCGCGGCGCTCGGTGTTTACCATGCGGAATACGCCGATATTGGTCACGGAAGTATTTTTGCCGGGAGTATTGCGGCGATGAAAAAATGGCAGGCGCGGCTTGATGCGTATGAACGGCTCATGCGGCTCGACAAACCCATCGGCATTCTGCTGCTGCTGTGGCCTACGCTGTGGGCGCTGTGGATTTCCGGCAACGGCCATCCGAACGGATGGATAGTCTGGATTTTCATACTCGGCACCGTGCTCATGCGCTCCGCCGGATGCGTGATGAATGACTACGCCGACCGCAATTTCGACGCGCATGTGGAACGCACGCGGCAACGCCCGCTCGCGACCGGCGAGGTGAGCAGCAAGGAAGCATTTGCTCTCGCAGCCGTGCTGAGTTCTGCGGCATTCGGCCTAGTGGTGCTGCTCAACAAATTGACGATTTTGCTGTCAGTCGCGGCGCTCTTTCTCGCGCTCAGCTACCCCTTCACCAAACGCTTTGTTTCCATCCCGCAGGCTTATCTCGGCATCGCCTTCGGCTTCGGCATCCCGATGGCGTTCGCGGCGCAGACCGGCGAAGTACCGCCGCTCGCATGGGCGATGCTGGTTGCCAATATCTTCTGGTCGCTCGCCTACGACACCGAATACGCAATAGTCGATCGTGACGATGACATCAAAATCGGCATCCGCTCCACCGCGCGGTTGTTTGGACGCTACGACGTGGCGGCGATCATGGCTT
The DNA here is from genome assembly GCA_031277395.1 of Methylobacillus sp. Taxonomy (GTDB): domain Bacteria; phylum Pseudomonadota; class Gammaproteobacteria; order Burkholderiales; family Methylophilaceae; genus MM2. The sequence continues at coordinate 503 of JAITML010000045.1, read as the reverse complement.
GCTATGTGTGCATGCTCGCGATTCTGGGCGGTGTTGGCTGGCAGCTTCGCCTTGCCTGGCCGTGGTTCACCGGACTCGCAGTCGCGGCGGCTATCGCGTGCTACCACTACACGCTGATCCGCCACCGTGAAAGAAGCGCCTGCTTCAAGGCCTTTTTGCACAATAATTGGCTGGGCGCAGCGATCTTCGCCGGGCTGGTCGCGAGTTACTGGATTTGATAAAACCTTTCCTTTGTCATCCCCTCTTCCACAGGGAAATAACGACCTCCAACCTATAACTACAACCCCCCTTGCTGCCAGTCGGACAGCCAAATCGTGAGGCACCGCTTCCACCCATTCACCCGATAAAGGGCATAGACTGATTCCTAATGTGCGATGTACAAATTGGCTAATTAACTTGTAATATATCCGCATAATTAAACAGGGATATATACCATGAACACCACTAAATATTGCCTTTTTAGATCAGTCGGCCCTACGCTGGGGGGGGGGGGGGGGGGGGGG
>JAITML010000022.1 GCA_031277395.1 Methylobacillus sp. | reverse complement strand
GCCATCGCCTTCGGCGCATTCCTGCTGGCCAAACTGGCGGTCATGGTCGTGCTTGCGCTGGCGATGGTTGCATTCCTCATCAACGTGGCCGCTTGGTCTTCAGATCCTGCGCTTGGTCTTTGTGTCACCGTGGCAACGGTGTTTTTTCTTTACTATTTGGCACGCTCCGGAAATGGCTCCTCATCCGCTCCCGTCATCAACACCGAAGTAAACCGCGCGACCCTGCCGTGCCCCTGCGGATCAGGAAAAGGCTATGCGGCATGTTGCGGCAGGGCTTCATCGCGACTTCAATAAGCTGCTCATGAAAATAGCTCCCAACAATCGTTGTTTCGCCGAGATGATTCGGATTGAGGCTCAGCTTCGCCAGTCTGAAAGCGGGGGCGATATTGGTGGCGCAATCGGCAGGAAAGCGCCGATGCTTTTTGGCGCTGCCGTGTACAACAACCCCATCATCGCACTCAGCGCCGGTCTGGTGACGGCGATTGTCACCAGCCCCTGGTGGCTCACGGTTTTTGCGAAGGAAAAATTTACAGAAGCCCGTCTGCGGCGAAACTACATTGAAACCTACGCCGACGATCCGGAAAAAACCGGCAAGGCAACCGAGTTGTTGCTGTGGGTCACGCCGGAAAACATCGACAGGTTGCCCGTCAATGTTCTGGGCGGGCTACGACACTTGCTGGAAGAAATTTATTCTCCGTTTGTCGTCGATAGAACATCCAAACTTCAATCCGCCATGCAGCTTAATCCCGGCGATGCTGAAGTCGCAGGCAGGCTTGCGTTGTACGAACGGGCAGGCAGGGAAATGCAGGATTTGAAAACGCGCCTGGATAAAGCGTTCAATGCAAAAAATGCCGTGCGCATGGTTGAGCAGGAAAATTTTGACAAGAAAAAGCAGGCAGACATCGCGTCGCTGGAAAGTGAAATCGCCAAAATCAAACAAGATGCCGACCACATTCAGCGGCAGATTGATGGCGTAAAGGCGAAGCAGGCGGCGGGGTTGGCTTCAAGGCAGGATGGAAAGCATTTGGATAATCTCGACGCGCAGAAGGAAACACGGAAAAAAGAAATAAAACGATTACGCAATACCATCGCCGAGATCGAGCGAATGGAATACGCGCCGTGGCCTTCGCTTGATGAGGAGTGGAGAAAAATTGCCGATGAATTTTCGGTGAAAAAACCTGCTTCGCTGCAACAGCAATCGGAGCTTTCGAGAAACAAAGCGTGGGTCGTTGGCTTCGCTGTTGTGTGCGTCGTTCTGTATATCGGAATGCATTGGTGAAGGTAAAAATGGCGAAGTTCGATTTGCAGGGGGCTGAAAGAGAGCTTGTTCAATGCCGAAAGGCGGCCAAGCATGGAGACCCCGAGGCGCAGTTCTGGCTGGGCGCGCGGTATTACGAGGGGGATGACGCCGCGCAAAGCTATGAAGGTGCCGCTATTTGGTTCCGCAAGGCTGCGATGCAGGGGATGGCGGAGGCGCAGTTTTGCCTGGGTTGCATGTATGCCGAGGGTGAAGGCGTGGCGCAGGATGACGAGGAGGCCGTTTTGTGGTTTCGCAAGTCAGCCGAACAGGGAGATTTTGAAGCGCAATTCAATTTGGGAATGATGTACGAGCGCGGCAGGGGCGTTCCACAAAGTTACAGGGATGCAGCCTATTGGTACCGCAAAGCGGCTGAGAAAAGAACACCTCGGGAGATCGCATGAATATTCCATGCCAATGTTGCAGAGCGCAGTTCCCTGCCAATTTTCGCTGGTACGTTTGCGACAAGTGCGGCTACCGTGTTTGTCAGCAGTGCATCAATCGACATAGCGGGCAGTATGGGCGGGGATTCAAGTGTAGCCAGTGTGCGTTTGGGAATATGAAATAAGGATGAAAGTTGTGACTACTCATGAAAAGACTCTATCTTGCTCATTTTGCGGCAAGAGCCAACATGATGTTGATTCCCTGATTTCAGAATCAGGCGTATATATTTGCAATGAATGCGTCAAGGCGTGCAACGATCTTGTCGGTAAAAAATTGCAGGGTGACAGCACGATTGAAGCGAGCCATCAGAATCATTCTGGAATATTGTTTTGCGCATTCTGCGGAAGGAGCCGGTATCAGGTGAAATATCTATTCGCTGATGATAACGGCGCTTTCAACTTGATCTGCGACGAGTGCATCGATTTATGTAATGACATCATCCGGGAGCGGAAAGAATCTGATAAGGACGCAGCAAGCAAGCCGGTTGAGCAGGACGATCCCACGCAAGCAATTTAATTGGAGTTATGTCATATATGTTGACGCGCGGAAAGAGTCGAAAGGGTCAGCATCAATTTTTTCAACCTCGCAGGCCGGGATGAAGCAAAGCGAATCCCAATCTGCGGGATTCATCAATCCGCAAACCGCATCGACAAATCAATCGCCATCACATCCTTCGTCAGCGCGCCTATCGAAATCCGATCCACGCCGGTCTCGGCAATCGCGCGCACGGTTTGCAGATTGACGCCGCCGGAGGCTTCGAGTTCGGCGCGTTTGGCGGTGAGGGTGACGGCGGCGCGCATGTCATCGAGATTGAAATTATCGAGCAGGATTAACACTGCGCCCGCATCCAGCGCTTCGCGCAATTCATCCAGATTTTCCACTTCGATTTGTATTGACACGTTCGCCGGTGCGATTTGTCGCGCGGCTTCGAGCGCTGCGCGGATGCCGCCTGCGGCGAGGATGTGATTTTCTTTGATCAAAATGCCGTCGAACAAGCCGATGCGTTGGTTGTGTCCGCCGCCGGTTGTCACGGCGTATTTCTGCGCCATGCGCAAACCCGGCAGCGTTTTGCGCGTGTCCATGATGCGCGCTTTCGTGCCTGCGATGGCGTCCACGTAGCGGCGCGTGACGGTGGCGGTGGCGGAGAGCATCTGCAAAAAATTCAGCGCGGGACGTTCGGCGGTGAGCAACGCGCGCGCGTCGCCGCGCAATTCGCACAGCGTTTGTCCAGCGGTGGCGGTTTCGCCTTCGCGCAGATGCCAGCGGATTTCGCAGTTTGCGTCCAGCGCGCGGAAGCAGCCTTCAAACCAGGGCGTGCCGCACAGCACCATGTCTTGACGGGTGATGATGCGGGCGGCAGATTGCGTGTGCGCGGGGATGAGTTGCGCGGTGAGGTCGCCGGTGCCGATGTCTTCCTCCAGGGCGGCGGTGACGTTGGCGTGGATGTGGGGGGCGAGGTTGGGGGGCATGGGTATCGGGAAGTGGTAAAAGCGCAGTATATTTTATCCCTCCCCTTCAAGGGGAGGAGTTGAAATTTCATATTTCCGCCCCATCTACAACCGTAGCTGATCTTTTATTCAGGAGTCACTATGCGTTTCGACAAACTTACTACCAAATTCCAGCAGGCGCTTTCCGACGCGCAGAGTCTTGCCGTCGGCGGCGACAATCAATTCATCGAGCCGCAGCATTTGCTGTTGGCGATGCTCAACGACGCCGACAGTGGCGCGGGTTCGCTGTTGGCGCGGGCGGGTGGCAATGTGAATGCGCTGAAAAGCGCGTTGGCTGAGGCCGTCACGCGCCTGCCCAAAGTGGAAGGCCACGGCGGCGAGGTGCAGATCGGGCGCGATTTGAACAACGTACTGAATCTGACCGACAAGGAAGCGCAGAAGCGCGGCGATCAATTCATCGCCGGAGAAATGTTTTTGCTGGCGTTGACCGGCGATAAAGGCGAGTGTGGGCGATTGCTGAAGCAGAATGGCGTTGCGCGCGCGCCGCTGGAACTGGCGATCAATGCTGTGCGCGGCGGCGATTCGGTGGAAAGCGCGGAAGCCGAAGGTCAGCGCGAGGCGTTGAAAAAATATTGTCTCGATCTGACCGAGCGCGCGCGCCAAGGCAAGCTCGATCCGGTGATTGGCCGCGACGATGAAATCCGCCGCGCCATTCAAGTGTTGCAGCGGCGCACGAAAAACAATCCGGTGCTGATCGGCGAACCCGGCGTTGGCAAGACCGCCATCGTCGAAGGATTGGCGCAGCGCATCGTGAACGACGAAGTGCCGGAATCGCTAAAGGGCAAGCGCGTGTTGTCGCTCGACATGGCGGCACTCTTGGCGGGCGCGAAGTATCGCGGCGAATTCGAGGAGCGTCTGAAATCCGTGCTGAACGAATTGGCGAAGGACGAAGGCCGCAACATCGTGTTCATCGACGAGATACACACCATGGTAGGTGCGGGCAAGGCCGAGGGCGCGATGGATGCGGGCAACATGCTGAAGCCGGCGTTGGCGCGTGGCGAGTTGCATTGCATCGGCGCGACTACGCTGGATGAATATCGCAAATACATCGAGAAGGATGCCGAGCTGGAGCGGCGTTTCCAGAAGGTGCTGGTCGATGAGCCGAGTGTGGAAGCGACCATCGCCATTTTGCGCGGCTTGCAGGAAAAATATGAATTGCATCATGGTGTCGAAATCACCGACCCGGCGATAGTCGCGGCGGCGGAGTTGTCGCACCGCTACATCACCGACCGCTTCCTGCCGGACAAGGCGATTGACCTCATCGACGAAGCCGCCGCGCGCATCAAAATGGAAATTGATTCCAAGCCGGAATCCATGGACAAACTCGACCGCCGCATCATCCAGCTCAAGATCGAGCGCGAAGCGATGAAGAAGGAAACGGACGAGGCTTCGCAAAAGCGGCTGCAACTCATAGAGGAAGAAATCACGCGGCTGGAAAAGGAATATTCCGATCTCGAAGAAATCTGGAAAGCCGAGAAGGGCGCGGCACAGGGTGCGGCGCATGTGAAAGAGGAAATTGATCAGACCCGCGCCGAAATCGTGCGTCTGCAACGCGAAGGCAAACTGGAAAAAGTCGCCGAGTTGCAATACGGAAAATTGCCGCAGCTTGAAAAGAAACTCAAGGAGGCCGCGCAACGCGAAGCCGAAGGCGGCGCGCAGAAAAACCGGCTGTTGCGCACGCAGGTCGGCACGGAAGAAATCGCCGAAGTGGTCAGCCGCGCGACCGGCATTCCGGTGAGCAAGATGATGCAAGGCGAGCGCGACAAGCTGCTGCACATGGAAGACAAATTGCACGAGCGCGTGGTCGGGCAGGATGAAGCTGTGCGCCCCGTCTCCGACGCCATCCGCCGCTCGCGTTCCGGCCTCGCCGATCCCAACCGGCCTTACGGCTCCTTCCTGTTTCTCGGCCCCACGGGTGTCGGCAAAACCGAGCTATGCAAGGCGCTCGCGGGTTTCCTGTTTGACAGTGAAGATCATTTGATACGCATCGACATGAGCGAATACATGGAAAAACATTCCGTCGCGCGGCTCATAGGCGCGCCGCCAGGCTATGTCGGCTACGAAGAAGGCGGCGGCTTGACCGAGGCTGTGCGTCGCAAACCGTATAGCGTGATTCTGCTCGACGAAGTGGAAAAAGCGCATCCCGACGTGTTCAACGTGCTGCTGCAAGTGCTTGATGACGGGCGCATGACCGATGGTCAGGGTCGCACCGTGGACTTCAAAAATACCGTGATCGTGATGACGTCCAACCTCGGCTCGCAGATGATACAGCAGATGGCGGGCGACGATTATGAGGTGGTGAAGCTTGCCGTGATGGGTGAGGTGAAAACTTATTTCCGTCCCGAGTTCATCAACCGCATTGATGAAGTCGTGGTGTTCCACGCGCTCGACGAAAAGAACATCAAATCCATCGCGCGCATCCAGCTTGGTTATCTGGACAAGCGCATGGAGGCGATGGACATGAAGCTGGAAGTGAGCGATGCCGCGTTGTCGGAAATTTCCAGCGCCGGTTTCGATCCGGTCTATGGCGCAAGACCGCTCAAACGCGCGATTCAGGCCGAGATCGAAAATCCGCTCGCGAGAGAAATTCTCTCCGGAAAATTCGTCGCCAAGGATACGGTGAAGGTGAATTGCGTGGACGGCGTGATACGGTTTGAGAAGGGGTCGTTGCTGGCGAGACGCAAGTTGGAAGTTTCCTCACCCTGATCTGGCTCCTCGTTTCGCTCAGTTTTGTTGAGCTGATGGACGCGGCTCATATTTCGCTGCGGCTTGCTTTAATTTTTCTTCCACCTCGCTGCGGATTTCCGGAGACAACTTGTCCTGCTTCGCAAGTTGTTTCATCGCTTCTTCCATTCCCTGATGCGGCGGTACTTGGTCGGTGCCGCCGCAGCCGCCTATCGTCGGATTAGCGCCGTGATCCAGCAAAAACTGTATGCGCTCCCTGGCCAAAGACAGTGTTGGTTCCTCGGGACGCAAAGCGGATATGGTGTCTCCCAGTGCGGTCTTCCAGCAAGGATCGCTGCCGTAATAACTGGTGATATGCGCGCCATTGACATCCGCGCCTTTTTCCAGCAGTTTTTCGGCAAACCACAGCGTTCGCGGTCTGTTTATGGCCACGAAAAATACCGTTTCCTCCATCTTGCCTGCGCCGCGTATATTGGGGTTGGCGCCGTGGTCGAGCAGGTAGTTGAAGGCGTCGCGATCCTGCGTGGCGACCGCCAGTGACAACAAAGGTCTATCGTTGAGTATCGCATCCACTGACGCGCCTGATTCAAGCAAGGCATCCAGCAGCGCGTAGTATTGTTCATCGGAAATTTTCTCCCGGTTCGCCATGACGCGCGCCAGCATGGGGTAGTTATCACCAGCGATTTCTTTCTTGGTATCGGCTCTGGCGCCTGCCGCGACCAATACCCGGATGATTTCCAGTTTTTTCCCGTTCGCGGCGACTTCCAGCGCCGAAAGATTTTTGTCGTTCTTGATGTTGGGGTCTTGCCCGCTCGCCAGTTCGGCGCGCACGGCTTCCAGATCATCCGCTTCGATGGACTGAAAAATCCGTGTTTGCAGTCGGCAGGTTTCGGCGCTCAAGGCGGTTACTTCCAACGCCGTCATGATGCGTTTGGCGGTGTTGCCATGTATGGGTTTGTTGTCGGCCAATTGGCGCAGACAATATTGGCGGTAATCTTCGCGCGCATGTGTTTTGTAGAAGTTGCGATAGTAGTCACCGTTGTCGCGATCATTCTGGAATTTTCCGCTCTCTTTCCAGTACGCATCGGCGCGGTTCAGCAACACGGGCAGGCGTTCAGGAGAACGCCGCAACACTTCGGTCAGGATGTTGATGGCTTCCCGTCCATCGCCCCACAAACCAATCCAGTCGCCATAATCGTTTAACGCGGTGACCACCATCGAGTTTTTGTTGTCAGGATCAATGCGACGGGCGTCTTGCTCCAAAATGAAGCGGCGCAGATCGGAGAGCGCGCTCTTGAATTCGACGCTGCGCTGGTTGGGGATCGCGCGCGTTTTTTTGTGCAAGGCAAGGAGTTCGGTGGTGAGATTTTTGATCGGCTCACGGTATTCAAAGCGAATCTCGCCGTCAAACTTGTTACGAAATTTATCTATCAGCGTAGCCGATAACTGCGCCTTGAGTTCTTCGGTCCAGGGCTCCGTGCTGGTGATGACGGCGTGCCTGGGGCGATCTACACCATCCTCTTTGCTGCCGATGACGTAAGCGTACACCTTGCCTGTCATATCCACCATGAAACCGGCAGTCCGCGGGTCTCTATTACTGGATGGCGGGTCGTACGTTGGATATTCACGCCCCACATCATCGGCGATGAAATAACTGATCCGATACCAGGGAAACTTCTGGTTTGGTGTGTCAGCAATCACGATCACTCTGCCTGAACTCCAAGCTGCTTCAATCGGCATCAGCATCGGCTGCGAGCGAAAATCCAGCTTGCCGTCCTGCTGATGCAGGTAGCGGTACAGATACAGCCTGTTTTCCAACTGGCCGATGATTAACGTATCCTCAGTATCTATTGAATCCCAGATGCGATATTCCGGTGCTTCAATGGGATATTTTGATGTGCTGGAAGCCGGAGCCATCGGTGAGAACGCGGCCATGCTCACCAACATGGCAAGCAAAGCGACAAGCTGTAAAAGACGCGGCATTTGCATATTCTTCGCTTTCTTCATTGCTGTCTACGGAAAATCCGGATGGCTAAGAGACTTAAAGGATTTTATCATTCGACTGCAAAATTCCTGCTCCTTGTTGCCTTAACAGAGCCTCGATCTGAACAAAATCCGCCCGCTCATTCCACGGCACAACGCCCAAGCAAGGTGCTGCGATTCTTTGTTTTAGTGACTGCACATACTCCTGCAACGCGGCCATTTGCGGATCAATTACGTTGGCAACCCAGCTTGCCAGTTTCAGGCCGCGCGACGCGATGGATTCCGCAGTGAGCAGGGCGTGACTGAGGCAGCCGAGGCGCACTCCGATAACCAGAATCACGGGCAATGCCAAACGCGCGGCGAGGTCGGCAGTGTCTTCATGGTTGTTGAGCGGCACACGAAAACCGCCCACGCCTTCGACCACAACGACATCCGTAGCGGTCGCGGCTTGCTCATAGGCGTTCAGCAAGGTTTTTATTTCGATGCGCTGCCCAACCAGTGCGGCGGCAATATGCGGCGCAAGCGGTGGCTCAAACGCATAGGGATTGATGATCTGCAACGGTAATGTGACATTGCTTGCTGCTTGCAACTCTGCGACATCATCGGAGAGCAGTTGCCCGTCGTGCCACGCGCAACCGGTGGCGACGGGTTTGAGGCCGACCGCGCGCTGGCCGTTCTGCGCGAAGTGATGCACGAGCGCGGAGGCAATCAGTGTCTTGCCCACGCCGGTGTCGGTACCGGTGATGAAATAACCGCGCTTCATCGGCGATGCATTCTTATCACGTGAGAGCCGTCGGGCAGTGCATTTTCCGCCGCTGCGCCTTTCCACGCATGACCGTAAATCACTTCAAACGTGGCGGGCAGTTTTCCGTCGCGGCGGAAGTGTTCGTAACGCGCGGTGATCGCGTCGAGAAAACCTTTTCCTTCAAGTCCGTGCGGTCGGCCTTGCGTGGCGTTGCGCGCGCCTATGGCTTTGAGATCGCGCATCACGTCCAGCACATTATCGTAGGTGAGCGTGAAATGCTCGGCATCCATGACGGGTGCTGAAAATCCGGCGCGCATGAGCGCATCGCCGATGTCGTGCATGTCAATGAAGCGGCTGACGTGGGTGTGCTTCGCATCCGCGACGCTGGCTTCCCGCAACTCCTTGAGTGTATCGGGACCGAAAGTGCTGAACATGAGCAGACCTTCGGTGTTCAATGCACGCGCCATTTCACCGAAGGCACGGTCGAGATCATTGCACCATTGCAGCGCGAGATTGGACCAGATGAAATCCACACTTTTTTCCTGCAGCGGCAGCGATTCGATATCCGCGCAGATCGCACTGCGGCGACCGGACAGAAAATGCTGCCACCATGCGCCGGAAGCCGCCGTAACCTTCAACATTTGCAATGCGATATCCAGCGCGTATACATGACTTCCCGGATAACGTTTTTCCAGCGCGCGCGCGGCGTGGCCGGTGCCGCAACCCGCGTCGAGGATGCGTTGCGGCTGTATGCGCACGTAGTCGAGCCGCTCCAGCATGCGGTCGCATATTTCTTTTTGCAGCACAGCAGCGGCATCGTAGCCACGCGCGGCGCGGTTGAACGAAGCGCGAACGCGCGCTTTGTCCATCGTATATTCGTCGTGCGGGTTCAACTGGTTTCCTCAAAAAATTCGCGCAGTGTTTGCATGAAAACGGCAGGGTGCGACAAAAAGGGCGCGTGCGATGCGCCGTTGATTATCATCAGTCGTGCGTGCGGCAGTTGCGTCGCCATCCAGCGCGAAGCATCCGGCGGAACCAGCGTATCGCGGCTGCCGTGAATGAGCAGTGCGGGTTGTTGCAAACGCGGCAGTTGTTCGCGCAAATCCGTGGTGAGCAGAATATCCAGCGCATCGCGCAATACGGCGGGCTGTGGCGCGGGGCGCGTGAAGAAGCGTTCCTTGAGGTCGCGCAACACAATGCGCGAGGATGCGCCGCCAAAAGTTTGCAATCCGAGAAAGCGCGTCATGGTTTCACGGTAATCGTCACCCACCTGCGCGGCGAATTCACGGAATATTTCGGGTGCGATACCGGCTTGCCAGTCGCGCGACTGAACGAAACATGGCGTGGAATCGACCAGCACCAATCGGTTCACATGTTGCGGATTGTTGAGCGCGAGTTTGATCGCGATTTGTCCGCCGAGCGACCAGCCGATGACGGTGGAATTTTCCGGTATAACCTCCGCCACCGCATCCGCGAGATGCGCGAGATCATAGGGCGCGACCGGATCGCTGTAACCCATGCCGGGGAGATCAATCACATGCGCGCAGTGATTTTGCGCGAGTTCACCAGCGACTGCGTCCCATACGCCACCGTGCATGCCCCAGCCGTGAAGCAGAACGATGTTTTTGCCTTGCCCGGCAGTTTCGATGTGCAAACTCACGCTTCAGCCTCGGCGTGATGAATGGCGTGGATGAGGCGTCGTATATCTTCTTCCGTATGCGCTGCCGACAATGTGATGCGCAATCGCGCCGTCCCGTGAGGCACGGTCGGCGGACGAATCGCGGGGACGAGTATGCCTTGTTCGCGCAATTTTTCGCTCGCGCGCAGCGCATCTTCGCCACTGCCGATGATGAGTGGTTGTATGGGCGTCGCGGAAGGCGGAAGTTGCCATTTTTTCAAACGCAATTCGGTACGGAGAATTTCCGCAAGTCGTCGCAGTTGCATCCGGCGTTCCGGTTCATCGCGCATGATGGGCAGCGCGGCGAGTGTTGCAGCGGCGAGCGCGGGTGGCATGGCGGTGGTGTAAATGGAAGTGCGCGCCGTCTGCATCAGGTATTCAATCAGGTCTGATTCACCGGCCACGAACGCGCCGGAAACGCCCGCCGCCTTGCCGAGCGTCGCCATGTAAATGATGCGCGGGCTGCATGAATTGAAATGTTCCAATGCGCCTCGTCCATGCTCGCCTAGCACACCGAAGCCGTGCGCATCGTCGAGCATGAGCCAGGCATTGTGACGCTCGCAGAGTCCCAGAAGTTGCGGCACATGCGCGAGGTCACCGTCCATGCTGAATACCGCATCCGTGACGACAAGTTTGCGTCGCGCTTCGCTTTTTTCCAATTGATGTTCGAGCGCGGCGAGATCATTGTGCGCGTAGCGATGCAGATCGGCGCGCGACAACACGGCCGCATCATTGAGCGAAGCGTGATTGAGTTTGTCCGCAAAGATCGCATCGCCGCGCCCGGCCAGCGCGGAGATGATGCCGAGATTGGCCATATAACCGGTGGAAAAAAGCAGCGCGCGCGGCAGGCCGACAAACGCGGCGAGCGCCGTTTCGAGTTCCTGGTGCAAACGATGATGGCCAGTGATGAGGTGTGACGCGCCACTGCCCACGCCGACATTTTCGATGGCGTTTCGTGCTGCGGCGATCAGCGCGGGATGGCTTGCGAGGCCGAGATAATCATTGCTGCAAAAAGCCAGTAGTGACTCGCCGTTCACATGCAGCAATGGTTGCTGCTTGCCGTCAACGATGCGTCGCTGGCGCAACAACCCGGCGGCAGCGATGGCATCCAGTTCTTCCCGCAGGATGCGGAACGGGTCGTCTGCTGTGACCATCAGCCCTGATTGATGCCGAGTTTTGCGAATAACGCCAGATCAGCTTCGGTATCGGGATTGCCGGTGGTCAACAGTTTTTCGCCGTAGAAAACCGAATTCGCGCCCGCGAGAAAACACAGCGCCTGCAAACTCTCCGGCATGGTTTCACGCCCGGCGGAAAGACGTACATGGCTGGTCGGCATGGTGATGCGTGCGACGGCGATGGTGCGCACAAATTCAAACGGATCCAGCTCGCCGGTGCCGTGCAGCGGTGTGCCTTCAACTTGCGTGAGCAAATTGACAGGCACGCTTTCCGGCGGCGTTTCCATGTTGGCAAGCTGGGCGATCAGTCCCGCGCGTTGTGCGCGCGATTCGCCCATGCCGACGATGCCGCCGCAACATACATTCATGCCCGCATCACGCACGCGATCCAGCGTGTCCAGCCTGTCCTGATAGGTGCGCGTGGAAATCACGTCGCCGTAATATTCCGGCGCGGTATCGAGATTGTGGTTGTAGTAATCAAGCCCTGCTTCACGCAATTGCTCGGCCTGGCCTTCTTTCAGCATGCCGAGGGTCGCGCAGGTTTCGAGGCCGAGCGCCTTCACTTCGGCGATCATCTTGAGTACCGGTTCCAAGTCTTTTTGCTTGGGGCCGCGCCATGCCGCACCCATGCAAAAACGCTGCGCACCGCTTTCCTTGGCGGCTTTGGCGGCGGCGACCACATCTTCCAGCGCCATCAAATCCTGATTTTCGACACCGGTGTGATAACGCGCCGATTGCGGGCAGTAGCCGCAGTCTTCGGAGCAGCCGCCGGTTTTGATTGATAGCAGTGTGCTTACCTGCACTTCGTTCGGATTGAAATTTTCGCGGTGCACGGTTTGTGCGCGGAATACAAGATCGCTGAACGGCAACTCGAACAGCGCGACGATTTGCGCGACGCTCCAGCGTTCGGATTCAGGTTTGGCCTTTGCGGGGCGGAGCAGTTCAACAGTGTTTTCAAGCATCGTTTTCAACCTCGACCATCATCGGTTTCCACAGTTCGCGATTGGCGCGCATGATGTCACGCGCAGCGAACGGCACAATAATCAAAATGCTCGCCACCCACAGCCATACCCAAAACATCGGGATGCGCAACATGCCCATGTGTATCTGGCCCGGAAACCACGCTGACATTTGCGGAGAAAAATTCAGCAGCACCACGAGCGAGCCGACAAGGCCGTAAAAACGATAACCACCCGGATACAGATAGTCGCGCACACGCTGATTAGGGTGGTGCGCGACTGAAGCATGCACGAAAATCGATGCGGCAATCCACAACATCATGGGGATAATCAGCGGCATCAACACGACGGCGATACTCGCCAGAATATTGAAGATATTGGCCGCGCGTCTTTGATCGGCGGCGGTAATTGTTTTCACTGGCATAATGGTGCTCCTTTTGGAATAACAGAATTATAGCCTGTCAAGGAATGCTATCGCAATTGCTTAACATCAGATCAAAAATTAGTCATATTCTGCTGCCGCCCGCGTGTGTGCTGTGCGGCGCGAATGCGCGTGAACACCTGATTTGCCCGGCGTGTGAGGACGATTTGCCGTGGCACGACAAGGCGCAATGTCCCGTCTGCGCGCTGCCGACTGGTACCGGTGAAGTCTGCGGCCACTGTCTTGTGTCGCCGCCCGCGTTTGACGCCACGCGCGCCTTGCTCGCCTACCAATTTCCCGTCAGCGCCGTATTGCAATGCTACAAATATGCGGGCTTCCTCGCGATTGCGCACATGATGGCCGAACTTTTCGCGCGCCGACTGGGCGATGTTGCGATGCCCGACGTGATCGTGCCCATGCCGCTGCACGCCACCCGCCTCAAGGAGCGTGGCTTCAATCAGGCGGTTGAAATCGGGCGAATATTGGCGCGACGCCTGAATATTCCGTTTGAATCTGCCCACGCAAAACGCACGCGATACACCGCGACGCAGGCCGGTCTCGCCCTCAAGGAACGTCACCGCAATGTGCGCGGCGTGTTTGCGTTTGATGCGCGGATCGCGGGCAAAAAAATCGTTCTGCTCGATGACATCATGACAACCGGTGCCAGTCTCAACGCGCTCGCTCTGGCCGCGAAAAAAGCCGGTGCCGCGCGGGTCGAGTGTTGGGTTATGGCGCGCACATTGCCGTTGTAGAAATAAATAAGTAGGATGACAGGAATCAATTTCGGAGAAAATTCAATGAGTATTTTCAAAAAACTGTTCGGCCAAAAAGATGATGCCGATGCCTCCCCTCCGCCTGCGGAGCCTCCCGAATCTTCCTCCGGTGATATTGCTCCCGAACTCGCTCCAGCCTTGCAGGCTTTGGAAAATGAAGAATTCGAAAAAGTAGTCGCGCTCGCATCGCCTCATGTCGAAAACAGCGCCGATGCAAACCGTTTGTGCGCGCTGGCTTGTTCGCGCATGGGGCGTTGGCCGGAAGCATTCAATCACTGGCTGCATTTGTTTGATCTGGAACCGAGCGCGCACAATGCGTTGCAACTCGCGAGCAGTTCGGTCATGTGCCATGAGATTGACCGCGGCGAGGCGTGGTTGCAGAAATATCACGAGATCAACGAGAAAAGCGGTGAAATGCCGGTCATCGCCGCGTACCTGAATTTCACTTCTGCATTTGAGCAGGCCGGACATCCGGAACGCGCCATGCCGTATCTCACCTGGATACGCGATGTGTATGCGCATCTCAACATCACCGACGACACTTTTCTTTATATGCGCGGCGTGCCTTTTTTCTCGTCCTTTCTTGAAAAAAGTTTGCCCTATCTCAAGGCAAGCATGAATCTTGAATCCGGTATCGCGTGGTATCGTGAACTTGAAGGCAAGCTGGATGAGGCGGGGGAGCAAACGCTGCGTGCATGGATCGCGCACTTGCCGGAAGCCTAGAGTGTGTTTCACCTCGTGCTGTTCCAACCCGAAATTCCGCCCAATACCGGCAACATCATTCGCCTGTGCGCCAACACCGGAGCAACCCTGCATCTCGTGGAGCCACTCGGCTTCAATCTCGACGACAAACAACTGAAACGCGCGGGACTCGATTACCACGAATACGCGACGCTCAAGCTGCACCCCGATTGGGAAAGCTGCCGGGAACAATTGGCGGAACACCGCATGTTCGCGCTCTCCACGCGCGGCGGACTAGCCTATCAGGAAGTCGAATATCAGGTCGGCGATGTATTCGTGTTCGGCCCGGAAACACGCGGGCTGCCGCAGGAATTGCTGGAAACCTTCCCGCCGCAACAGCGCATCCGCCTCCCCATGCTGCCGCACAACCGCAGCCTCAACCTCTCGAACGCCGCCGCGGTGATTACCTACGAAGCCTGGCGGCAGAATGGGTTTGCGGGAGGGAGTTAGGGTTCAGGAATCGGGAACCAGGACCCCCCCTTGTGGGAGAGGGGGGATTGATGGCTGCTAAAAACGCACAGGCACAACAGAAAAAGAAGCGAGACTCGCAACCATCATGGCGCTGAATCGAGCTTTGTCAGCTCAAAGCCGCCCACATCAATAACGGCTCCAAAGAAGCCGGTGCGGGCGAGAAGCTTTTCCTGCGATGCTTCTCCGGTGGTTATCGTGGTTCCCGGTTCCACGCGGCAGACAAAGAAAAATGCATCAACGCTGTGCAGGCACTCGATGCCGCCTGCTTCGTGCAGCGAGTCCCAGCCGAATCCTTTATACTCCTGCGGCAGAAAACGGCGCAACACGCCTGCTTTCTTTCCGTCACTCTTGCCGTCGGGCGAGATGGCCCAGCGCGTGAGGTCGATGCCGCGTTCCTTGGCCAGCTTGACCAGATCGGTGCCCGGTTCCCTGTCTTTCTCTTTCGGCAAAAGTTTGCGCCCTTCGTCATTACCCAGCTTGGCGGGATCGGCATCCGCCGCGCGGACTATCCAGAATTCCTCATCCGGCGGCTTGTTGCCGTGCTGCATGGGAGAAACCGATATCCAGGTTGACCGGTAGTGTCCGCTCCAGTCATCGCTTTCAGGCGCGGCCAGTGCGGACAAGCTGAACAAGCCCGCGCACAGCAACAACGTTATTTTGGCGTATGCCATATGGCCTCTTGAGAAACTATTGATGCTCGGACTTCTGTTCGCGGCTGAGCAGGTTTTCCACCGCGGTGCGCGGCGCACGGCCTTCCGATAATACCGCGTTGACTTCGCTCGTGATGGGCATTTCCACGCCGAGTTGTTTGGCCTTGTTGTACACCTCGCGCGTGGTGTGCACGCCCTCGGCCACATGACCCAGCGAGTCTATGATTTGTTGCAGGGTTTCGCCTCCGGCGAGGCGCAGCCCGACGGTACGATTGCGTGAGGCGTCGCCCGTGCAGGTGAGTATGAGATCGCCCGCGCCCGCGAGCCCCATAAAGGTTTCGAGACGTCCGCCCAAAGCCATGCCGAAGCGCGTGATCTCGGCGAGGCCGCGGGTGATGAGCGCGGCGCGCGCGTTGCTGCCGAAGCCCATGCCGTCGCTGATGCCGGCCGCGATCGCCATCACGTTTTTCAACGCGCCACCCACTGCCACGCCAACCACGTCGGTGCTGCTGTAAACACGCACCGCGCCGCCATGAAAAGTCGCGGCGGCTTCGCTCGCGAATGCGGCGTCCGCGGATGCGAGCGTCATCGCGGCCGGCATTCCTTTTGCGAGCTCGCCCGCGAAGCTGGGGCCTGAAAGTATTCCGCGCAACTGTTCGGGCGGCAATTCTTCGGCGATGACTTCGTGCATGAGTTTGGAGGTGCCGTTTTCCAGACCCTTGTTGGCCCAGATCAGCGGTGCTTTGCAGCCGGAAGCGCGGATCGCGCGCAGCATGTCGCGAAAACCGGACGTTGGCACCACGGAGAGTATCAGATCGGCGGAATGCAGCGCCGTGTGAAGATCGGATTCAACGCGCAGCGGTTCGGGAAAAACATGATCGCCGAGATAACGCGGGTTTGCGCGTAACCGGCACATTTCGTCCACCTGTTCGGTATTGCGCGCCCACAGCGTGACGGGATGACGATGCGCCAGATGAATCGCAAGCGCGGTTCCCCACGCTCCGGCGCCAAGTACGGTGATATTCAAGGGAATCTTTGGATAAATCTAAGCGAGCGGTCGCGCCCGGATTCGGGATGGGATGCAAGGCGCAAAGCACAGCAATACTGAACGTATTGCGAGCATTTGCAACGAAGCAGACCGCCCGAGGCCGGAATGCGGCCGCCGCGAATGAATTGTTCAGAGGTTCCCAACTACAAACCCCAAACCTGGCTGATTGGAAGATAGCCCGTCAAGCCGTCGCGGTGACGCACCTTGACCCAGCCATTGACCGGCGTGGCCGCCAGTTCCAGCACCACATCCTGCTCAACGCTGAACACTGTTCTGGATTCGGGATCGGCGGATTCATGGGCTTCTGCCTGCGGCACTTTGACGAGCACAGTGCGTTTGGTGTCCAGTTGCTTGGCGTCTATCCACGCAAATTCGCCGCGCGCATCGCGCACCTTGATCCAGCCGTCGCCGAGATCAACGACGACTTCGACCGGATAATACTGGTGCGCGACATACAGTTTTTTGCCTTGGGCGGACGGCACATCATAGAGAATGGCGCGCGGCACGGCGATCGAACGGTAATCCAGCGCCCATGCGGTGACCGGCAGCAGCAATGCCGCAGCCAGCAGCAGCGATTTAGTGCGTTGCACCTGCATCGCCATTGCTCGGTTGCGCCTGCTGTTGCTGTTTTTGCTGAAGGTAGAGCGCTTCGAAGTTGATCGGGTTGAGCAGCACAGGCGGGAAGCCGGCGCGGATCACGAGATCGGACACTGCTTCGCGTGCGTAAGGGAACAGAATGTTCGGGCAGGTCACGCCGAGTATGCTTTCAATCGCCTCGTTCGGGACGTTGCGAATCTGGAAAATGCCCGCTTGCGCGACTTCGACCAGAAATACGGTTTTGTCCTCGATCTTGGACGTGATGGTCACGGTAATTACGGCTTCAAACACGCCATCGCTGATATTCGCGGCGGCATTGTGCAGCTCAATGTTGATCTGCGGATTTTCGCGCTCCAGAAAGATCTGCGGTGCGCCCGGAATTTCCAGCGAGGCATCCTTGACATAAATTTTTTCGATACCGAACACGGCCTGTTGCGCCTGCTCCTGCGGTTGAGCCTCGGTCTTGCCTTCTTCCGTGGTTTTATCTTTTGCCATGACGATTCCTGAGTGTGTGAATTAAGTAAGAATTAAAACGTTGTCATTCTAGCCGAATTATCCCGCCAGAAGGGAATCCAGCTCGCCTTTCAAATCCAGTGCGCGCAAATCCTCGAACCCGCCAACGTGCCGCTCGCCTATCCAGATTTGCGGAACGGTGCGTCGACCGGATTTTTGCATCATCTCGTCCCGGCGCTGCAGATCAAGATCAATGCGCACCTTTTCGATATGTTCCGCACCCTTGCTGCGCAACAGCCGCTCGGCGTTGATGCAGTACGGACAAGTGGCGCTGGTGTACATGGTGATCGCGGGCATGGTCATGCGGCGCCCTTCGCGACCGGCAGTTTTGCATTGTTCCACGCGCCGATGCCGCCGCTGAGACTGCGGACTTGCGTGAACCCGGCTTTTTGCAAAATGCCGCACGCCTTGGTGGAGTGCATGCCGCTTTGGCAATTCACGACCACGGGTTTTTGCTGATACTTTTTCAGTTCGTTGAGGCGCTCGTTCAGTTGGGCGAGCGGAATATTTTTGGCTTCCGGGATATGCCCGCCCGCAAATTCCGTTTCGTTGCGCACATCCAGCACAATGCCGTGTTCGCGGTTAATCAACAACACCGCTTCGGCGGGCGAGACATTTTTGGGTCCCAGTCCGCCGCGCAGCATGGACCATAACAACATGCCACCTGAGCCGAGCGCGAGCGCGACCCAGAGCACGTTTTCCATCAAAAATTTCAAGACTTGCTCCTTGCCAAAATAAGCTGATTTTCAATCCGCGTCGCAAAATACATCGCGCATCAACTCGATCAGCTTGAGTGTGCGCCGATCGCCGATGCGATAATACACGCGATTGGCATCCCGGCGCGCGTGCAAAACACCCTTGTCGCGCAGGATGGCGAGATGCTGGGAGATGTTGCTCTGCGATGTACCCACGGCGTTGACGATTTCCTGCACGCTGAGTTCCTTGTTGCCAAGCACGCATAATGTTTTCAAACGCAGGGGGTGTGCCATCGCCTTGAGCGCATGCGCCGCCTGATTGATTTCCGCATCGTGTTTGATGATTTCTGATGGTTTTGCTTTTCGCATGGTTTTTGGGCGCACCCCGAGCTTTCAGCCCGAAAGTATAATGCAAAACCCCTTGAAATATAATAAACTGGACGAGTTTTATACAACGACAATTTCAAGAAATACCAAGCATGAATGCTACCCCTGTTTTACTGCTGATACTGGATGGTTTCGGCTACAGCGAAAAATCCACAGGCAATGCTATCGCACTCGCGCAAAAACCCAACTGGGATGCCCTGTGGCGCGATCATCCCCACACTTTCATCAATGCTTCGGAGCACTCAGTCGGTCTGCCGGACGGGCAAATGGGCAATTCGGAAGTGGGACATCTCAACATCGGCGCGGGCAGAGTGCTCTATCAGGAATTCGACCGCATCAACCGCGCCATCGGCGACGGCGATTTTTTCAGCAATCCGGTGCTAACCGAAGCGGTGAATCGCGCCAAAGAAACGGATCACGCGCTGCACATTTTCGGCCTGCTTTCGAGTGGTGGTGTGCACAGCCATGAACATCACATCCACAGCATGGTGAACATGGCCGCGCGTCACGGCCTCAAAAAAGTTTACGTTCACGCATTTCTCGATGGCCGCGACACGCCGCCCAAAAGCGCGGAAATTTTCATCAAGCGTATGCAGGATAATTGCGCCCACTACGGCGCGGGTCGCATCGCCACGATGATAGGCCGCTTTTACGCGATGGACAGGGACAGGCGCTGGCCGCGCATCGAAGCGGCATACAACCTGATCTCCTGCGGCAAGGGTGAATTTCATGCCGACACGGCGGCGCAAGGTCTGGAAATGGCTTACGCGCGCGGCGAAACCGACGAATTCGTCAAGGCGACCGTGATCGGTGAGCCGGTGTGCGTGGAAGATGGCGACGTGATCGTGTACATGAATTTCCGCTCCGACCGCGCGCGCGAACTCACCCGCGCTTTTCTCGACGAAAATTTCGAGGGTTTCCACCGCACGCGCCAACCTGCGCTCGGCGGTTTTTACACGCTCACGATGTACAACAAAAACGAGTTGGCTGCCCACGTCGCTTTCCCGCCAGAAGTCGTGCGCAACACGCTGGGCGAATATCTGGGCAGACTTGGCTTGAAGCAACTGCGCATCGCGGAAACCGAAAAATATCCGCATGTCACCTTCTTCTTCAACGGCGGCGAAGAGCAGCCCTATCCCGGCGAAGATCGCATTCTTGTACCGTCGCCGCAGGTCGCCACCTACGATTTGCAGCCTGAGATGAGCGCGTTCGAGGTCACGGATAGACTGGAAGAAGCCATACTCGGCAAAAAATACGACGCCATTATCTGCAACTATGCCAATGCCGACATGGTAGGCCACACCGGAAATTTGCCCGCCGCGATCAAGGCGGTTGAAGCGGTGGACAGATGCATAGGTCGCGTGGTGCGCGCAATGCAAAAAATCGGCGGCGAAGTCATCATCACTGCCGACCACGGCAACGCGGAGTGCATGGAAGACCTCGCGCATCATCAACCGCACACGCAACACACCACCAATCTCGTTCCTTTTCTCTACATCGGCCGCCCCGCCCATCTTGCGCACACCGGCGCCTTGTCCGATGTCGCGCCTTCGCTGTTGCACATGATGGGCGTGCCGCAACCGGCTGAAATGACGGGGCATTCGCTGGTGGAATTTACGAGTGTGCCGACCGCAGTGAATCTGTAGGCAGAGGCGGGTTTCAAACCTGCCTCTGCGCATTTCCTCCGCGCACTCCGGCCACAACGGCAGTTATAATGCCGGCATGAATCGCCGCTCGCTCCATATCATTCTCGCCTTGTTTCTGCTCGCTCCCGTCCCTGCCTATGCGGACAGTAAAGCCGACGCCGCCAAGGAGGATTTGCGGGATCTGAAAGGGCGCATCAAGGCGCTGGAGAAGGAGCTTAACAGCACCAAGGAAGCGCATTCCGATGCGGCGGATGCGCTGAAGGAAAGTGAGCGCGCGATCAGTGAGAGCGACCGCAAACTCCATGAAATCGGCAAGCAGCAGACGGATAATCGCCTGACGTTGCAAGCGCAGCAGAAACAACTTTCCGCACTCAACGCCACCATCAGCGCGCAACGAAAAATGCTGAGCGAGCAGTTTCACCAGCAGTATGTGCTTGGTCAGCGTGGCTATCTGCAGATTCTGCTCTCCGGCGAAGACCCGAACGCGCTTTCGCGCGATCTGCAATATTTTTCCTACCTCGCGCATGCCCGCGCGGAAAATATTGCCGCGCTGCGCAAAAATCAGCAGGAGGTTGCCGAACTCAACGAAAAAACTGCGGCCACGCTTGCGGAAATCGATGCGCTCAAAGTCGATCAGGAGAAGCAGCGCAAGCAACTCGAATCCGAAAAACGCGACCGCAAGCAGGTGCTGCAAAAACTTGCGGGAAAAATCAAGGCGGAGCGTGGCGAAATCAATAAATTGCGCCGTGATGAAAAACGTTTGACCGATCTGGTCGAGCGTCTCGCGCGCATTGTTCCGCCCAAGCCCAAACCCAAAAAACAAACCACGCCGGCTACCACGTCACAAACGTCACCTTCTTCAGTCAGCAAGAACAATGTGCTGCCTGATCGTTCCATCGCGGGCACGGCTTTCGCATCGCTCAAGGGCAAGCTGAATCTGCCGGTGCGCGGTGACATCGTCAACAAATATGGCACGGCGCGCGAAGAAAGCGGTTTGTTGTGGAAAGGCTTGTTCATTCGCGCGGGTGAAGGCGCGCAAGTCAAAGCCATCGCCTCCGGCACGGTGGTATTCGCCGACTGGCTGCGTGGCTTTGGCAATCTGCTTATCATCGACCACGGCGACGGTTTTATGAGCCTCTACGGCAACAACCAGTCACTGCTCAAAAATGTCGGCGATGACGTCAGCCCCGGCGACAACATCGCCTCGGTCGGCAGCAGCGGCGGCAACGCGGAGCCGGGCTTGTATTTTGAAATGCGCCACCAAAGCAAACCATTCGATCCACTGGCGTGGTGCGTGTTGCGGTGATGTGATTCCTCCGCGCGAAAGTCAACGAGCCGCGCTCAACGCGCGTATCACCGGCCAGCCCGCCAGCGCGGCAAACAAGTGCTTCAGCGTGTGACCCGAAACGAACTCGTGTGTCAGGTCGTATATTGCGGCATCATTCATTTCCGTTACTTTCGCAAGCGTGTAAAACAGAATAATGCCGCCGAGCGGGACGCCGAGGGAGCCGGGCAGAAAGCGCACGAATGCCAACGCCAGAATAAGCGCGGAGCCACCGAATTGCACCACCGCCCAGGGAGTGAGATTGGTGTACGCGATCCAGGCCGCCAACAGACCCGTGACCATAATCAGCACCGTCATCGCACGTCCCGAGCGCGTGCTGATGCGTTCACTTGTTGCGATGCCGAGCATGCCCGCAAATGCGACTGTCATGCCGAGGCGATCAAAAATCAGATGTATGCCGTTGGGTTCCAGATGGTAGTAACTTGACCCGAAACAGGTCAGGATGAATCCGACGAAAAACCAGAATGTACCGACCGGCCGCGACGAACGCTGGCGCGCGCGCAGCACGAACAATCCCCAGATGCCCAGAAACAGGAAAGGCAGATTGCTCAAAACATTTGCTGCGTTGGGCAGACCCAGCCAGGCGCGTTTGTCGATGTAGTCCAGAATATCCCATTGGGCTGCCGGTAGCGGCGGCGCGAAACAGGCGATCAGTATCAACACCAGTATGGTAACGGCAAATATTTTTTCGCGTGTAGTCAGGGTATTCATTGTGGCTCCTATGAAATCCAGATTATCTGTAACCGTGTTTGCAAAATTTCTGCTGTTTCATTCGTCGCCGATCAGATGCAGCAACACACGGCGTTGATGCGATGCGCGACGATGCTCGTACAGAAAAATTCCCTGCCATGTTCCCAGCGCCGGTTTTCCATTAAGCACGGGGATGCACAGATGCGTCTGCGTCAAGGCAGCGCGCACATGCGCGGGCATGTCGTCAGAGCCTTCGTCCACATGCGCGAACAGCGGATCGCCATCCGGCACCAGACGCGCGAAAAAACGTTCCAGATCGGCAATAACATCGGGGTCGCAATTTTCATTGATGAGCAGACTGGCTGAAGTGTGCTGGATATACAGCGTCAACATGCCTGTGGCGATTTCCGTCTGCCGCACCCAGCGCGTGACCTCGGTAGTGATGTCGTAAAGTTTGCGACCCTGGGTGGTGATGGTGAATTGGGAGGTGAGTTGGCGCATGAGAAAATTCCTGTTGGCTTTTACATCACAATTTTTTACGCGCTGACCTGCACGTGCACGCCCATCCGCTCCACGCGCTGCGCCAAATCCTCCAGCCAGCTTTGTGCAAGGCGTGAAAGACGCGGGGCTTCCGGTTGCAAAGAAGGGCGGGCAAGGCCGTAGAGATGCACACCCCTGATTTCATTTTTTACCTGCGCGAGCATGTCCAGCCACGCGGTCAGCTCGGCTTCCGAGGGTGGTTCCCCGTCGAGCGCGAACATGCAGGTTTGTACCCAGGTCGGGCAGGTTCGCGTGCACAGTTGCAAACGTTCCAGCACACCTTGCGGATTGAGGTGAACATCGTTGATACGGGCGATGCCTTGCGCGGTTGCGGCATCCAGCTTGAACCAGACTTCGCCGTTGATTTGGCTTAAATGACGGAGGGCATCCGTCACCCGGTCGATGAAGCTGCCGTTGGTGATGAGGCGGACGGACAGGGAATTGAGCAGATTGAATTCACGCAACACGCGCTCGACAATATCGACCGCCGCGCCAAATTCGGCGGAAGCGGTGGATTCACCGTTGCCGGAGAAGGCGATGCCTTCGAAGCTGCGCGAGTGTTCCGGCACGCGTTCCTGCATGAAGTTACCGCGCACGATTGCGTTCAGCATCCCGCGCAATTCTTCTTCGAGTTGCGCGAGATCAATCTCTGGCGCCGCACCACGCGTGAGATTGGGCACCTGGCAATAGATGCAGCGCCAGTTGCAGGCATTGTTGGGGTTGAGGTTTATGCCGACGGAAACACCGCGTGCGCGCCGCGACACGACCGGATAAACATAGGTCATGCCCATGTCGTGACTGTTGTGGTCTTGTGATGTCAGCAGTGCGTTCATATGGGTTAAAATCCGGCGAATTTCGTATAGTTTAAACGAGGAGACGTCATGTTTCAGGAATTCAAGAAATTTGTCATGCGCGGCAATGTCGTGGACATGGCGGTCGGCATCATCATAGGCGCGGCATTCGGCGCGATCGTCAAATCGCTGGTGGACGATGTGCTCATGCCGCCGATAGGCTGGCTGCTCGGCAACGTGGATTTCGCCAATATGTTTTTCGTGTTGAAGGAGGGTGCGGCGGCAGTAGAACCGTATGCCTCGCTGGATGCGGCCAAAAAGGCCGGCGCGGTGACCCTCAATTACGGCATGTTCATCAACGCGCTGGTGAGTTTCACCATCATTGCGTTTGCCGTTTTCATGCTGGTGCGCGTTGTGAACCGGATCAAACGCGAGCCGGAGCCGCCTGCGCCGGACACCAAGGAGTGCCCGCGCTGCTTCACGGTAATTCCGCTCAAGGCAACGCGCTGCCCGCATTGCACTTCGGAGTTGTGAGTCAGGGATCGGAGATCGGCCTGCGTGGGGCGGAGCGGAACTTAATCTTGTAGCTGCTGATTCCATCTGCCATGAGGGGCAGGATTGACAGCGGTCACACGTTAGCCAACACTGCAAAATTGAAACTATACAAACAATTGAAAAAATCGTTTCTTTTTATTTTCGGCGTAACGGAGTATCGATGTTGCGTAAACCGGCGGATTTCCTGATTGCCGCACTGTCCATGACCATTGTTCTGGTCATGGCGTTGCTTATTGTTTTTGGCGTCGTTGCCTGGCTCTATGGCATGGCGAGTCTGGTCGCGCATTTTTTTGGCTGGGCGGCAGGCGCGCTCGCGGCTGGAATTTCGCTTTGCTTGCTGTATTGTCTTTGGCGCTTTCCGAAGGAGCGGCTCAAGATC
This sequence comes from Methylobacillus sp., assembly GCA_031277395.1. Classification (GTDB taxonomy): domain Bacteria; phylum Pseudomonadota; class Gammaproteobacteria; order Burkholderiales; family Methylophilaceae; genus MM2. Next base: position 10,043 of record JAITML010000022.1, on the reverse strand, counting down.
AAGAATCCTGTTGACGGCACGCTGATTTTTCTTGAGCCCGAATGGAAGCCGGACCCCGAAGGAGGGACTACGGTATATTCGCATGAAAAAATCAGAGGAATTCTCTCCGCGCCCGGCATTCCGGCGCATGAGGTGCATGTCAATAAATTCATCGAAGTCAGCAAGTGGCCTGATTTGAAGCAGGTGTTGCCGGTCACTGTCGATTTGGATGATTTCAGCCGATTCAACATTGAATGGGATGCCATCCCGGAAGCAGAACATGTTGATCCCAACTGGGTGCAGATATGGCCAAAAAAGGAGCCAGAATAAAGGCCGCCTCATGCCAGCAGCTTACGGAAAAGCTGCTTGCCAAAGTGAAAGCTGCGGGTTTTGACACAATGGAATGGTCGGGTCGCCATTCATCCGAGTTCTTGTCAATATTCAAGCAAAGCCGTTGAATGCGATTTATATCAGGTTTACCTCAGTTCAGATTCGGGTTCCGATTCGGATGGTGTGTCGGTCTCGGCATATTCCATCATGCTGAATACCACCGTCGCCACATGATCACCCACAAAATCCAGTTCGGTGGTTTTGTAATAGTCGCCGTTGGTGGAGATATTCAGGTAATGGTAATGCCAGATTGAGCCTATGACTTCGCCGGTTTCGTCGTCTGTTATGTCGATAATGCGCGCGGGCTCGCCGAATCGGGCAATGATCTCGGCTTTGCTGGAAGACGGGATGCGGTCGATGAACTCGGATTCGGTCAGTGGCGTATCAGCCTCGTCACGCGCGAGCGCGCTTGCGGAAAATCCGATCAGCAATAACACTGCAAGAACTATTTTCATGACATGCTCCTGCTTGTTTGGCCTCTCTCGCAAGGCGGGGAGGAGAAAGTTAAATTCCGCCAACCTCAATGTCGGACGGCGCTTCCAACTGTTCCACCAGCAATGAATGCACGCGTCGGCTGTCGGCGCGCAATACCGTGAAACGCAAGCCGCTGAATTCCACCTGTTCGGCGCGTTTCGGCAGACGGCCAAATTTGCTGACGACCAGACCGCCTATGGTTGAAAATTCCTCGTCACTGAAATTCGTGCCTAGCGCCGCGTTGAAATCCGCGATTTCAGTCAGTGCCTTGATGCGGTAGCCGCCGTTGGCATCGCGGAAAATGTTGTCTTCGGTCTCATCATAATCGTATTCGTCCTCAATGTCGCCGACGATTTGTTCCAGCACGTCCTCGATGGTGACCATGCCTGCCACGCCGCCGTATTCATCCACGACGATCGCGATGTGGTTGCGGTTGCCGCGAAATTCCTTGAGCAGCACATTGAGTCGCTTGGCTTCGGGGATGAACACTGCCGGACGCAGCATGTCGCGCACGTCGAAATCCTCGCCCGCGTAATAACGCAACAAATCCTTGGCGAGCAGTATGCCGAGGATGTCATCCTTGTTTTCGCCGATTACGGGGAAGCGTGAGTGCGCGGTTTCAATGACGAAAGGAATGAATTTCTCGGGCGGGTCAGTGATGTCGATCACATCCATTTGCGAGCGCGGAATCATGATGTCGCGCACCTGCATTTCGGAAACCTGCAACACGCCTTCTATCATCGCAAGCGCATCGGCATCCAGCAGGTTGCGTTCATAAGACGAGTGCAACAACTCGACCAGTTGCTCACGATCTTCCGGCTCGCGCAAAAGCAGATGGGAAATGCGTTCCAGCCAGCCGGGCTTGGTACTGTCATCCGTCATGGGCGGCGATTTTCTCAATTAACAAGATAGGGATCAGCATAACCCAACTTTGTGACTATTTGTGTTTCAAGCGCTTCCATCACGATGGCTGCTGCGTCGGTTTCGTGATCGCAGCCTTGCAGATGCAGCATGGCGTGGACAAGCAGATGCGCGTAGTGCGCCTTGAGTGACTTGTTCTGCTTGCGTGCTTCGTGTTTCACGACGGCATGGCAGAGTACGATGTCGCCCGAGAGCGGTACCTCGTCGTAAACAAAAGTCAGCACGTTGGTTGCGTAATTTTTGCCGCGATAATCGCGGTTGAGCTTGCGTCCTTCGCGTTTGCCAACGATGCGTATGGTGATGTTTGCATCGTTTGCCAGTGCGGCGCGCGCCCACTCTTTGAACCTGGCGCGAGACGGGATTTTTTTCGATTTCACCGTGCGTTGCACGGTGAGTTTGAGCTTGTTTTTTTTCATTGCTGGCTCTGTTCGTAACGCTCGTAGGCATTGATGATTTTTTGCACCAGCGGGTGGCGCACCACATCATCGGAGAGGAACTGCGTCATCGCGATGCCGCGCACATCGCGCAAAATTTTCTGCGCTTCGACGAGACCGCTTTTCTGGCCGCGTTGCAGGTCGATCTGCGTCACGTCGCCGGTAATCACCGCCTTGGTGCCGAAGCCTATGCGCGTAAGAAACATCTTCATCTGCTCGGGCGTGGTGTTTTGCGCTTCGTCGAGGATGATGAAACTCTGGTTGAGTGTGCGGCCGCGCATATAGGCGAGCGGCGCGACTTCAATCGCGTTGCGCTCGAACATCTTGTGCACGGTGTCAAAACCCATGAGATCGTAGAGCGCGTCATACAACGGGCGCAAATACGGATCAACCTTCTGCGCGAGATCGCCCGGCAGAAAACCCAGGCGTTCGCCCGCTTCGACGGCGGGTCGCACGAGCACGATGCGCTTCACGCGATCACGATTGAGCGCATCCACCGCGCTTGCGACCGCGAGATAGGTCTTGCCGGTGCCCGCAGGGCCGATGCCGAAAGTGATGTCGAATTCCTGAATCTGCTGCAAATATTCCACCTGGCGCGGTGTGCGTCCGTGCAGATCGGAACGGCGCGTCATAAGCACCGGCATGGAGACCGTGGTAACAGCATCGGCGCTCAGTTTGCCGGCTTCAACGAGGCCGAGTTGCACGTCTTCCAGACTGATGGGATTTTTGGCGCGCGCGTAAAAATCCTGCAACAACTGCGAGGCGAGATGCGTACTGTGGGTTTCACCCGAGAGACGGAAATTTCCGCCGCGTCGCGCGATGCCCACGTCCAGCGCGTCCTCGATCTGCTTGAGGTTTTCGTCCAGCGCCCCGCACAGGTTGGCGAGGCGCAGATTGTCCTCGGGAGTGAAGTCGATTTCCAGGAGATCAGCCATGTACCAACTCGCCGCGCAGGCTGTGCGGCAGCGCCTCGGTAATGCGCACAGTGGCAAAGGAATGAATGAGGTTCGCAGCGCCGTCGAAATTCACGATGCGATTGTTGTCCGTGCGTCCCGCGAGCTGGTTCGCATCCTTGCGCGACGCGCCTTCGACAAGCACGCGCTGCAAACCGCCCACCATGTTTTTGCTGTTCTCCAGGCCCAATTGTTCAATGCGCGCCTGCAAGCGTTCCAGACGCGATTGCTTGATCTCGTCCGGCGTGTCATCCGGCAGATAGGAAGCGCCCGTGCCGGGGCGCGGGCTATAAATGAAACTGAAACTGTAGTCGAAACCGATATCTTCAATGAGTTTCATCGTGGCTTCAAAGTCGGCCTCGGTTTCGCCCGGAAAGCCGATGATGAAATCGGACGACAGATGCAGATCGGGACGCGCGGCGCGCAGCTTGCGGATGATGGATTTGTATTGCAAGGCCGTGTAGTTGCGTTTCATCGCCATGAGGATGCGGTCGGAGCCGGACTGCACAGGCAAATGCAAATGCGACACCAGCTTGGGCAGCTTGGCGAAAGCTTCGATGAGCGCCGGACTCATTTCGTTCGGATGCGAAGTGGTATAGCGCAGGCGTTCTATGCCCGGCACTTCGTGCAGATATTCCAGCAGCAGCGCGAGATCGGTGATTTCGCCATTCGCCATTATTCCGCGATAACCGTTGACGTTTTGCCCGAGCAGCGTGATTTCCCTGACGCCTTGCTGCGCGAGTTGCGCGGCTTCGAGCAACACATCGTCAAACGGGCGCGAAACTTCCTCGCCGCGCGTGTAAGGCACGACACAGAAGGTGCAGTATTTGCTGCATCCTTCCATGATCGAGAGAAACGCGGAAGCGCCTTCGACGCGCGGCGGCGGCAGGCGATCAAATTTTTCGATTTCCGGAAAACGGATGTCCACTTGCGCATGACCCGAATTGCGCTTCTCCGCGATCATCTCCGGCAGTCGATGCAGCGTCTGCGGGCCGAACACAATATCGACATAAGGCGCGCGCTTGACGATGGCCTCGCCTTCCTGACTTGCGACGCAGCCGCCCACGCCGATTACGAGCCTGGGGTTGGCTTTCTTGAGTTCGCGGTAATGCCCGAGCTGGCTAAACACTTTTTCCTGCGGTTTCTCGCGTACCGAGCAGGTGTTGATGAGGATGAGATCGGCTTCTTCGGGATTCTCGGTCTGCTGCATGCCGTGCGTGGCCTGCATCAAATCCGCCATGCGTGACGAGTCGTACTCGTTCATCTGGCAGCCGAAAGTCTTGATAAATACTTTTCCGCGCGGAGGGGTATCGAATTGCAAAATAATTAAATAAAACAGTGAAATAAGCCATGCATTATAAAGGCAAGACGTCATCCGGTAAAATACCCATTATGGACTACCTTCCCATTTTCATCCGCTTGCGCGGCCGCAAAAGCGTAGTAATCGGCGGCGGCGAAATCGCGTTGCGCAAAGTGAGCATGCTGTTGAAGGCGGATGCGGACATCACCGTGATCGCGCCTGCCTTGTGTGCGGAGCTGGCGGCGCAAAGGCGGATCACGCATTTGCCCGCGCGATTTTCTCCCGAGCAATTGGACAGCGCACAATTGGTGGTCGCCGCGACCGACGATGCCGAGATCAATCGTGCAGTCTCCGCAGCAGCGCAGGCGCGCAATATTCCCGTGAATGTGGTGGATGCGCCGGAGTTGTGTACTTTCGTGATGCCGTCGGTGGTGGATAGATCGCCGGTGGTGATCGCAGTTTCCAGCGGCGGCAATGCGCCCGTGCTCGCGCGCATGGTACGGGCGCGGCTGGAAACACTGATCCCCGCGTCATACGGACAACTTGCGCGACTCGCAGGCGAGTTTCGCGACAAGGTGAAAGCGCGTTTCAAAAATCCGCGTCAACGCCTCATGTTTTGGGAAAACGTGTTTCAGGGGCCGGTTGCGGAGTGCGTGTTTTCCGGGCAGGAGAACGAGGCGCGGCAACAGTTGGAAGCGATGCTGCATGATGAAACAGAGGCGGCGCGGCGCGGGGAAGTGTATCTGGTCGGCGCCGGCCCCGGCGATCCCGATCTGCTCACGTTCCGCGCATTGCGTTTGATGCAGCAGTGCGATGTTGTGCTCTACGACAAGCTCGTGAGCGAACCGATCATGGACTTGGTGCGCCGCGACGCGGAACGCATCTATGTGGGCAAGCAGCGCGCGCTGCATACGCTGCCGCAGAACGGTATCAATCAATTGCTCGTGAAGCTCGCGCAGGAAGGCAAGCGCGTGCTGCGGCTTAAAGGTGGCGACCCGTTTATTTTCGGGCGCGGCGGCGAAGAAATTGAAACGCTCATGGAAAACGGCATCCCATTCCAGGTGGTGCCGGGAATTACCGCCGCATCGGGCGTTGCGAGTTACGCAGGCATTCCGCTTACGCACCGCGACCACGCCCAATCCTGCATTTTCGCCACCGGACATTTGCGCGATGGCACAGTCGATCTGGATTGGCCTGTGCTCGCGCGCGCCGATCAAACCGTGGTCATCTACATGGGCTTGGTTGGTCTGCCGGAAATCTGCCGTCAACTCATCGCGCACGGACTGCCCGCCAACACTCCTGCTGCCATGGTGCAGCAAGGCACCACGCCGCAACAGCGGGTCGTGGTTTCGGATCTTGCGCATCTCGCGCATGAGGTTGAGGCTGCCGGGTTGCGCGCGCCGTGTCTGATGATTATCGGCAGCGTAGTGAGTTTGCGCGAGAAGTTGAACTGGTTTGAACCTGCAGGCTGATCTTCTCCTGTTCAGGGTGAAGTTCTCAACAAAACTTTTACCGGCGCAGCATTGTTACTCGTGCTTCCAGTCCGCCGCCTTCACGATTATGCAGCGTGAGATGTCCGCCGTGCAGACGGGCAATGCGGTCGGCAATGGCGAGGCCGAGGCCGCTGCTGCCGTCCTGGCCGCGCGCGGTATTCATGCGCTCGAAGGGACGCATGAGGCGTCCCATTTCGTGTTCGGGAATGCCCGGGCCGTCGTCCAGCACGCTGAGCGTGATGGTTCCGGACTGGTTGCGGGTTACGATTTCCACATTTTTTCCGCCGTAGGCAAAGGCGTTGTCGATGAGATTGCCGAGCAGCCGTTGCATCGCGAGCGGGCGCAGCAGCATCTTCGGCAAGGCATCCAGATTCAGAAGTAGCTGTTTTTTGCCGCGCGCGTAACGTTCGGCGGTTGCACGTATCAATTCGTTCAAATCTTCCTTTTGCTCGGTTTCACCTTCCAGCCCGCGAATGAAATCGAGGAACTGACGGATGATGCCGTCCATGTCTTCGATATCCTGAATCATGCCGGATTTCATCGACTCCGAAGCGGACAGCATTTCCACCGCGAGGCGCAAGCGTGCGAGCGGCGTGCGAAGATCATGCGAGACGCCCGCAAGCAGCAGGGTGCGTTCGGAATCAAGTTGCGCCAGCGTGACGGTCATTTCATTGAAGGTGCGGCTCACGCGCCGTAATTCTTCCGCGCCGTATTCCGGCAATGGGTCGGCCTTGAGGCCATGCGCGACCTGGTCGGCGGCTTGCGCGAGACGATGCAGCGGGCGATTGATGCGCGCCGCGATGAGATAGGCGCCGAGCAGCGACAGCGCGAGCATGAGCGCGCCCCATTCCACCCATTGCCAGGGCGCGGGGAGTTCAGTGCGAATTTTCGGGATGACAACCCAGTAAAAATCATCGTCAATGGAAAAGCTGACCCACAGTCCGGGCAAGCCGAAATGATTGACGCTGACCACGGTGCCTTCGCCCAGTTGCGCGACAATTTTTTGCGCGATGAGCTGGATGAGCGGGTCTTCGGGCAGCGCTTCGACAACTTCAAAATCCGCGATGGGATAGACGCGCACGCCTTCGGTTTGCGACAGCTCGAACAGCAGTTGCACACGCCTGTCTTCATGCGCCGCAAGCAGGGCGGCGCGCGTCAAGTTGACGGTGCTGGAGGCTTGCAGCGCGGCGGCGGTGGCGCGTGGTTCGCGCTCGACGTATTCATACAGGCGAAATGCAGCATATTGGCTCGCCATCAGCAACAAGGCGATCAGCAACATGATCCGCGACAACAGCGTGCGGGGCAGCCATTTCATGTGGCGGCGGAACCCCCGTCGGGAATGAAAACATAGCCGTAGCCCCACACGGTCTGGATGAAGCGCGGTTCACCCGGATCGGTTTCGATCACTTTGCGCAGGCGCGAAATCTGTACATCGACGCTGCGATCAAATGCATCCAGTTCGCGCCCATGCGCAAGTTCCATGAGCTGATCGCGCGACAGTGACTGACGCGGATGGGTGGCGAGGACATTGAGCAGGGCGTATTCACCGCTGGTAATGGACACTGGTGCGCCATTGCGTGACAGACTGCGCGCCAGCGGGTCGAATACAAATTCGCCGAAGCGTATGGTGTGGTTCTGCTCGGCAGGAGTAGTCGAGGTGGCGTGGCGGCGCAGCACCGCATTGATGCGGGCGAGCAACTCGCGCGGATTGAATGGTTTGGGCAGATAATCATCCGCGCCCATTTCCAGCCCGACGATGCGATCCACTTCGTCGCCGCGCGCGGTCAGCATCACGATGGGGAGATTGTTTCCGCTGCCACGCAAGCGGCGACAAATCGTCAACCCGTCTTCGCCGGGCAGCATCAGATCGAGCACCATAAGCTGATACTGGTTTTGCGCGAGCATGGTATCCATCGCGGTGGCATTGCTGGCGGATTGCGTGGCGAAACCCTGTTCGTTCAAATAGCGCACCAACAGCTCGCTCAGGCGCTGGTCGTCGTCAACAATGAGAATACGTTTTTGCATGCTGGTATGGTAGCGCCGAAAGCCGCTGCGATCACGTTTTTTTGGTTACAAAGTGTTACAAATTCACCAAAAGCGGAAACAATCGGGTTACAACTGGCCGATATGCTTACTGGTTCTTGTGTTTCACAAGATCTGCGTGTAAAAAGAGAAAACCAAGCAAAAAGTTCAGTTACGCACGTTGGGGAAACGTGTCTGTTTGCAACGTTTGCGTCGTGAAGGTCGCATGAAAATATCATTTTTTGCATGTTTGGTATTGTTTGCCTTTGTTCGCCCCGCGCTGGCTGATCCGGCGGACGTGCGCTCGAATCTTGTGGAGCCGTCGCACCCGGACGAGCAGGCAGAGGACCGTCGGCAGCTTGAAGAAAAGCTCCCGCCCGAAGCGCGGCAGCGGTTGCGGGAAGTGGTCAATGCTTATTCCCGTCAGGCTTACCCGGATGGCGAACAAGTTGAGGAGCGCCGCCGCATGATGCAGGATCGCCTCAACAGCATAGGCGCGATCACACGCAGCGAAGCCCAGTTACGCATGCCGCGACTCGCCAAAAAATTCGACCGCATTGACCTTAACAGCGATGGCGTCATCAACAGCGAAGAACTGCAAATCGCCCGTGAACGCGGCATACTCATGGACAAACCCAACACCACCGATGCTGTCCACGCCGAGGCTTCCGCATCGGAACCCCACGCCACTAAAACCCGCTAATTATTCTCCGATTTCCCGCTGATATCCGGCGGCGTCCAGCAATTTTCCAACATCCGCCGCATCGGTCGGGATGATCTTGAATAGCCAGGCGCGGTAGGCATCGTCGTTGACCTTTTCAGGCGTGTTCGCTACGGTCTGATTGATCGCACTGATCTCGCCGCTCACGGGGGCATGTATGTCCGAAGCCGTCTTGACCGATTCCACCACCGCAACCGCCTCACCGGCGCTGACAGTGCGGCCCACTTCGGGTAACTCGATAAACACCAGATCACCAAGCGAAATCTGTGCATGATCGGTAATACCGACCGTGACGCTGCCATTACTTTCAAGCCGCGCCCATTCGTGGGTTTGGGCATAGCGCAGATCCGCGGGGATGTTGGACATGAAGAGCTCCTGGGTTTTGATACATAAACTCCCCTCCCTTCACGGGAGAGGAGTTGGGGAAAGAGATATTTTTCCAGACTAAATCAAGGTTTGTCCAGCGAGCCAACCGACTTGGGATAGGTCACGACGCCCCAAGGCATTTCCTTGTCGCCTATTTGTTTGGTGACTTCCAGCTTGTTGGTATCAATCACGTAGACCGCATTCGACTTGCCGCACGCGAGCAGCACATTCTGCTTGTCCGGCGTGAAGCTGAAATGCCAGCAGCGGTCGCCGGTCGGGATATCCTTGATCTTCTCGAAACTTTGCGCGTCGAATACCTGCAACAGCTTGGCCTTGTTGGCTGCGACAAAGAGGCGCTTGCCGTCCGGATCAAAAGAGATGCCGTAAGGAGTCTCGGCGGTATCCACCGTCTGCTTCACGTTGAAATCCTTGTCCAGCACAAGGATCTTGTTGCCGTATTCCAGCGTGGATACATAGAAGGAACCATCGGGTGAAACCTTGATGCCGCGCGGGCGGTCGCCGTATTCGCTGGTCGGGATGGTCTTGAGCAGTTCGCCCGATTGCATGTCGTGCACGGTGATGGTGTTGTCGGCCTCGTTGGTGATGACGAGTTGTTTGCCGTCGGCGGAAAACTCGATGCCTTCGGTTTCCGGACCACCGACGATTTCCTGCACCACCTTGCCCTGCTTGAGATCGACTACCGAAATTCTGGCGGGAGTTTCGTCGTCGTCATCGTCATCTTTCACGGGCGCCTCGCCGGGTTTGGGCGGCGGGCCGCCCTTGGAGCTGGGCTCGTAGGAAATGTAGACCATATCGCCGCGCACGCGCACGAATTCGGGATTCTTGCCTATGGCAATGTGTTGCTCAAGCTTGCCCGTGGCGCGATCAATTACGGAAATATTGCCGTCGTCGCGATTGGCGGTAATCAAATACTTGCCATCACCGGATACGCCTATGCCGCGCGGACCTTGAGCGCCGATATCCACGCTG
>JAITML010000004.1 GCA_031277395.1 Methylobacillus sp. | reverse complement strand
ATCGGGGCATCTCTTTCCGGTCACAAGTTCAAGGAGAGAAATATGAACGCCGTGACTGATCTCAAGCAAGACTACATCATCGCCGACATCGGCCTGGCCGATTGGGGGCGCAAGGAAATCCGCATCGCGGAAACCGAAATGCCGGGGCTGATGGCGATTCGCGAGGAATACGCTGCGACCAAGCCGCTGCGCGGCGCGCGCATTACCGGTTCGCTGCACATGACGATTCAAACCGCTGTGCTGATCGAGACGCTGGTCGATCTCGGCGCGGAAGTGCGCTGGGCGTCGTGCAACATTTTTTCCACGCAGGATCACGCCGCTGCCGCCATCGCCAAGGCGGGCGTGCCGGTGTTCGCGGTGAAGGGTGAGACGCTGGCGGAATATTGGGATTACACGCACCGTATTTTTGAATGGACGGACGGTGGTTACAGCAACATGATTCTCGACGACGGCGGCGATGCGACGTTGTTGTTGCACCTGGGCGCGAAGGCGGAGAAAGATCAGGCCGTGTTGTCCTCGCCGAGTTCGGAAGAAGAAACTGTGTTGTTCGCTGCGATCAAGGCCAAGCTGGCGACGGACAAGACCTGGTATTCGACGCGGCTCGCGCAGATCAAGGGCGTGACCGAGGAAACCACCACCGGCGTGCATCGTTTGTACCAAATGCACGAGCGCGGCGAACTGCGCTTCCCCGCGATCAACGTGAACGATTCCGTCACCAAATCCAAATTCGACAACCTGTACGGCTGCCGCGAATCGCTGGTCGATGGCATCAAGCGCGCCACCGATGTGATGGTCGCGGGCAAGATCGCGGTCGTCGCCGGTTATGGCGACGTGGGCAAGGGTTCCGCGCAGGCGTTGCGCGCGCTGTCCGCGCAAGTGTGGGTCACGGAAATTGATCCGATCTGCGCGCTGCAAGCGGCGATGGAAGGCTACCGCGTGGTGACGATGGATTACGCTGCCGACAAGGCCGACATTTTCGTCACCGCCACCGGCAACTTCCACGTCATTACATACGACCACATGGCGAAGATGAAGGATCAAGCCATCGTCTGCAACATCGGCCACTTCGACAACGAGATTGACGTCGCCTCGTTGGAAGCCAAATGCAAGTGGGAAGAAATCAAGCCGCAAGTTGACCATGTGATCTTCGCGGATGGCAAACGCATTATTCTTCTGGCCAAGGGTCGTTTGGTGAATCTCGGTTGCGGCACCGGTCATCCTAGCTATGTGATGAGTTCTTCGTTCGCGAACCAGACCATCGCGCAGATTGAACTATTCTCGCAGACTGCAAAATATCCAGTCGGCGTTTATACTTTGCCCAAGCACCTCGATGAGAAAGTCGCGCGTTTGCAGTTGAAAAAATTGAACGCGCAATTGACCGAATTGACCGATCAACAAGCGGCCTACATCGGCGTGACGAAACAAGGGCCGTACAAGTCGGCGCATTATCGGTATTGATGCAAAGTGAAGCAGTTGCCCCACCAAAATTCCTTCCCCTTCAAGGGGAAGGTTAGGATGGGGATGGGTGTCCGCAAATCCCATCCCCACCCCTTCCCTCCCCTTGAAGGGGAGGGCGTAAACGGAGAGAATTCATGCGCTTGATCCTGCTTTGGTGTTGTAACGCCCTCGCCTTGCTCGCGGTAGCCTACCTGCTGCCGGGTGTGCATGTGGACGGTTTCGGCGCGGCGTTGATTGCGGCGCTGATACTTGGCCTCATCAACACGCTGGTGCGACCGATACTGATTTTGTTGACACTGCCGGTTACGGTGGTGACTCTGGGATTATTCCTGCTGGTGCTAAACGGATTGTTGTTCTGGTTCGCAGGATCGGTGCTGCGCGGGTTCGAGGTGACAGGTTTCTGGTGGGCAATGCTGGGCGCGTTACTGTACAGCATTATTTCTTCCCTGCTTTCCACGCTGATTCCGGGCGAGCCGCCGCGTCGTCCGCCTGGCGATGACGACGGGAAAGGCGTGACCATAGACCATGACACGATCTAAATTGATCAGCTTCGAATTTTTTCCGCCGCAGACAAGCGAAGGCGCGGAGAAACTCGCCGTCGCACGCAAGCAGCTTGCATTGTTGAAACCGGAATTTTTCTCCGTGACCTTCGGTGCGGGCGGCTCCACACGCGACCGCACGCTGGAAACGATACGTGAAATTTGCGCCGAAGGTCACATCGCTGCGCCGCATATTTCCTGCATAGGCTCCACGCGTGAAAACATCGCCGCGCTGCTGCAAACCTACAAAGAGATGGGCGTGCGCCGCATCGTTGCATTACGTGGCGATCTGCCTTCCGGCATGGCGGCTGCAGGTGAATTTCAATATGCAAACGAGTTGGTGGCCTTTATCCGCGAGCAAACCGGCGCGCATTTCCATATTGAGGTCGCGGCCTACCCCGAAGTTCATCCGCAAGCGCCCTCACCCAGGGATGATCTTGCCAACTTCAAACGCAAGATGGATGCGGGCGCGAATTCCGCGATCACGCAGTATTTTTACAATGCGGATGCCTATTTTCGTTTCGTCGAAGAGTGCCAGCGTATCGGCATCACCGCGCCCATCGTTCCCGGCATCATGCCCATCTACAACTACGCCCAGCTCGCGCGCTTTTCATCCGTGTGCGGCGCGGAGATCCCGCGCTGGCTGCGTGAACGCTTGCAGGAATTCGGCGACGATCTGCCGTCGCTGCGCGCATTCGGCATGGACGTCGTCACCGAACTCTGCGACCGCCTGCTCCAGTGCGGCGCGCCCGGCCTGCATTTCTACACGCTGAATCACGCGGGCGCCATCAGCACCATCTACCAGCGGCTGGGGATGTAATCTGCGGTTTCTCGATGCAGGAAGCGGTGTTTTTCAAAGCGGTGCGCCCATCCTAACGGTTGCCAATCCTTGGCGAGTTGAACCTGCAAGTAAAACCTAACTGATGCGCTGATACCGTCCGCCCGGCAGGCTGGCTACGCGGCCTTCCAGTTCCAGCATGAGCAATTTGCCGGAAAGCGTTTCGGCAGTTTCGCCGCTGCGTTCAATCAAAACATCGAGTGTGACGGGATCGTAGCCCATGTGTTCGAGCAAGGGGTCGCTTGTCTGTATCGATTTCTCGGGCGGAGCGGGTTTTTCCGGAGCGCCGAGCTCTTCCAGAATATCCTGTATGCTGTCTACCAGTTTGGCGCCTTGTTTGATGAGTTGGTGGCAGCCTTTGGCGACGGGGGAGTGTATGGAGCCCGGGATGGCGAATACGTCGCGACCTTGCTCGGCGGCGAGGCGAGCGGTGATGAGGGAGCCGCTTTGCAGATTGGCTTCGACCACGAGACAGCCAAGCGAAAGACCGCTGATGATGCGATTGCGGCGCGGAAAATTTTGCGCGAGCGCGGGAGTGCCGAGCGGGAATTCAGAAATAATCAAACCTTTTTCGGCGATTTCACGCGCAAGCGGTTTGTGTTTCGCGGGATAAATAATATCAAGGCCGGTGCCGATAACAGCGATGGTGCTGCCCTCACCGAGCAGCGCTCCCTGATGCGCCGCGCCGTCGATGCCGAGCGCCATGCCGCTGATGATGCAGTAGCCGTGCTCGCTTAACGCGCGTGCAAATTCTTCTGTGTTTTTTTCGCCTTGGGGTGTGGCATTGCGGCTGCCAACCACGGCTAAAGCAGGGCGATTGAGCAACTCGATATTGCCCTTGCAATAGAGCAGCGGGGGCGGATCGGCGATTTCCAGCAGGCGGCGCGGATAGGTGGAATCCGCCAGGGTAACGAGATGATTGCCGGGTTTTTCCAGCCATGCGAGTGTGTTGCCAATCGCCTCATGGTCAGGCCCGGCATTGATTTGACGCGCGATGTTTTCGGAGACAATGCGGCGCAACTCGCCAAGCGGTGTTGCGTAAATGGATGCGGGCGCGCCAAAGGCGCTTAGCAGCTCGCGATATGATTTAGGGCCGAGTCCGTCTATCAGACTCAGCCCTATCCATAATGCCGCCTCTGCGGGCGGTGCGTTATCAGTATTACCCAATGATCAAGGCGTAACGACGAGATCCATCACGCCAATGTTGCGTTCGGACTGCATGATCACACCATACGAAACATGGTCGAAGGTGCGGAAAACCATCAGCAGACCGGTACGCTCGTTCGGCAGTTTGATGCCTTTGGGATCAATCTTGGGCTCGTATGTGCCATCCTTGCGGCGCGTGCCGATTTCGGTCTGGAGGCGACCTTCCTCGTCACGCAGCAAGGTGCCGTCCGGATTGCGTTTGAAATTGATGTAGCCTTCGCGTTCGGCGCTGTCATCCCTGGCAACCACTTCCGGCGGCAGCGTTTTTCCTTCCGAATAAATCGCCAGCACATGGCCATGCTCCAGGCCGTCTGTGGAACCGCGATTGATCGCGACGATGTTGTAGCGACCCACGCTGCTTAACCCCGAATCTGGTGCTTCCGTTCCCGAGTAGGTGGAAATGATGCGGCCATCAATGTCGTGATCCGGCGCATGCGGCACAAAGGCATTAAGCGGTGTTTCATCCGGTTTGATGAGACGGTCGCCCGTAGCGATGTCCTGACTGACCTTGGTTACCAGCACGGTGGCGGGTTCGCCGTATTTTCTGACTTTGACATCGCCCAGATAAACGGTTTCCACACCCAGCGACTCCTTGGTGTCAGGGTCAATCAGTTCCTTGCCGGGGCGGAATACCTGCCAGTTGCGGCCATCGCCTTCCAGAATGCTGGCGACGTAAATATGCATATTGGTCGCCATAAGCAGACGGCCATCTTCCGCCCCAATGACTTTGGGCGCACTGTCGAGAGCATTTTTCTCGATGAGCAGAGGTTGACTCAGAAACGGCCCGATCACGCTGGGCGCGATGGTTTTGATGGCCTCTTTTTCCAGATCTTCGACGCGCATCCCCGGCTCAAGTTTGAGCGTGCCGCGCGCGAGACTGAAATTGCCGTTGAGATCAAGCGAAATCACGTCACCGGGATAGATCAGGTGCGGGTTGCGGATAGTCGCGCGATTCATCTTCCACGCCTCCGGCCAGCGCCAAGGGTCTTTCAGGAAGCGAGAGGAAATTCCCCACAACGTGTCGCCCTTTTTGACTACATAAGTATCCGGATGATCTTCCTTGAGTTCAATGACATCGGCCCATGCAACCGAGGCAAAGCACCAAAGCAAGAGCGGCGTTATAATATATTTTTTCATGTTGACCCCACTTTAAAATAACAAGAGCAAGAATGTAATTCTTGAAGTTGGTTTAAATTCTGCATGTAATTCATTAAACAATCAAGCTTTTATGGCCATCTTGAATATTCTTCATTATCCGGACGCGCGCTTGCATACAGTTGCCCAGCCTGTAAACGCCGTGGATGAGCGCGTTCGCCGCCTTGTGGACGACATGGCGGAAACCATGTACGCCGCGCCCGGTATTGGTCTCGCGGCCACGCAGATCAACGCTCACGAGCAGATTATTGTAATCGACATCAGCGAAGACAAATCCGAGTTGCGCGTTTTTATCAACCCGCGCATTACCGCCAGTTCCGGCGAGCAGATGTGCGAAGAAGGCTGTTTATCCGTCCCCGGCATCTACGAAATGGTGTGCCGCGCCGAAAAAGTTACGGTGGAGGCGCTGGGTCGCGACGGTCAACCGTTTGTGGTTGAGGCCGAAGGTCTGCTCGCCGTGTGCATACAGCACGAGATGGATCATCTCAAGGGCAAGGTGTTCGTGGAATATCTGTCGCAGTTGAAGCAGGGGCGGATTAAAAACAAACTCAAAAAACGCCTGCGCGAGACGATGTAACAATGAAAATCATTTTCGCCGGCACACCCGATTTCGCTGTTCCCACGCTTGCCGCGCTGATTGAAGCCGGGCATGAAATTGTGCTGGTGCTTACCCAGCCCGACCGCCCGGCAGGGCGCGGGATGAAACTCAAAGCCAGTCCGGTCAAGGAACTCGCATTGCGCCATCATTTGCGAGTGTGGCAACCCGAAACCCTCAAAACACCGCAAAGCCGCGAGCCGTTCGCGGGACTGGATGCGGATGTGATGGTAGTCGCGGCCTATGGTCTGATTTTGCCGCAAGCCGTGCTGGATATTCCCAAGCGAGGCTGCTACAACGTCCACGCTTCGCTGCTGCCGCGCTGGCGTGGCGCCGCGCCCATACAGCGCGCGCTGCTCGCAGGTGATGCGGAAACCGGCGTAACAATCATGGAAGTGGTACTCGCGCTGGATGCAGGCAGGATGCTCAAAAAAGGCGCGGTGGCGATCACCGAAAACGACACCGCGCAGAACCTGCATGACACGCTGGCCGCGCTGGGCGGCAGATTGATGGTGGAAACGCTGAAAGAACTGGATCGCCTCCAACCCGAGCCGCAAGATGAAACGCAGGTCACCTACGCTGAAAAATTGCGCAAAGATGAGGCGCCGCTCAATTGGAACCGCTCCGCTGCGGAGCTGAGCCGTCAGGTACGCGCCTTCAATCCTTTTCCTGTCGCGCAAACCACATTGCACGGCGAAGTCTGGCGCATCTGGATGGCGAGCGCAGCGGCAGGCAGCGGCGCTCCGGGCGAGATTCTGGATGTCGCCGACGACAGCATTCTGGTTGCGTGTGGCGAGGGCGCGTTGCGCGTTACCGAATTGCAAAAGCCCGGCGGAAAACGCTTGTCCGCGCGTGATTTTCTCGCAGGCATTCAACTTGAACGCGGCGTCCGTTTGGGCGCGTGACCTTGGATAAAAGCCAGCAATTTGCGGTTCAAGCCATCAGCCAGGTGCTGGGTGGGCGCAATCTCGCGCAGACGCTGGAGCAGCTTGCCTGGCAGCATCCGCAACTCAGCCCCCAGCAGCGTGCGGCGGCGCAGGACATCAGCTACGGCGTTTTGCGTTATTACGGCCGCCTCAACGCGATTCTCAAACAACTCATTACCAACCGTCTCGACGATGAAACAGTGCGCTGCCTGCTGCTCGCGGGGCTTTATCAACTGGAATACGGCAAAGCTTCTGCACATGCCGTGGTCGATCATGCGGTTACGGCGGCGGCATCCATGAAAAAGCCGTGGGCGAAGGGGCTGGTGAATGCCGTGCTGCGTAATTTTTTGCGGCGGCGGGAAGCGGTGCTGGCCGGAATCGAACAAGACGAGCAGGCGCGATATTCCTATCCGCAATGGTGGATCAGCAAACTCAAACAGCAATATCCGCAACAGTGGGAAAACCTGCTGCAAGCGGGCAACGCGCATCCGCCGCTCACGCTGCGCGTCAATCGCCGCCGCATGAGTGCCGACGATTATCTGCACAAGCTTGAAAATGCGGGATTCGCGGCGCGCATTTTGGGACGGGAATCCATCATGATGGCGCAGCCCGTAGCCGTGGAAAAATTGCCGGGGTTCGCGGCGGGTGAGGTTTCGGTGCAGGACTACGGCGCGCAATTTGCCGCGCATCTGCTGGATGTGCGGGACAACATGCGCGTGCTTGATGCCTGCTGTGCGCCCGGCGGCAAAACCGGACACGTGCTGGAGCTTGCCGATGTTGCGATGACGGCAATCGACAGCGAAGAAGCGCGGCTTGCCCGCACGCGCGACAATCTGCATCGCCTCGGACTTTCCGCGCGGCTCATCACGGGCGACGCGGGCAAGCCGGAAGGCTGGTGGGACGGCCAGCCTTTTGATCGCATACTCGCGGATGTGCCGTGCAGCGCCTCGGGTATCGTGCGGCGTCACGTCGATATCAAATGGTTGCGACGTGAAACTGATATTGCAAATTTCGTTGCGCAGCAATCGCGCCTGCTGCATGCCTTGTGGCGCGTCCTTGCAAACGGTGGTAAATTGCTTTACGTGACTTGCTCAATTTTTATCGAAGAAAATCAACGACAAATCGATGCGTTTCTGACCAGACAGGCGGACGCGCGGCAACTCGCACTCGATGAACCGGGAAATGGCCAACTGTTACCCTGTGCGGATCATGATGGATTTTTTTACGCGTTGCTGCAAAAAATTTAAACTCGTGCTTCTGGCGATAACCCTGGGCTTCGCGCCACAGGTGCAAGCGGAAGGCATTGAAGTCAAGAGCGCCGAGCTGGTTCCGGCCGAGAACAATTATCAGCTTAATGCTGACTTTGAAATCAATTTTTCAGCCGAAATGGAAGACGCGCTCAACAAGGGCGTTCCATTGAGTTTTCTTGTTGAGTTTCAACTCGTGCGACCGCGTGATTACTGGTTCGACAGAGAGATTACAACCAAAACGCAGCGCATCCAATTGAGCTATCACGCACTGTCGCGTCAATATCTCATGAATGAAGGTCCGCACCAGAAATCCTTCGCATCGCTGGAAGATATGATGGAGGAATTGTCGCACTTGCAGGGCTGGAGCGTGTTTGCAAAATCCGACATTGAAAGTGGTGAAAATTACGTTGCCAGCCTGCGCTTCCGCCTTGATCCTTCCCGCTTGCCGAAAGCCTTGCAGGTTGAGGCGCTAAGTTCGGAAAAGTGGACGCTGGTTTCCGAGCGTTATCGCTGGACACCGGATCTCAGCGCGCTAGCAAATAGTTCTCGATGAAATACGTCGTTTTTGTCTCGGTCGTGTTTGGCGCGATTTTGCTTTACATGCTGTCGCACGCGAGCGCGAACACGGCTGTATCCGGACAAAATTACACGATATTGCTCGCGCTTAATCTGGCGCTTGCGATATTTTTTATCTTTCTGCTCGCGCAGCAATTGTGGAAACTGTACCGGCAAATTCGCGCGCAGGTGATCGGCAGCCGTCTCGCGGTTCGCCTGCTCGGCATGTTCGCGCTGATGGCGCTTATTCCCGGCGTGATCGTGTACGCGGTTTCGGTCAATTTTCTCACACGCTCGATTGAATCGTGGTTCAACGTAAAAGTGGAAGCCGCGCTCAACGGCGGTTTGCGTCTTGGCCAGAATGCGCTGGATATTCTGCTCGCGGATCTGGAGGAAAAAGGCGAGCACATGGCGCTGTCGCTTGCGTTTCAGCCGAGCGCCTCCCATTTGTCGATGCTGAATGATTTGCGCGAACGCAACGGTGTGCGCGATGCCGCGCTGCTTACAACGCAAGGGCGCATCGTGGCATATTCCAGCGGCGATGCGTCCAGTTTTTTGCCGGAGGTGCCGACGATTTCGCAACTGAACGAGGCACGTCAGCGTATGCATGGCCGCATTGAGCCCATCCCCGGCAAGGGGCTGTATCTGCGCGTGCTGGTGCCGGTCAATTCCACCGAAATTCACGAGGACACCCGCATTCTGCAATTGCTGCAACCGGTACCGACCGAGCTTTCTAAAACGGCGGAGGAAGTGCAATCGGTGTATCAGAATTATCAGGAACTTTCCGTCACGCGTACCGCGCTCAAGGAGGTGTTCGCGTTGACGCTGACGCTGGTGCTTATGCTCGCGATGCTCTCCGCGCTCGCCTTCGCTTTCGTGCTGAGTCGCCGCTTGTCTGCGCCGCTGGGCGTGCTGGCGGAGGGCACGCGTGCGATTGCGAGCGGCGATTTCGGCAAGGTGTTGCCGGTGCGCAGCAAGGATGAACTGGGCGTGCTGGTGCAGTCGTTTAACAGCATGACGCGCCAGCTTTCCGATGCGCGTCAGGCGGCGGAGCGCAACCGTGCGCGGGTGGAGGCGGCACGTGGACACCTCGCGACTATTTTGTCGCACCTTTCTTCCGGCGTGATCGCGTTTGACGGGAATTTTCGCGTGCGTACCTTCAATCCATCTGCCTCGCAGATTTTGGGCGCTGATCTTGAGACGATGGTGGAGCAGCCCTTGGAACGTCTCGCGCACAGCCCGGCGCTCGCGGCATTGATCCAGACCATTTTGATGAGATTTGCCGACGACGGCGAATGGCAGCAACAGATCGAGTTTGAAGGCGTGCGCGGCGAGCAGGTATTGCTGGTGCGCGGAACTCGTTTGCCGACGGGTTCGGAGGGCGGCTATGTGGTGGTGTTTGACGATGTGACCATGTTGCTGCAAGCGCAGCGCGATGCGGCCTGGGGTGAGGTTGCGCGACGGCTTGCGCATGAAATAAAAAATCCGCTCACGCCTATCATGCTGTCGGCCGAGCGGCTGGAACACAAGCTCAGCGACAAACTCGAAGGCGGTGATGCCGAAGTGCTCAAACGCGCGACGCAAACCATTGTCGGTCAAGTTTCGGCGCTGAAAAACATGGTCGATGAATTCAGCGAATACGCGCGTTCGCCCGCGCTCAATCTGGCCGCGCTGGATTTCAACACGCTGGTGCGCGACGTGTTGGCGTTGTATGAAGCGCATGGTTCACGCATTAAGCTGGAGGCCAAAGAAAACCTGCCGTTGGTGTACGGTGATGCCACCATGTTGCGGCAGGTGCTGCACAATCTGCTGAAAAATGCGCAGGAAGTGCTGGAAAGCAAACCGGATTCCCTGATTCGTGTAAAAATAGCATCTGAAGGTGACATGGTCAGACTGGAAATTTCCGACAACGGCCCCGGCTTTCCGCCGGAACTTATGACGCGCGCTTTCGAGCCTTACATGACCACCAAACGGCATGGCACCGGGCTTGGACTTGCCATTGTGAAGAAAATTGTGGAAGAGCACAAAGGTACCATCAGGATAGAAAACCAACCGCAGGGCGGCGCCATTGTGGCGATATTCTTGCCGGTGAAGGAGGCTGCATGACCGCGCGTCAGGTATTGGTCGTGGATGACGAAGTCGGCATCCGCGAATTGTTGAGTGACATCCTCAGCGACGAAGGCTACCAGGTCAGGCTGGCCGAAAACGCCGCGCAGGCGCGTGATTGGCGGCAGCAGGAACGCCCCGATCTCGTTCTGCTTGACATCTGGATGCCGGATTGCGACGGCATTACGCTGCTCAAGGAATGGGGCAACGGCGGCCTGTTGACCATGCCGGTCGTGATGATGTCGGGACACGGCACGATAGATACCGCCGTCGAAGCCACACGCATAGGCGCATTCGATTTTCTGGAAAAACCCATCGCGCTGCAAAAGCTGTTGAAAACGGTGAACGCCGCGCTTAAACATGTCGAGCATCAGCCGCGCAGCGACGTGAACCTGTTGAGCCTGTGCAAAAGCGTTGCCATCAGCGAACTGCGCGCGCGACTGGAACAACTCGACAGCCTCAAGGTGCCGCTTTTGCTTGCCGGTGCGCGCGGCTGCGGCGCGGAACTCTGCGCGCGCTTTCTGCACAGGCAAAACACGCCTTGGCTGGAACTCACGCAGCCGGAAAAACTCGCCACCGCGCCGCTGGAAATTCTGGAGCAATATCGTGAAGGTTTGATCTATATTCCCGAAGTGGCCGATCTTGGCAAAACCGAGCAAAAGGGTTTGCAATTGTTGCTCGCCAAAGCGGAAAAATACGATGTGCGCATCGTCTGCGCCACCACGCAAAGCTTGTCGAAACTGGTGCAAGCCGGTCAATTCGACGAGACTTTGTACCACACGCTTTCCGCCGCCAGTCTCGCGATTCCTGCGCTTGCGGAACATCGCGAGGATATCCCCGATTTGGCCAAGGCGATGGCCACCTTTCTTGCCGAAAGCGGTGAGGCAAATTACAAGGAATTTGACGTGGCCGCGCTCAACGCGATGCGCAATGCCGATTGGCTAGGCAATATGGCGCAACTGAAAGCTGCCGTAAAAAATCTCATGCTCACCAGCATAGACGAAAAAATCACGCTGGCTGAAGCTCAGCGCGTGCTGGGCCAGATTGCGGAACCGGAAGAACCCAAAACACCGGCTGCGCCTGTGTTGCCGATCAACCTCGATACCTCGCTGCGCGAAGCGCGCGACGCCTTCGAACGCATCTATTTCGAACACCACATCGCCAAAGCCGGCGGCAACATGAGTCGCGTCGCTGAAGCCGTGGAACTCGAACGCACTCACCTCTACCGTAAACTCAAACAACTTAATATCCGCGCCAAGCAGTAACCGGCGGCGTTGTGTAAATTTCGTTTATCATCCCTACTTTTTGGACTTGAAAATCATGCGTAACCTGATCTTGTTTGCCCTCATTACCTTGCTGACTGCGTGCGGTAGTCTTTCCGGCTCCGGCGGCGGAAAATCGAAATCCGACGATAAAAATGTTGAAGAATACAGCGGCGCGCAGTATGGCCAGGAAGTTTCATGCAGCGGCTTCAAGGAGTGGCCGGAGTGCTTTAGCGCCGCGCGGCAAGCGTGCCCCAAGGGCTACGAAATTCTGGCGCAGGAAGAAAACATGGTCACGCAAGCGCGCACCTTGCGATTCAGCTGCACAAAATAATGGGCTCCACTCCCGGTCGCAATGCGCCTTGCCCGTGCGGTAGCGGCAAAAAATTCAAGCATTGCTGCCTGAATAAAACGGCGAGGCCGCGTGTGCATGCTCCGGCGCCGTCTCCGCAACAGCAGCTTGCCAATGCTTTGCATTTGGCGCAGGCGCATTTGGTGCAGGGTAATTTGCCGCAGGCCGCCACTGTCTGTCGCCGCATCATCGAGCATATCCCCCAGCAACCGGATGCGTGGCACATACTGGGCGTGATCGAGTTGCGGCAGGGCAATATCGAACTCGCGCTTGATTACATTCAGCGCGCGCTCGAACAGCGCCCTGATCATCCCGAATACCTCGGCAACATGGGTTACGCGCTGCATGAAAAAGGCGATCTGGCGGAGGCGGAGACGTATTACAAAAAAGCATTGGCGCGCGCGCCCAACTATGTGCCCGTGCTGTTCAACCAGCACGCCTTGTTGCTCACGTATGAGCGTGAGGATGCAATCAAAAATCTTGAGCGCGTGCTTGCGCTTGACCCGCAGGACAATGAAGCGCGCTTCATGCTCGCGGTTATCCTTGAGCACATGCAGCGCAACGATGCGGCGCAGCCGTATTCAAGCGCGCTGGAAAAAGGCAATGCTCGCGATCATGCGCGACTGGATGCGTGGAATTATTTCAAATCGGCTTGCAACCCGTTGCCGCCGCTCACCGGCAGCATGATGGAAACGTTCCGGCTCGCTTTTGATGTCGCTCCGCAGCAAGGTCTGGTGTTGGAGTTTGGCGTGCGTTTCGGCAATACGATACGCCAGCTGGCCAGACTCACCTCGCAAAAAATTTACGGATTCGACAGTTTCCAGGGGTTGCCCGAAGCCTGGCACCACGAACCCAAAGGCAGCTATACCACGCGCGGAGAACTGCCTGATGTTCCGTCAAATGTCGAGCTGATCCCCGGCTGGTTCGACCAAACTTTGCCCGAATTTCTTGAAACGCACCCTGAGCCGGTGCGCCTCGCCAATGTGGATTGCGATACTTACAACTCCACCAAAACCGTGCTGGACGCGCTCGCGCCCCGCATCGTGCCCGGTTCCGTGCTCGTGTTCGACGAATACTTCGGCAACGAGCACTGGCGCGAAGACGAGTTCAAAGCCTTTCAGGAGGCCGTCACCCGCCATGGCTGGAAATACGAATATCTGTGCTTCAGTGTTTACACCAAACAGGCTGCGGTGCGCGTGATTTCAGTTTAGCCCGGCAACCTGTTCAAATAACCGCTCCGCGCTGACCGGCGCCATTGTGACGCCGTAGCGGAAGTGGCCGGTGTTGAGGTAGAGATTATCGAATCCGGCGTGGCGGCCTATCAGGGGAATATTGTCAGGGGAGCCGGGGCGCAGGCCGCTCCAGTGCTGGACGATGGGGGCGTGTTTGAGGGCGGGTAGCAGCGCAGCGGCTTTGCGCGCAAGGGCTTCTCCGGCTTCCACGGTGGCGGATTTGTCGAAGCCGACATCCTCCATCGTGCTTCCGGCCAGCACATGACCATCGCGGCGCGGCACGAGGTAGAAATCTTCGCGGTAGAGAATTTCGGTGAATACGGGAGATTCCAGCTTGTAGAGCAGCATCTGGCCGCGCATGGGTTTGATCGGGACATCGGCGGCGAATTCGCCCAGCAGCGGAGCGCTCCATGCGCCGGCGGCGACCACGTAGATATCCGAACTGAAGCGTTGGCCGTCTTTGCTTTGCCATGCGGTAATTCGTCTGGTTTCGCTTTGCAGCGGCAGCAATTCGGTGTGTTCTCGCAAAGTCACGCCCAGCGCGAGCAGTCTGGCCTTGAGCGCGGCGAGCAGCCGGGGATTGCGCGCCTGCGCGACCTTGGGCAACAGCAGTGTTTCATTTTGTAATTCCGCCGGAATGCCGTGTGCCTGGCACCACGCCAACGCGCGCGCGTCGAACTCGGGGAAAATCCGCATTCCGCATTCGCTGTATTCCGGATCTATGCCGGTGGTATCGCGCAATTCGGCGCACAGCGCGGCGTAGCGGGACGTACCTGCGAATACGAACTCGTTGACTTCATCCGGATAATTCCACGGCAGGAGCGGGAACAGAATGCCGCCGCCCGCCCATGAGGCTTCGCCGCCCAAGCGGCTCCGGTCAATCAGGGTGACGTTCCAGCCGTGGCTGGCGAAGGTGAGCGCGGTGAGGCAGCCGATAGCGCCTGCGCCTATGATGGTGATGGTGGGTTTCATTTTATATCAATAAAAACAATTAATTACTGGGTGACAAATACGGAAGAAAACAGCACACGCAAATTTTGTGCCGATTTTCGTTGTTGTCCTTTATTCATAGGGCGAACCCTTTTATACTGGCGACTATGACCGCGCCAATATCAAATCAACTGCCTCGCAGTCCTGCGTACCTTATCGACCTTGCCCGGGAAGTCCTGCTGACGGAGGCGCGCGCGGTGGAGGCGCTGGCGCAACGTCTGGATGAGAGTTTCCCCAAAGCCGTGCAGCTTATTCTACAGTGCAGGGGCCGCGTTGTGGTAAGCGGCATGGGCAAATCCGGTCATATCGGCCGCAAAATTGCCTCGACTTTGGCGAGCACGGGCACGCCATCGTTTTTCATGCATCCGGGCGAAGCAAGTCACGGCGATCTCGGCATGATTACCGCGCACGATGTGGTGCTCGTGATTTCCCATTCGGGTGAAAGCGACGAACTGCTTGCGATTATTCCGATGCTGAAACGCCTGGGCGCGAAATTGATCGCCATAACGGGCAATTCCGGCTCCACGCTCGCCATGGAATCGGATATTCATCTGGATGCCTCGGTCGCGCGTGAAGCCTGTCCGCTGGGTCTCGCGCCCACGGCCAGCACAACGACGGCGCTTGCGCTGGGCGATGCTCTGGCGCTTGCCTTGCTGGATGCGCATGGATTTTCGGAAGAGGATTTTGCGCTCGCGCATCCGGGCGGCGCGCTCGGGCGGCAACTGCTGCTGCATGTGAGCGACGTGATGCGCACGGGCACGGATATTCCCAGTGTGCCGCAGCAGGTTTATCTCGCACCCGCACTGCTGGAAATGTCGCGCAAGGGGCTGGGCATGACGGCGATTGTCGATGCGGCGAACAAGCCGGTCGGCATTTTCACGGATGGCGATTTGCGCCGCGCGTTCGAGAATGGCGTGGATGTTGCATCGACTTCAATCACCACCGTCATGCACCGCAGTCCGCATACGATTACTCCCAACCGGCTCGCGGTCGAGGCGGTGGAAATAATGGAAACGCACAAAATCAACGGCCTGCTGGTGGTGGATGAACAAGGTGTATTGGTCGGCGCGTTGAATATGCACGATCTCCTGAAAGCGAAGGTGGTATGAAGCAGGATGTTCTGGAACGCGCGCGGCGCGTCAAATTGCTCGTACTTGATGTCGATGGCGTGATGACCGATGGCCGCCTTTATCTCTGTGATGACGGGCAGGAATTCAAAGCCTTCAATTCGCAGGACGGCCTTGGCATGAAACTCTTGAAGGCGAGCGGGGTGGAGTTGGCGATTATCACCGGCCGCACCTCCAATGTCGTCGTCAAGCGCGCGGAAAACACCGGGGTCGCGCATTTTTTTCAGGGTGTGGAAGACAAGTTGGCGGCGTTTCATGAACTGGCCGGAAAGTTGAAGCTGGACCACGCGCAATGCGCGTTTATGGGCGATGATGTGGTGGATCTTCCGCCCATGTTGCAAAGCGGGCTGGCGATCACCGTTCCTGCCGCACCCGCGCTGGTGAAGGAACGCGCCCACTACGTCACGGCGCGCGAAGGCGGTTGTGGCGCGGTGCGCGAAGTGTGCGAACTCATCATGCAGGCGCAAGGCACGTTCGATAGCCAGATGATGCAGTTTTTGAAATAGCGCATGTTTGGACGTCCTTCCACATGGTTTTTATTATTGTTGATGGCACTGCTTGCATCGCTGACATGGTGGGCCGACACGGCTGTGCAAGCACCCGTGCCGAAACAGGACAGCAGTCTGAGACATGATCCGGATTATATTTTGAACAATTTTCATACTTTGAAGACTGACATTGATGGCCGCCCGAAATACAGGCTCGCGGCAGTGGAGATGCAGCATTTTCCGGACGACGATTCCACGCATCTGGTACGCCCGCATTTCACGCAATACGCGTTGTCAGGCGAGCCGTATACGCAGATCGAAAGTCAGCGCGGCACGGTGACCAGTAACGGCGAGCAGGTTTATCTGACGGAGCAAGTCAGGATATTGCGCGCTGCAACGCCGGATCAGGGGCCGCTGGTAGTGACGACGGAATATCTGCACATCACGCCCGATGATGAAATCGCGCGTACCGACAAGCCGGTCACGATCACGCAGGACAAAAGCGTCGCGCGTGCCGGCGGCATGATTTACGACAAGAAAAACAGCATACTTACATTGTTGAGAGGCAAGTCGCGTGAAGAGCGCGTGCGCATCCATTACGAAAAACCGCCGCATGCGCAAGCGGCGAAGCCCGCAAAGAAAGCGGCTGTCAAGAAAACGCCTGCCAAGGCGGCTACAACCAAAAAAGCCGCGCCAGGTACTACGAAACCCCGGAGACCCTGATGATTCGATGCCATCATAAAATTTTTCTTGCCGCTATCGCGCTGCTGTTCGCCTGTGCCGCGCACGCAGAAAAAGCCGACCGCAACAAACCGATTGAGCTTGAAGCCGACAACGTCGTCATCAACGATGCGAAAAAGATCAGCACCTACACCGGAAACGTAGTGCTCACACAGGGCACCATCGTACTGCTCGCCGACAAGCTGGTTGTGCGCGAGGACGCCAACGGTTTCCGCCACGGCACGGCCTACGGCAATCCCACCACTTTCCGCCAGAAGATGGAAGGCAAGGAGGAATACATGCAAGGCAGCGCGCAGCGCATCGAATATGACGCCCGCATGGACAAGGTGCAGCTCTACACCAAAGCCTGGGTCAAGCGCGGTGAAGATGTCGTCAACGGCGAATACATCATGTATGACACCAGCGCGGAATACGCCGAAGTAATTGGCGGCGCAAAGGCCACTACCGGCTCCGACGGAGGCCGCGTGCGCGCCGTGATTCAACCCAAAAACAAACAGCCCGCCGCCGGCGACGCGCCTTCCACTCCCCAGAAATAATGGTGGACATGTGAGCGAACTCCGGGTCGAAAATCTGTGCAAGCGCTACAAGTCCCGCACCGTGGTGCAGGATATTTCGCTATCCATCGAAAGCGGCGAAGTGGTTGGTCTGCTCGGCCCTAACGGCGCGGGAAAAACCACCAGCTTTTACATGATAGTCGGGCTGGCGCCGCTGGATGCCGGGCGCATACTGCTGGATGACAAGGAGATCGGTCATCTGCCCATACACCAGCGCGCGCGGCTCGGGCTGGCCTATCTGCCGCAGGAGCCGTCGATCTTTCGCAAGATGAATGTCGAGGACAACATACTTGCGATTCTGGAACTGCAAAAACTGTCGCCGGAACAGCAGCAGGAACGACTGGAAGAATTGCTGCGCGAACTGCACATCACGCATCTGCGCAAGAATCCGGCCATCAGCCTGTCGGGCGGGGAGCGCCGCCGCGTGGAAATCGCGCGTTGCCTCGCGAGTAATCCGCGCTTTATTCTGTTGGATGAACCTTTCGCGGGAATTGATCCGATCGCGGTGCTGGATATTCAGAAAATCATTCTCTACCTGGCCGAGCGCGATATAGGCGTGCTGATCACGGATCACAATGTGCGCGAGACGCTGGGCATTTGCAACCACGCTTATATCGTCAACGAAGGCAAGGTGTTCGCCGCTGGCCATCCCGACGAGATCATCCACAACGACAGCGTGCGCGAAGTTTATCTTGGCCGGGATTTCCAGCTCTGAGGCCGCGCGATGAAACCCAGCCTTCAGCTCCGCATCTCGCAACATCTCACGCTGACCCCGCAGATGCAGCAGTCCATTCGCCTGCTGCAACTTTCCGCAGTGGAGCTGAATCAGGAACTGGAAACCATGCTGCAAGCCAATCCGCTGCTGGAGCGCGTGGATCACGATGAAGGCGACAAGGCATCCATCCCCGATGCCGCGCCCGAAGAAATGGCGGATGAGGAAATCTTGCCGCAGGGCGACTTTAACGCGGAGCCGCTGACTGACTATGCCGATTTCGGCAGCAGCCGCCATCGGGAGGAGGACGACAACGACGATGAGGATTACCACGGTTTTCAGGAATCCAGTCAACCCACCTTGTGTCAGTATCTGCTTGAACAATTGCAGTTGATGCCGCTTTCCGAGCGGGACTGGATGCTGGCTTCCATCATCGTTGATGCTATCAATGAAGACGGCTATCTCGATCAGCCACTGGAAGAATTGGCGGCGATGTTGCCGCCGGAAAAAGAGATTGATAATTCGCAGGAAATCAACCTGCTCGAACTGCAAACCACGCTCAAGCTCATTCAGCATCTGGGCCCGCCGGGCACGGGCGCGCGTGATCTGGCCGAATGTCTCGGCCTGCAACTTGCGGCGATGCCGGAAACCACGCCGCATCGCGCGATTGCGATGGAGCTCGTGAAGCATCATCTGAACGTGCTGGCGAGCCGGGATTACGTGCGCCTGCGCAAGTTGCTGCGTTGCGACGATGAAACATTGCGCGCGGCGCAGCAGTTGATCATCCGGCTCAATCCGCGTCCCGGCGCGGGCTTTTCGCACATTCCGGCCGATCAATACATCCAGCATGAAGTCGTCGTCAAAAAAGTCAAAGGCGTGTGGCTCGCGGCACTCAATCAGGAAGTGATACCCAGGCTGCGCATCAACCAGCTTTACGCGGATATTTTGCGACGCAATCGTGACAACTCCAGCCAAGTCCTCATGAGTCAGATGCAGGAAGCGAAGTGGATGATAAAAAACATCCAGCAGCGGTTTTCCACAATATTGCGTGTGTCGCAGGCTGTGGTGGACAGGCAGCGCAATTTTTTCGAGCATGGCGAGATTGCGATGCGCCCGCTCGTAATGCGTGAAATCGCGGATGAAGTCGGTTTGCATGAATCGACGGTTTCGCGCATCACCACGCGCAAATACATGCTCACGCCGCGCGGCGTGCGTGAGCTTAAATATTTTTTCGGCAGCCATGTTGCAACGGAATCCGGCGGCGCGTGTTCGGCCACCGCCATACGCGCCCTGATCCGCCAACTGGTGAACGAGGAAAATCCGAAGAAGCCGCTGTCGGATGGCCGGATCGCGGAGATTCTCGGCCAGCAGGGCATTGTTGTCGCACGGCGCACGATTGCGAAATATCGCGAATCGCTGCAAATTCCGCCGACAAGCCAGCGCAAATCGTTATAGCAATTTTTACCATACCAAGGAGAGCATCATGAATCTCAATCTGACCGGACATCACATGGAAATCACCCCGGCTTTGCGCGAATATGTCAGCACGAAACTGGAGCGTGTTTCGGGACACTTTGATCAGGTGATCGACGTCAAGGTGACGCTGACAGTCGAAAAACTCAAACAAAAAGTGGATGTTACCCTGCATGTGCCGGGCAACGACATTCACGCCGAATGCGCCGACGAAAACATGTATAGCGCGATTGATCTCGTGACGGACAAACTTGACCGGCAGGTGCTCAAGCACAAGGAAAAACTGGGTGATCACCATCGTGCCAACGGCGCGTTGAAACATCAGGCGCAGGCGTAACGTGAAACCCGGCCTCGCTCAACCCGCTGAATCCGCGAGCATGCATGGCGTGTTCATGGAAGTGCAGGGTTTTGGCGTGCTCATCAAGGGCGAGGCCGGCATCGGAAAAAGCGAGCTTGCGCTCGAACTCATCACGCGCGGTCATCGATTGGTCGCGGATGACATTACCGATATTTATTTGATCGCATCCGATCGTCTGGAAGGGCGCTGTCCGCCGTTGTTGCAGGATTTTCTTGAAGTGCGCGGCCTCGGCATTCTCAATGTGCGCGAGTTGTTCGGCGACATCGCAGTCAAACCAACCAAGCCGCTCGACTTCATCGTGCAACTGGAAAAAGCCGAAATACTGCTGCCAACGCTTGATCGACTCAAAATCAAGGTGCAGAGCGAAAAAATCCTCGGCATAAAAATTCCCAAAGTGGTGATTCCTGTCGCCGCCGGTCGCAACCTCGCGGTGCTGGTTGAGGTCGCGGTACGCAACCATATCCTGCGAATTCGCGGCGTGGACAGCACGCGGCAATTCATGCAGCGGCAACGCCGTGAACTCAAACGCAATGCCGGGGAAACATGATGCAGCTCGTCATTATTACCGGCTTGTCCGGCTCCGGTAAAAGTGTCGCGTTGCGGGCGCTTGAGGATATCGGCTATTACTGCATGGACAATCTGCCTGCGACGCTGCTGCCCGAAGTCGTGCGGCATCTCAACAGCACCGGGCAGGAGCGCCTTGCGGTCAGCATAGATACGCGCAGCAGCACACTGGATGCGCTGCCGGACATCATTCGCGATCTGCGCGACAGTGGTATCGCAGCGCAAGTTCTGTTTCTCGAATCCAGCGCGGAAACGCTGGTCAAGCGCTTCAGCGAAACCCGTCGCCGCCATCCGCTCAGCGGCGCGAATATCACGCTGGCCGAAAGCATACGGCTGGAACACGAAATGCTGGAACCGCTGGGTAATGTCGCACATCGCATGGATACTAGCGACCTCAGCCCGAACACATTGCGCAACTGGGTCAAGGATTTCATCGCGCTGGACCATGAAGGGCTGACTTTGCTGTTCACTTCATTTGGTTTCAAGCACGGCATTCCGCTTGATGCGGATTTTGTTTTCGACGTACGCTGTTTGCCCAATCCGAATTACGAGCCCGAACTCAAGCCACTCACAGGTTGCGACCGACCCGTCGCGGAATTTCTCGAAAGCCAGCCGCTGGTGCTGGCCATGTATGAAGATATCCGGCAATTTGTGGAAAAATGGTTGTCCGCCTTTACGCGCGACAATCGCAGTTATCTGACCGTTGCGATCGGCTGCACCGGCGGCCAGCATCGCTCGGTCTGGTTTACCGAGAACCTCGCGCGGCATTTCAGGGATCAGCAGCATCAGGTTCTGATTCGTCACCGCGAATTGGAATAGTGATTATTAGAAATGAGGGAGACATCGTGATAGGTTTATTGATTATTGCACACGGCACCTTGGGCGAAAGTTTGATTCACTGCGCCACCCATGTCATGGGCGAGCGCCCGCCGTTGTTGCGGCAGATCGGCGTCAGTGTGCGCGACGATCCTGCCGCCTTGCTGCCGCTCGCGCAGCAGGCGATCAAGGATCTGGATCAAGGCGCGGGCGTGCTGGTACTGTCCGATATTTACGGCGCGACGCCATGTAATCTGGCAGGGAAATTACTTGTGCCGGGGCGTGTCGAAGGTATCGCGGGCGTCAGCATGCCGATGCTGGTGCGCGCGCTGACCTACCGCAACGAGCCGCTCAAGGTGCTTGTCGAAAAATCCGTTGCCGGAGGCCATGACGGCGTGATTCATTTTACTGAGGAAGCCTGCAACTGCCATCATGGTTAAACAGGAAACAGAAATCATCAACAAACTCGGGCTGCATGCGCGCGCGTCCACCAAGTTGACGCAAACCGCGAGCCGCTACAAATCCGAGGTTTTGCTGGAACGCAACGGTCGCCGCGTGAACGCGAAAAGCATCATGGGCGTGATGATGCTGGCCGTAAGCAAGGGCAGCAAAGTCATCATCGAAGCCAACGGGCCGGACGAAACCGAGGCGCTTGAAGCCCTGCTGGAACTTGTCAACAATCGCTTCGGCGAACCGGAGTAATGAAGGGATCTGCACAATGAGTTTCACCATGCATGGCGTAGGCGTTTCGAGCGGCATTGCCATCGGTCATGCGCATCTGGTTTCGCACGCGCTTCTTGAAGTCGCGCACTATGAAGTGCCGGAGCATCTGGTTGATGCGGAAGTGAAACGCTTTTCCGAGGCGGTCGGAGCCGTGCGCGCCGATCTTGAAACCATTCGTCGCCAGTTGCCGCCGAATGCGCCGGCCGAGCTGGGTTCCTTCGTCGGCACGCATCTCATGATACTCGCCGACAAATCGCTTGCGGAGGCGCCCGTCAAAATCATCCGTGACGAACGCTGCAACGCGGAATGGGCGCTCAAGCAGCAGATGAACAGTCTGGTCGAGCAGTTTGATCGCATTGAAGACGAGTATCTGCGCGAACGCAAATTCGACGTGGTGCAGGTGGTCGAGCGCGTCATCAAGGTGCTGCTCGGTCATCCAAGTCAGGTCGCGTTCGAAAAACAGGAAAGCGGCATGATACTCGTCGCGCACGATCTTTCGCCCGCTGACGCGATCCAGTTCAAGCAGCACCAGTTCGCTGCGTTCATTACCGACGTCGGTGGCGTGACTTCGCATACCGCGATTCTCGCGCGCAGTCTCAATATTCCGTCCATCGTCGCGCTGCACCGCGCGCGCGATCTCATCTGCGATGGCGAAGTCATCATCGTCGATGGCAATCAGGGCGTGGTGATCGTCAATCCGGACAAAAACACGCTGACCGAATACCGGCTGCGGCAGGAACAATGGGAGATTGATCAGCAAAAACTCAAACGGCTCAAGCTGACCAAGGCGGTTACGCTGGACGGCATGGCGATTGAGTTGCACGCAAACATTGAAATCCCCGAAGATGTGGCGCAATCCAAAGCTGCGGGCGCGACCGGCATCGGCCTTTATCGCACCGAGTTTCTGTTCATGAACCGGCGCGACTGGCCGGACGAAGATGAGCAGTTTGAAGCCTATCGCAAGGTCGCGGAAACAATGAAGGGCTTGCCGGTTACGATACGCACGCTGGATCTCGGTGCGGACAAATCGGCCAATCCGGATGAGGAGCGAAATTGCACCAATCCCGCGTTGGGGCTGCGTGCGATACGGCTGTGTCTGGCTGAGCCGCACATCTTTCATGCGCAATTACGCGCGATTTTGCGCGCGTCGCACTACGGCAACGTCAAGCTCATGATTCCCATGCTCTCCACGATTGCCGAGCTGCGGCAGGCGCGGCAACTGATAGAGCGGGCGAAACGCAGTTTGCGCGACCAGGGTGTGCCGTTCAACGAGCATATTCTCATCGGTGGCATGATAGAAGTTCCCGCCGCCGCGCTGCGCGCCGAGGCATTCGCGCGCGAGCTGGATTTTCTTTCCATAGGCACGAACGATCTGATTCAATACACGCTCGCGATCGACCGTACTGACGACACCGTGTCGCATCTCTACGATCCGTTCAACCCCGCAGTGTTGCTGCTGATCGAAATGTCGATACGCGCTGCCGACAAGGCAGGAAAGCCGATTTCCGTATGCGGTGAAATGGCGGGCGATACGCGCTTCACGCGCTTGCTGCTGGGCTTCGGCCTGCGCCAGTTTTCAATGCATCCCACGCATGTGCTCGCGGTGAAACACGAGGTGTTGCAATCCAGCCTGTCGCAGCTGCAGCCCGTGGTGAAGAAAATACTTGCGAGCACTGATAGCGAGCGGATTGAACCTTTGCTCGACAAATTGAATCAATAAACACAAGGGCATTCAATTCAACCAATCGGGAGGCTTCATCATGACCGACGATCCGATCTTTTTCGCATCTTCGCAAGAACGCAATATCGCCATGCTCACGCATTTTGGCGGGATCATTCTTTTCTTCATTCCCAGCCTGATGGTCTGGCTGCTCAAAAAAGACGAAAGCAAATTCATCGCCGCGCACGCACGCGAGGCGCTCAATTTTCAGATCACGCTGCTGATTATCTACATCGTGTTGGGAGTGCTGACGCACTTTTTACTCGGATTGTTCGGCATCCTGATGTTCGGCCTGCTGTGGCTGGGCAGCATGTTTTTATGCGGCATGGCGGGTTC
This sequence comes from Methylobacillus sp., assembly GCA_031277395.1. Taxonomy (GTDB): domain Bacteria; phylum Pseudomonadota; class Gammaproteobacteria; order Burkholderiales; family Methylophilaceae; genus MM2. The sequence goes on along the minus strand of JAITML010000004.1, from coordinate 16,271 downwards.
GATTGCAAACAAGGGCGAACTCCGTGAATACCCGTTTGCCCTGCATCTCGTCAAATAAGGAAATACATGCAAAATCCCCTGCTCCATTTTTCCGGACTACCGCAATTTGACCAAATCAAGCCCGAGCACGTCACACCTGCAATCACGCAACTACTGAACGAAGCACGCGATTTGATCGCTGCATCAAGCCGCGACAACACGCCGCCGGATTGGGACAATTTTGTACGGCCGCTGGAGGATATGGAAGAAAAAATCGCGCGTGCGTGGTCACAGGTGTCGCACATGAATGCGGTCGTCAATACGCCAGAATTACGCGAAGCCTACAATGCCAATCTGCCTGTACTGACCGCGTTTTATGCCGATCTTTCGCAGAACGAAGCCTTGTATGCGAAATTCCGCACGCTTCGCGCAAGCGCCGATTTTACAAAACTCACACCCGAGCAACGCAAGATTGTCGAAAACGAATTGCGCGATTTCCGTCTCGGCGGCGCGGAATTACCCGAAGACAAAAAAGCGCACTTCAAGGCAATTCAGGAAAAGCTGTCCACGTTATCGGCCAAATTTGAGGAAAATCTGCTCGACACGACCAATGATTTCGCGCATTTCGTCGAGCAAAAATCCGAACTTGCCGGTATTCCCGAAGATGTGCTGCAGGCCGCGCGCGAGGCAGCCGAAGCGGACAAAAATCCAGGCTGGAAATTCACGCTGCATTTCCCTTCCTACATGCCGGTGCTGCAATATGCGGACAATCGTGCCCTGCGCGAAAAACTCTATTTCGCCTACGCCACGCGCGCCTCGGAATTCGGCAAACCGGAGTGGGACAACACCAGACTCATCACGCAAATTCTGGAGCTGCGCGCCGAATCCGCGCGCTTGCTTGGCTATGCCAGTTACGCCGAAGTTTCGCTTGCCACCAAGATGGCGCAAACCGTGCCGCAGGTGCTGGATTTTCTGCGGTCGCTTGCGGCGCGCGCGCGACCGTTCGCGGAAAAGGATATGGAAGAACTGGAAATTTACGCCGCCGAAAAACTTGCTCTGCCGGACATGCAGGCGTGGGATGTGGCTTATGTTTCGGAAAAATTGCGCGAGGAAAAATATGCGTTCTCTGATCAGGAGGTCAAACAATATTTCCCGGAACCACGCGTGCTGCAAGGCTTGTTCAAGGTAGTCGAAACGCTCTACGGCGTGCAGGTGCGCAAATTCGAAGCGCCGAGCTGGCACAAGGATGTGACGTTTTATGATATCGCGGATGCATCCGGCGCATTGATCGGCCAGTTTTATCTCGACCTCTACGCGCGCAACGGAAAACGCGGCGGCGCATGGATGGATGAAGCCATTACGCGCCGCAAAAAATCGCGCGGCGTGGAAATACCGGTTGCATTTCTTACCTGCAATTTCTCCGCGCCGGTTGGCGGCAAGCCCGCGCTGTTCACGCACGACGAAGTCATCACGCTGTTCCACGAATTCGGTCACGGTTTGCATCATTTGCTCACGCGCGTCGAGGAGTACAGTGTGTCCGGCATCAAGGGAGTGGAGTGGGATGCGGTCGAGTTGCCGAGCCAGTTCATGGAAAATTTCTGTTGGGAATGGGATGTGCTCAAACACATGACGCGCCATGTCGATAGCGGCGAGCATCTGCCACGCGCGTTATTCGACAAAATGGTTACAGCGAAAAATTTTCAGGCGGGAATGCAGACTTTGCGACAGATCGAATTCGCGTTATTCGACATGTTGCTGCACGGTAGTTTTGATCCCAAGGGAGAGCAAACACCGCTGCAACTTCTGGAACAGGTACGCGACGAAGTCGCCGTGGTGCGTCCGCCAGACTGGAATCGCTTTCCCAATAATTTCTCGCATATTTTCGCAGGTGGTTACGCGGCCGGTTACTACAGCTATAAATGGGCGGAAGTGCTCTCTGCCGATGCCTACAGTTTGTTTGAGGAAAACGGCGTATTGAGCGCGGAAACCGGCCACAGGTTCTGGAACGAAATTCTCGCGCAAGGCGGCACGCGTCCCGCGCTGGAATCCTTCGTCGCTTTCCGCGGACGCGAACCGACGCTGGATGCGTTGCTGCGCCATAACGGCATGACCGAAGCCGCCGCATGAAAATTGCCACATGGAATGTCAACTCGCTCAACGTGCGTTTGCCGCATGTGCTGGCGTGGCTCGCAAGCGAGCAGCCGGATGTGTTGTGCTTGCAGGAAACCAAGCTGGAGGATGCGAAATTTCCGTTTGATGCGGTTCAAGCTGCCGGTTATCACGCCGTTCACGCCGGACAAAAAACCTACAACGGCGTTGCGATTTTGAGCAAACATGCGCTTGCGGATGTGAGCATCAATCTGCCGAATTATCCGGATGAGCAAAAGCGTGTGATTGCCGCCACGACCAACGGCATCCGCATTGTTTGCGCCTATATGCCCAATGGCCAAAGCCTGGATTCCGACAAATATCAGTACAAACTTGCCTGGCTCGCCGCGCTGCGTGACTGGCTTGCAAACGAAATCGCGCAGCATCCCGAACTTGCGTTGCTCGGTGACTACAACATCGCGCCGGAAGATCGCGATGTGCATGATCCCGCCGCATGGGCGGGGCAGGTGCTCGTCAGCCCGCCCGAACGCGCGGCATTTCAGGCATTGACCGCGCTTGGTCTCACCGACGCTTTTCGTTTGTTTGAAGATCAGCCCGGGCACTATTCCTGGTGGGATTACCGCATGGCCGCCTTCCGTCGTAACCTCGGCTTGCGCATCGACCACATCCTGCTCACGCCTCCACTCAAAACCATTTGCACACGTTGCTGGGTGGACAAAGCGCCGCGCAAACTCGAACGGCCGTCCGACCACACGCCGGTGATCGCGGAGTTGAAGAAAATTTAATTGAGACGTATAAAAAATGGCCGGCAGATTTTTCCGCCGGCCATTTTTACTTGTGACGGACGCTGTTTAATACAAACCTTGCGCGAGCATCGCGTCGGCAACCTTGACGAAGCCGGCAATATTGGCGCCATCAACGTAGTTGACGAAGCCCTTGTCGCGCTCGCCGTATTTGACGCAGTTTTCGTGAATGCCGCGCATGATTTGCTTGAGGCGGTCATCGACTTCGTTTCTGTCCCACGACAGACGCGCCGCATTTTGCGACATTTCGAGGCCGGAGGTGGCCACGCCGCCTGCATTGGCAGCCTTGCCAGGAGCGAAATGGACTTTCGCGTGCAGGAACACTTCGACGGCTTCCAGTGTGGAAGGCATGTTCGCGCCTTCGCCGACGTAGCTGACGCCATTTTTGACCAGCTCGCGCGCGCAATCGCCGGTCAGTTCGTTCTGCGTCGCACACGGCAGAGCGATATCAACCTTGACGCCCCACGGTTTTTTGCCTGCTTCGTAGCGCAGGCCGAATTTGTCGGCGTAATCCTTGATGCGGCCGTAATCCTCGTTTTTGATCTTCATGAGCGCAGCGAGTTTTTCCGGCGTGAAACCTGCTTCGTCGATCACCGTACCGGCGGAATCCGAGGCGGTGATGACCTTCGCGCCGAGCTGCATGCATTTTTCAATTGCGTATTGCGAAACATTGCCCGAGCCGGAAACTGCGACGCGCATGCCTTTCATGTCACGACCATTGCGTTCCAGCATGTTTTCGATGAGATAGACGAGACCATAACCTGTCGCTTCGGGGCGGATGAGGCTGCCGCCAAACGACAACCCCTTGCCGGTGAACACGCAGGCAGATTGGTTGGAAAGCTTTTTCATCATGCCCGTCATAAAACCGACTTCGCGGCCGCCGACGCCAATATCGCCTGCCGGGACATCCGTGTCCGGCCCGAGGTGGCGGTAGAGTTCTATCATCAATGCCTGACAGAAACGCATGACTTCGTCGCGGCTCTTGCCCTTGGGGTCGAAATCCGAACCGCCTTTGCCGCCACCCATGGGCAGCGTGGTCAGCGCGTTTTTGAAGGTCTGCTCGAACGCGAGAAATTTGAGAATGGACAGATTGACCGAGGGATGAAAACGCATCCCGCCCTTGAACGGGCCAATGGCCGAGTTGTGCTGAATGCGGAAGGCGCGGTTGACGTGGGTCTGGTTTTTGTCATCCGCCCAGGCTACGCGAAACTGGATCACGCGCTCGGGCTCTACCAATCGTTCCAACAAACCGGCATCGGCGTAATGCGGATTTTTTTCGATGAACCCCCACAGGCTGCCCATGACTTCCTGAACGGCTTGATTGAATTCGACTTGATGCGGATCACGACTTTTAACGTATTCCAGAAAGTCGGGGAGATTGCGATATTTCATGATGTGAAAACTTTCAATATGTGCAAAGTGTGGAAATTATGCCATGAAGCAGCTAGAATGTTCAACATGATGTTGCCAGAAAGTTGACGATCATGCAAGACCTCAATCTCATGCTTATTTTCGCGGAAGTCATAGAAGCCGGGAGTTTTTCCGGCGCGGCGCAGCAACTTGGCGTCTCACGCTCGGCCATCAGCAAGGCGGTGGCCAATCTGGAAAAAGGTCTGGGCGCGCGCCTGCTCAACCGCAGCACGCGCCATCTCAGCGCCACCGAAGTCGGCGTTGCGTTTTTCGAACATTGCCAACGCATCAAGCAGGAGACGGAAGCCGCGCAACAAGTGGTGGACAGTCTTAACGCAGTGCCGCGCGGCACCTTGCGCGTCGCGGCCTCGGTCGCTTTCGGCACGCTGCACATCGCGCCCGCGCTGTCGGATTTTCTCAACCGTTATCCGGAAATCGACATGGACATGACCATCATTGATCGTCCGGTCGATATGGCGGAAGAAGGTTACGACGTGGTCATTCGCGTGTGCGAAACACCGCCCGAAAACAGGGTCGCCCGCAACATCGCCCCTGCGGGCAGCAAACTGTGCGCCACGCCCGATTATTTCAAACGCTTCGGCATTCCCAAAAGACCGGAAGATCTGGAACATCACAATTGCCTCGACTATATCCACTCGGGTGACAAAGGCATGTGGCGTTTCACCGGCCCGACGGGAGAAATCGCCGTGCCTGTTTCGGGACGCTTGCGCATCAACGATGATGATGCGCTGTCGCAGGCCGTGCTTAGTGGCCTCGGCCTCGCGCTGCTGCCGACCTTTCTCATCGGCAAGGATTTGCAAGCCGGGCGACTGCAAGCCGTGCTTTCCAAGTATATCCCGATCAAGCGCCACATCTACGCCATCCACATGCCCACCCGTCATTTGCCGCTCAAGATTCGCGTCTTTGTGGATTTCCTGGCGGAACGTTTCGGGCCGCGGCCCTACTGGGATCGGGTTTGATTTCCGCAGTGGCGATCCAGCAGTTCCTGCGCCACATCGGCCGGAACTGATGCCGTGATTGTCACGCGTTCGCCGAAATCCTTGCCCAGAATTTCGGCATGCAGTTTTTCCGCATCGCGCAAAAAGCGATCGAGTTGCGCATAATCCAGCGCAACCTCAATCCGGCGCATCTCGACAAAATCACCCAGCGTCGCCACCTCCAGCGCGAGCTTCGCTGTGCCGCCGTAAGCACGGGCGAGGCCGCCGGTGCCAAGATTGATTCCGCCGTAATAGCGCACCACCGCAACGCAGGCATTGATGAGATCGTGCCCTTCCAGATATTGCATGATGGGCTTGCCCGCGGTACCGGAGGGCTCCCCGGCGTCGTGAAAGCGTTGCAGAATTCCCTCCGGCGCGCGAATTTTGTACGCAAACGCAAGATGGCTCGCATGGGGATGTTGCGCCGCCAGCCGCCGTAACATCATCGCCACGGCATGCTCGCTGTCGCAGTATTCCGCCGCCGCCACAAAGCGGGATTTGGTGATGGTTTGCTCAGCCTGGCCGGAGGCAAGGATTTTCTTCAATGCGCGCTTTCCCAGTTCGCGCCGAAACCGACTTCCACTTCCAGCGGTACGTCCAGTTTGGCAACGCCGGTCATGAGGCGCGGCAGTTCGGCCTGAATGAGCGCGAGTTCGGTTTGCGGAACTTCGAGTACCAATTCGTCGTGAACCTGCATCACCATTTTGCTGGCGATTTTTTGCTCGCGCAGCGCGTTGTCCACGGCGATCATTGCGAGTTTGATGAGATCGGCGGCGGTGCCTTGCATGGGCGCATTGATCGCGGCGCGTTCGGCGCCTTGCCTGCGCATGACGTTGGGGCTGTTGATTTCAGGCACCCACAAACGGCGGCCAAAAACGGTTTCGACATAGCCTTGTTGCCGCGCGAGCATGCGGGTTTCATCCATGTAGCGGCGCACGCCGGGATAGCGCGCGAAATAGCGTTCGATATAACTTTGCGCGGCAGCACGTTCGATGTTGAGCGTGCTGGCGAGACCGAATGCGGACATGCCGTAGATGAGACCGAAGTTGATGATTTTGGCGTAGCGGCGTTGCTCGCTGCTGACCTCCTCGCGATTGCAACCGAAAATTTCCGCAGCGGTGGCGCGGTGAATATCCTCGCCCGCGGCGAACGCGGCGAGCAAGCCTTCGTCCTGCGACAAATGCGCCATGATGCGTAACTCAATCTGCGAATAGTCAGCGGAAACGATGACGTAATCCGGCGGCGCGATGAAGGCTTCGCGGATGCGGCGGCCTTCGGCGGTGCGCACCGGAATGTTTTGCAGATTGGGATCATTGCTCGCGAGGCGGCCCGTGATCGCGACAGCCTGACTGTAATTGGTATGCACGCGGCCCGTGGCCGGATTGATCATTTTAGGCAGCTTGTCGGTGTAGGTGGATTTGAGTTTGGACAAGCCGCGATATTCCAGCAGCACCTTGGGCAGCGGATGATCAAGCGCGAGCTCCTGCAACACGTCCTCATCGGTGGAGGGCGTGCCGCCGGGCGTTTTTTTGAGCGGCTTGATGCCGAGCTTGCCGAACAAAATTTCCTGCAACTGTTTGGGCGAACCAAGATTGAATGGCTGTCCGGCGAGCTCGTGCGCCTGCTGTTCCAGCGCGAGCAATTTGCGCCCCAGCTCGTGACTTTGCGTTTGCAGCATCGCGCTATCGAGCAGCACACCGGTACGCTCCATGCCGAACAGAATTTCCATGACCGGCATTTCAATGCTGCGATAAACGTATGCGAGTTTCGCATTGGCCTCGATGTTCGGATACAGCGCTTCGTGCAGTTGCAGTGTGATATCCGCATCCTCGGCGGCGTATTCTCCGGCCTGTGTGAGCGCGACCTGACTGAAGGGCATTTGTTTCGCGCCCTTGCCCGTGATTTCCTCGTAAGTGATCGTGCGCATACCGAGATGGCGCAGCGCGAGGTCGTCCATGCTGCGCTGGCGGTGACTTTCCAGCACATAGCTTTGCAGCAGCGTGTCGTGCGCGATGCCGTTGAGCGCGATGCCGTGATTGGCAAGGATGTGTTTGTCGTATTTGAGATTCTGCCCGACTTTGCGTATCGCCGGATTTTCCAGCAGCGGTTTCAGTTTTGCGAGCGTTTCGGCGAACGGAAGTTGCTGCGGCGCATCCGCATAGTCATGCGCGAGCGGCAGATAAGCCGCCGCGCCCACCTCCACCGCAAACGACATGCCGACGATGCGCGCGGTCATGGGGTCGAGGCCGGTGGTCTCGGTGTCGAAACTCACGAGCGCCGCCTTGCCCATCTTCTCCAGCCAGCGTTGCAGCGCGTCTGCGCTCAACAGGGTTTCGTAATCGCGTGTTTGCGTCGCGCTGCCCGCTGCCAATTGCGGTTGATCGAACAAGCCGGCTTGTCCCGGTTCGGGTGGGGGAGGCGCATCGCGCGCAGTCAATTCGCGCAGCCAGGACTTGAATTCCAGCCGTTCGTATAGCGCGATCAACTTGTCCGTATCCTGTTTTTGTTGCGTCAGTTCATGCAGGCGCACGGGCAATTCCATGTCGCATTTGATGGTCAGCAGTTTGCGCGCGGTCGGCAGCCAGGCCAGCGCCTTGCGCAGATTTTCACCGACCACTCCCGTCATTTCGTCGGCGTGCGCGATGAGATTATCCAGCGTGCCGTATTGCGCGAGCCATTTGACGGCGGTCTTGGGGCCGACCTTGTCCACACCCGGCACGTTGTCCACGGCATCGCCCATCAGGGTGAGGTAATCAACGATGCGTTCGGGCGGCAGGCCGAATTTGCGCTCCACGCCGGCCTCGTCGAGCACCTCATTGCTCATGGTGTTGACGAGCGTGATGTTGGCGTTCACGAGTTGCGCGATATCCTTGTCGCCGGTGGAAATAACGGTGCGCATGCCTTCGCGCTCGGCTTCACGCGCGAGCGCGCCGATCACGTCATCGGCCTCCACGCCATCGACCATGAGCAGCGGCCAGCCCAGGCCGCGTATCGCTTCCAGCAGCGGCGCGATCTGGCTTGCGAGGTCAGGCGGCATGGGCGGGCGGTTCGCTTTGTATTCGGGATAAATGTCGTCGCGAAAGGTTTTTCCCTTCGCGTCGAACACGCAGGCGCTGTAATCCGCCGGATAATCCTTGTGCAGGCGGCGCAACATGTTGAGCACGCCGTAAATGGCGCCGGTCGGTTCCTGATATTTGTTGCGCAGATCGGGCAAGGCGTGGAACGCGCGGTAAAGATAGGACGAGCCGTCCACCAGCAATAAAGTTTTCATTTTTGAATTATGGCATACTGCTAAAATACAATAACGAAACACCCCAACGAGAGATCATCATGTTTTGCCGCCGCAGCCTGATTCTATTGATTTTAAGCGTGCCGTTCCTTGCAATGGCTGCCGATGAGCCGCCGCCGTCAGAGCTGGAATCGCCGCCGCAACTGGAACCATTTGACGACCCCGATTCGGCAGCTGAGCCGCAAGTGACCATCATCAAGCGCGATGGAGATACCATTGAGGAATACCGCATCGCCAACGAGTTGTACATGATGAAGGTCACACCCGCGCACGGCAAATCGTATTATCTCGTCAAGGAAGCCGCCAACGGCGGCTGGATCCGCAAGGACGGCCCCAGCGAGCCGCTTTCGGTGCCGCAATGGATTTTGTTCCGATTCTGAATCACTGAATGCAAAGGGTCGATTTCCGGCCCTTTGCCATGGTCATGTCCGTATATACCTCCGTTACTCCCGCGCAATTATCCGACTGGCTGCGGGATTTTTCGCTGGGGCAACTGCGCGATCTCAAAGGCATCGCTTCCGGTATCACTAACACCAACTACTTCGTGACCACGGAATCCGGCCGCTATGTGCTCACGCTGTTCGAACACAACACGGCCAACGAATTGCCGTGGTTTCTCGATCTGATGGCGCATCTGGCGGATCGCGGCATTCCCTGTCCGCATCCGGTCGCGAATGATGCGGGACAATATTTAAGTGAATTGAACGGCAAACCGGCAGCGCTCGTGACCTGTTTGCGCGGCAGCTCCATCGAATCGCCCGCGCCCGAACACTGCGCCGCGATGGGACAGGTGCTCGCGCAAATGCACAAGGCGGGATTATCGTTCGGCGCGGGCATGGAAAATCCGCGCGGCCCGCGCTGGTGGCGCACGACAGCCGAAGCCGTGCTGCCTTTTCTCGATACTGAAGATCGCGCCCTGTTGCAAACGGAACTCGCGCATCAAGCCGAATTTCGCGCCGCCGATCTGCCGCGCGGCGTGATTCACGGCGACATGTTCCGCGACAACGTGCTGTTTGACGGCGCGCAACTGACCGGCCTCATCGACTTCTACTATGCCTGCGAAGACGTGCTCGCCTATGATCTCGCCATTACCGTCAACGATTGGTGCGTGCATGCCGATGGGCGTCTGGACGAGCCATGCCTGCGCGCGATGCTGGCGGCCTATCACGCGGAACGCCCGCTTGGCGCCGAAGAGCGCGCCGCATGGCCCACTCTGCTCTGCGCCGCCGCATTGCGCTTTTGGCTGTCGCGCCTGTATGATCTCCACTATCCGCTTGCGGGTGAAATTACACATGCCAAGGATCCAGGACATTTCCGCCGAATTCTGGCGGATCGTATCGCGCAACGTGAGGTATTGCGGGAAATCTGGATATCAACATAAATAACCGAAAGGGAGCTGCGTTATGGAAGCACGTAAAGTCAATGCCGGAAATGGCTGGGAGTGGATCGCCGGCGGGTTTCAGTTGTTCAAGAAAAGTCCGGGTATCTGGATTGCGATATTTCTGATCTACATGGCGCTCTCGGTGGTACTGGCATTCGTTCCATTCGCCGTCATACTGTCGCCGGTGCTTATGGGCGGCCTCATGCTGGCCTGTCACGAGCAGGACAGAGGCGAGGAGTTGAAAATCGAACATCTTTTCGCCGGATTTCAGACCAACTTGGGTCAATTGGCGATTATCGGAGCGATACTCTTCGCGATCGGAATCGCTTTCACCATTGCGATGTATATCGTGATGATTGTCATGGTGGTTGGTGCAAGCGTTGCGGCAAGCGGCGATCCGGCCAGCATGGGCGCGGGCTTCATGTTGGTGATAGCGCTGATAATGCTGATTTTCATGGCGTTGATGATCCCGGTGATGATGGCCTATATCTACGCCCCGGCACTGGTGATACTCAAGAACATGAGCGCGTTTGACGCGCTCAAAGCAAGCTTTAAAGCGTGTTGGCGCAATATTCTGCCGTGGCTGGTTTACGGCATCATCGCCTTCGTGCTGACAATCATTGCATATTTGCCGCTCTTCCTCGGCATGCTGGTGATGGGGCCGGTTTTGATCGGCTCGATGTACGCCAGCTACAAGGATGTTTTCAACATCGACAACGCCGATCAGGCGCTGCCGGCAAGCTAATCACAAAATCAACCCTCGCTCATTTCCGTAAAAACGGGAATGAGCGGGGTTTTTTCAGTTTTCTTTCTACACCGCCGTCAGCTTCGCATATTCCATCGCGAGCCATTTCATTCCGGCGCGGCCAAAGTTGACCTGCACGCGCAGATCATCTGCATTGCCCTCGTAGCTCACCACCACACCTTGGCCGAATTTTTGGTGTGTCACGGCTTGGCCGATGCGCCAAGGATGGGTGGTAGTTTGTGATCGTGGCATTGCGTAGCTCGCTGCCGGAGCTTTGCTTTCTGCGCGGGTGTTGATGCGCTTCAGCAGCGTATCGGGAATTTCATCGAGAAAGCGGGACGGGATGTTGTAGCGTACTTGCCCGTGCAACATGCGGCTTTGCGCATGACTGAAATACAAGCGTCGCCGCGCGCGGGTCACGGCGACATACATCAGGCGCCGTTCTTCTTCCAGCCCGTTGGCTTCAGACATGCTTTGCTCGTGCGGGAACAGACCTTCTTCCAGCCCGCTGATGAATACGGTGTTGAATTCCAGACCTTTGGCGGCGTGTATCGTCATGAGTTGCAGCGCGTCGCGGCCGGGGTCGGCTTGATGCTCACCCGCTTCCAGGCTCGCAAAACTGAGGAAGGCGGTCAGCAATGGTTGTTGCGGGTCACTGTCGGAAGATTCAACATCGCCGTCGTGTTCCTCTGAGAAAATCATGGCGGCGTTGACCAGTTCGTCCAGATTGGCGATGCGATCCGCGCCTTCTTTTTCGTTTTGATAGTGCTGGCGCAGACCGGAGAGCGTGGTGACCTGATCTATTATTTCCGCAAGCGTGAGGCCGATGCAGGCGTCGCGCAGCAAACGCACCAGTGCGACGAAGCCTTCGATGCCGCGCCCCGGCTGAGGTGCGGAACCGGCTTTTTCGAGCGCTGCCTGCCACAGGCTGCTGTTGCGCTGACGCGCGTTTTCCTGCAACTGTTCCAGACTGCGCGCGCCTATGCCGCGCGTGGGAAAGTTGATCACGCGCAACAGCGCGGTATCGTCGTCAGGATTCGCGACGAGCCGCAGATAAGCAAGCGCGTGCTTGATTTCCGCGCGCTCGAAAAAGCGCAGACCGCCGTACACGCGATAGGGCAATCCGGCGGTGAACAGCGCATGTTCCAGCACACGCGATTGCGCGTTGGAACGGTAGAGCAGCGCGATGTCGCCTAGCGTCTGACCTTCGTTGTGCAGCATTTTGACTTCTTCGACGATGTAATGCGCTTCGTCCTGATCGTTGTACGCCTCAAACACGCGTATGGGCTCGCCCGCGCTGTCGGCTGTCCAGAGATTTTTGCCGAGACGGTTGCGATTGTGCGTGATGATCGCATTCGCGGCGTCGAGAATGTTGCTGTGCGAGCGGTAATTCTGTTCGAGCTTGATGAGATTTTTAACCTGAAAATCCTTTTCGAACTCCATCATGTTGCCGACGCGCGCGCCGCGAAAAGTGTAGATCGACTGGTCGTCGTCGCCGACCGCGAACATCGCGCTGCCGGAGCCGGCCAGCAGTTTGAGCCACAGATATTGCAGGCGGTTGGTATCCTGAAATTCATCAACCAGAATATGCCGGAAGCGCGCCTGATAATGCTCGCGCAGCGCGGCTTCGCGCGACAGCGTTTCGTAGCAGCGCAGCAGCAACTCGGCAAAATCCGTCACGCCTTCGCGCTGGCATTGCGCGTCGTATTCGGCGTAGATGTCGCGCAAGATTTCGGAGTACTTGTCGTAAGCCTCCATCTGCTGCGCGCGCAGACCTTCTTCCTTGGCATTGTTGATATAGTTCTGCACCTGCTTGGGCGGATATTTTTCGTCGTCGATATTGATCGCCTTCATCACGCGCTTGATCGCGGAAAGCTGGTCGGCGGAATCGAGTATCTGGAACAGCGCGGGCAGATGCGCCTCGCGATGATGGGTGCGCAGAAAGCGGTTGCACAGACCGTGAAAGGTGCCCACCCACATGCCGCGCGTATTGATCGGCAGCATCGCCGACAAGCGCGCGAGCATCTCCTTGGCCGCCTTGTTGGTAAAGGTGACCGCCAGCAAACTCTGCGGACTGATCTGACCGGTCTGGATCAGCCAGGCGATGCGGGTGGTGAGCACGCGCGTCTTGCCGCTGCCCGCGCCCGCGATAATCAATGCGGATTGCGGAGGCAGGGTGACGGCTTCGAGTTGCTTGTCGTTGAGTCCTGCGAGGATGTCGGTCATATCTGCGAAATAAAAATGCGCGTACCCGGTTGGTTACGCGCATTAAAAAAATATTGCTTTGGCGGGGAACTAAGTTGATCTTGCCCAATCTTATCCCACAGACGATGTTATGCGTCTCCCGCTTCTCCTCCCTGAGCGGGCGCCTTATCTCCATAAGGCAACTTGTACCCCGGTTTAATCCCCTTTAGCCGGGGTTTTTTTTGCCTGTTGTTCAGGCAGCGGGAATCGTTGGTCGCAGTATATGCTGATGGCTGCCGAAATGTCACAAAAAAATCCCCGCCGAAGCGGGGATTTTCACAACATGTTGCAAAAAGCAGACAGCCGACTTACATCATGTCCATGCCGCCCATACCACCCATGCCGCCCGGCATGGCCGGAGCGTCGTCCTTGGGTTGTTCTGCAATCATGCAGTCGGTGGTCAGCATGAGACCGGCGATGGAGGCCGCGTTTTGCAGCGCGGAGCGGGTCACCTTGGTCGGGTCCAGCACGCCCATTTCCACCATGTCGCCATAGGTGTCGTTGGCTGCGTTGTAACCAAAGTTGCCTTTGCCTTCAAGCACCTTGTTGACGACCACGGAAGCCTCGGCGCCCGCATTCGCGACGATCTGGCGCAACGGTTCTTCAATCGCGCGCAGCACGATGCCGATACCGGCGTCCTGATCGTGATTGTCGCCCTTGGTCTTGGCGATTGTGGCGCGCGCGCGCAGCAGAGCCACGCCGCCACCGGCCACGATGCCTTCTTCAACGGCGGCACGGGTAGCGTGCAGCGCATCTTCGACGCGCGCCTTCTTTTCCTTCATTTCGACTTCGGTCGCGGCACCAACCTTGATCACGGCCACACCGCCCGCGAGCTTGGCCACGCGCTCTTGCAGTTTTTCGCGGTCGTAGTCGCTGGTGGATTCCTCGACCTGCTTCTTGATCTGGTCGATGCGCGCCTTGATGTTGGTTTCATTGCCTGCGCCGTCAATGAGTATGGTGTCTTCCTTGCCCACTTCGATGCGCTTGGCCTGGCCGAGGTCTTCCAGCTTGACGTTTTCCAGCTTGAGACCCAGTTCCTCGGCGATCACGGTACCGCCGGTCAGGATGGCGATATCTTCCAGCATGGCCTTGCGGCGGTCGCCGAAGCCCGGAGCCTTGACGGCACAGGTCTTGAGGATGCCGCGGATATTGTTGACCACGAGGGTTGCCAGCGCTTCGCCTTCGATATCTTCGGCGATGATGAGCAGCGGACGGCCAGCCTTGGCGACTTGTTCCAGCGTGGGCAGCAGGTCACGAATGTTGGAAACCTTCTTGTCGTAGAGCAGGACGAAGGGATTTTCCAGCAGCGCGATCTGGCGATCCTGGTTGTTGATGAAATACGGGGACAGATAACCGCGGTCGAACTGCATGCCTTCCACGACATCCAGCTCGTTCTGCAAGCCGGAACCGTCCTCGACGGTAATCACGCCTTCCTTGCCCACCTTGTCCATCGCGTCGGCGATGATCTGGCCGATGGAGACATCGGAGTTGGCGGAAATGGAACCAACCTGTGCGATTTCCTTGCTGGTGGTGCAAGGCTTGGACAGGCTCTTGAGTTCATTGACGGCGACTTCCACGGCCTTGTCGATGCCGCGCTTGAGGTCCATCGGGTTCATGCCGGCGGCAACGGACTTCATGCCTTCGCGGATGATGGCCTGAGCCAGCACGGTAGCGGTAGTGGTGCCGTCACCGGCGATGTCGGAAGTCTTGGAAGCCACTTCCTTGACCATTTGCGCGCCCATGTTCTCGAACTTGTCCTTGAGTTCGACTTCCTTGGCGACGGAAACACCATCCTTGGTGATGGTCGGAGCGCCAAAAGCGCGTTCCAGAACCACGTTGCGACCCTTGGGGCCCAGTGTGACCTTGACAGCATTGGCGAGAGTGTTCACGCCGTTGACCATTTTTTGGCGAACTTCGTCGCCGAAACGTACATCTTTAGCAGCCATTATTAAATTCTCCTAAAATCTTTCGGTAGTGGGGATGTCGTTCAGGCTTCGATGACACCCATAATATCTTCTTCGCGCATCACCAGCAGTTCTTCGCCGGAGACTTTCACGGTCTGGCCGGAATACTTGCCGAACAGCACCTTGTCGCCAACCTTCAGTTCCAGCTTGCGCACGGAACCGTCTTCCAGAACCTTGCCGTTACCCACGGCGACGATTTCGCCCTGATCAGGCTTCTCGGCAGCGGTGTCGGGGATGACGATCCCGGATGCGGTCATGCGCTCCTCTTCGACGCGCTTGACGATCACGCGGTCATGCAAAGGGCGAATTTTCATGGAGTTCTCCTTTAAATAGAATCAAAAATTGGGTGATTAAGGCCGAGGCTGTTAGCACTCTTGCCTTTCGAGTGCTAATGATAGGGACAGTCTCCTGATATTTCAAGGGGAGAATGCAAAGTTTTGTGGTAAGAGGGGAATTTATAAATTGGTGGCACTGGGCACGCTATTCCAGCCGCCAGCAGCGCAAGATGGTTTTGGGTGGCATGGTTGGTACGCGGAAACTGTCTGGCGACCTCACTCCTTTCCTGCCTTTTTTGCATATTGGGCAATGGCTGCATGTCGGTAAAGGAGCCACCTTTGGTTTGGGCGGCTACCATTTATACACCCATTAACACCCATTTCTATCCACCCCCAAAATGGATGTAAATGGGTGTGCTATTGGCTAATACTCAAAACTCACACCCTTCAAATCACTCTGGAGATGCTGAGCTTGATCGCCCGAATTGATGAATTCAAAGGCGCATGGCGTGCCTTGGGTGCGCTCGCGCCAGATCGTTTGTCATCCCTGCGGCGTGTAGATTGCACGCCGCTCACTCCTCGGGAATTCAAGCCCGTTGCCGCGCGCGACTCAGGCGGCAGCCGTAGCGGAATCCAGGAATACCCGCAGGCTGCGCGGCTTCACGAAAATCTGTTCGCCTTCCCGCAATTGCAGTTCGCGGAAACGTTCGCGCGTCAACTCGGCTTCGATGTATTCGGCGGTATCGGCGCGCGCCAGTTCCAGGCGCACGATGGGGCCGATGGAGTGAATGTGCGCCACGGTCGCCGCGAACGTGGAACCGTTTTCCGGCGCACGGCGGATATCAATATCGTGCGGGCGGACATAGGCCAGCGCAGGCGCGTTTTCGGCGTCATCGTGGCCATCCACGGGCACTTCCAGTTCACCGATGCGGGCGAAACCGCCATGCACGCGGCTGTGGAACAGGTTCACATTGCCGAGGAACTGGTATATGAACGGCGTTGCGGGCCGGTCGTACACTTCATCCGGCGTTCCGGCCTGCTCGATGGCTCCCTTGTTCAGTACGACGACACGAG
>JAITML010000017.1 GCA_031277395.1 Methylobacillus sp. | reverse complement strand
ACCCTCTCCCATCAAGGGAGAGGGAGTAGGTGTGCGGTCATTGCCAGGAACCAATATCCGCATCAACGCCCTCGCCCCCCGACGCGCCATCCGCGCCCAGGCTCATCACATCCACATCGCCGCGCAAGCCGGGAGACAGATATTGATACGGATTCCCCCAAGGGTCGTTCGGCAGCTTTTCCAGATAGCCGCCGGTTTTCCAGTTCGCCGGTTCCGGCGGCAGGGACGGCCTCGCAATCAGCGATTGCAGCCCCTGCTCAGTGGTGGGATAGCGCAGGTTGTCCAGCTTGTAGAGTTTCAACGCCTGCGTGATGGAGGCGATGTCCTGCTTGGCAGCGATGACGCGCGCCTCATCAGGCCGGTTCATCACTTTGGGCACGATCAGCACGGCCAGAATGCCGAGAATGACGATCACGACCATGATTTCGATCAGGGTGAAGCCGCGGGAATAAAGGGGAGAGCGCATGGTGGACAGGGCATGAATGGTGGACGGACAGTTTAGCAAACCTGCGGGATGGCCGGTATTGCTCTGTTATTCCCGCTGCTGTCTGGAATAAATGAGAGTAGGGAGGGGGTGGAAACTGGACGGGGAGAAACCGGAAAAAACGCCATGAAAGCCACGTGATCATTAGGAAACAACAAAAAAACCGGAATTCTTGATTTCCGGACAGAATTGGTAGGAAAGTGCGGAATAAATCGGAGAGAAGTGCGGGGAATTCGGGCTCGCAGTACGGAAATAATCCCACTTTGAAGGGCGTTTAATTGATCATCGAACGCGGTTTAATACCAGTGTTAAATGATCTTCAATGACGTCGGTGACAAGTTGTCGATCTGATGCCGGGAAGCCGACCAGCGGACGTGCCGGAATGCCCGGATGTGTCACCCGCGCTCTGAACATGCCACCAAAATGCAGCGCCTTCGCTTTCACCGGTGAGATCGTATAGGGCGACCCGCCCGCATATGTGCCTGTCCCGCCATGATGCCAGATCGCCTTCCGATCACTGAATCCAAGCCGCAACGCACTGCCTTGCACCTGATAATTGAAACTCCCCAGCATGTCGCCATTGTCGTAAAGCAGCCGCGCCCGCCGTGATTTTGTCATCGGCGACCGTTCTTTCCACGGCGTACCATCCGGCGCAAGTCCTTTTTCGTGCCGTTCCTTATTCGCTTGTAGCAGCGATTCACCAAGGCTACCCAGCATTTGCTGGGGCGTCGCAATTTCCTGTCGAACAGCCTCCAAAGCACGCTCTAAATGGTCAACTTGAAATTCAACCGTGAATTGCATAGACTATACCCACGTTGGTGAATACTTGGGGCTGCGGCAACCGTGAAATAAACCAGCGAACGCCACCGCCGCATCGGTGGCGTTACTTTTTGTAGCGCAGATATCCACGGCGGTTCCGATTGAAATAAGCTGGCTTGCTTGTGTGATAGGTTGTCACTCCCTCCCAATTCCAGCCGTTTCTTGATTTCCTGAAAACGACAATCAAAAACCTCTCTTTACCGTTCTGGTCAATGATCACGATTGATTTCAGATAGTGACGGACAAGGTATTTTTTCCCGGGTTCGTTTCTGACGGATTCCCATGATTCCCAAATCTCATCCGGGTCTTTAATTGCTACCGCCAGCAGGCTCATATATTTTTTACGCCCCTGCTTGTTCTCATGCATCATCTTGAATTGTGTGTCCCCACGCGCAGGGTCATATGCAACACCACCGGGGATAAACATGCCCGCGCCAATTACAAGCGCAGAATTCGACATATCGGTGAAAACCGCAGGCTTGGTTAATGTCGCACCGAAATCAACAAGAAAATTCTCAATTACCGTTGTGGCTGGTATCGATTCATCCACAAGAATAGAACTGTGAAAAACAGTCGGTGTTGGTGCGGCTGGCGGCTTATACCCAGCAGGCCACGGCCATTCATCCGGAACAAGCCGCGCAAGATGTTCTGGCAACGGCGGCACGATATGCGGCTCCAACCACGCCTTACCGGGGTTATACGCAAAACCCGGATCAATTCCCTTCGGCGTTTTTACAGTACGCGGGTACAAGCCATTTTTGCCCACCACACGTTCTTCCCAAACAATCGGCGGCGCATCATCCGGCCCGTCCTTGCCGTTCTTCTCCCACTCCCGCTGCGCCTCAATTCTCGAAAGTGAATCCACCCGACACTTACACCCCCAGCCATTCTGCGGCATGTGCGTATCCCACCACGGATCATCAGCCGACAACACCAACCCATCCCACGACAGATGTTCCAAGCGCGGATGCTCAATACTGGTGTGCCGATATCGCCAATACGGACGCAAGTGCTTCACCGCTTGCATTTGCTGATAACGCCCCGCGTTGTAAGCCTGCGTTATATTCGTGTCGTAGATCACCTTGCTGCGCCAGCCCGGCGCACCGTTATGCGCCCAACCGTGCTTCGCCACGATCTCATCGAATGACTGACGAAACGCCGGATAACCCGTGCCTTCATCCCGCGCCTTGACAATGGCGTTGTAGAAATCCTCCATCAACGCATCATTTGCCGCGCCCGCCACCACAAACGCATGGCTATGCTGTTCCTGCCAAATATCCGTCCAGCCGGATGTTGGCAGTTGCAGCTTCTTTTTGAAAAACTCGACCGCCTCCGAAAACGGCAACCGATCAGGCGAGACAGCCATATCTACTCCGCCCGCCCCGCCAGACTCGCCGCCGCCATCCCCAGCGCCACGGCCTCCGCCCACTTCGAGCTATCCGTCTTCAACGCCTCGATTTTTTCGACAGCCTCATCGAAGTCCGCAGCCTCCGCCACAACCGCTGCGATCTGCTGAATCACTGCCTGCTCATGCGGCGCGCACAGCGCAGCGAGCTGCGCCGCGTAAGCGCCAATCACATCCGGCACATCGGTTTTACCCGCCAGCGCAGCCAATCGCACCAGCGCCGTACCACCGCCCGCAGCTGCTGCTCCACCCGGAGCCGTCAGCAACTTCGCATCCTTCGCCGCGCGCGGAATCTGCATCGTATCGTGCGCCCACGCCACGTCGATCTCCATGCCGATGCTCGTCGCCTTTTCCAGCACGCCCACCATCTTCGCCTGGTCAACCGTCTCCTCGGTCTGATAGCCAAACGTCGGCACCCGATCAGCCGGGAACATCCCATTGACCAACACAATCGGACGCACAATCTGCGCGTTGACCGTCGGCTCAATCTGCCGCACATCATGCAGCATGATCTCGCGCCGTACCTTGTCGTGGATTTCCCCCAGCGCATTCGTGCTGGTCTTGCCATCGGCCTGGCTTGTCAGCGTCCCGCCCAAAATCGCCAACGATTGCTTGCGCTCCCAATACTCAATCGCACTCAAAAAGTCGGTCACCGTGCCGGTTTTCTGCGCCTGCACAAACTCGATATCCATCGTAGATGGCACAATCCCCGCGCCATCATTCCCGATGTTCCGCACCGCGCGCAGCAACGCATCACGCTGGCTGTCCGTAATGCCCGCCGGATATTTCCCCAGCCGCAGCGGCAAGCCATACACCTCCAAAAACCGCTGCATATCGCGCACGTTGTAAGCCTTGTACGCATACGTCCACGCCAGCACCCGAAACAACGCCGCCTGCTCAAGATAACCCGACTTCGCCCGATGCTCATGAATCACCCAGCCCCACTCGCGCAATGGCTCCGGCATACCCATCTTGAGGAACTGCAACGCCCCGGTATCGCGATCAACCTGAAACATCCGCTGCGGCACCCAATGCAGCGCGCGCGGCAACCACACGCTGCCCGCTCCCCACTCGATCTCCATTGCCGCGAAACCCTTGCCAATCGCGTCCGTCAGGTCGTACTGCGCATCCTCAAAGTGCGGAATTGCCCGCAGCATGTCCGCCAGTTCCTCGGTGCGATCAATCTCGGCTTGGCTCGCGTCCGCTGGCGGCTGCAACTGCCAGCCCAGCCCGGTCACTGCGCGCCGCCGCTTTGCCAGTTCCGCAAAGATGTGCGGGTCTTGTTCTTCGATCAATTCAAACAACGCCGCCTGATCGGAAACGTACCCCTGATCCGCCATCGTAAACGCCGCGCCCAGCTTCACCGGGTCAAGTGTTGTCACCGACGCATAATTCAGCGTATTGCCTTGCGCCGACCGCGCCCCGGCCTGCAAACTGTCCAACCCAACGAAGCGCGCCGCCTTCGCCAACGCCACCCTGATCTCTTTAATCATCGTCATCGTCCCAATCATCAAATCCGCCATGAGTCACCCCGCGCCGATCCCGCGCCGATCCCGCCGACGTGTACTTCCACTCCCCTGAAAAGGCGGTAGCAATCGCCCACAACATTTCCGCACAATCCGGGCCGTCGTCATGGTCGGCTTCTGGGTAAAACCTTAGCTGCTCAATCAACGTGCCTTGACTGCGATGCAAACGCAGCAATCCATTCTTCACATAGGGAGAAAGCGAGAGAATCGCCAAATCCTTATCGCGTCCAGTTGGAACAGATTGACCAGGGAACGGAATCCCGCGCAACCCGGCACGCTTGATCAACTCGGTGTAAAAAAACTCCTGAAACGCCACGGTTTCGACAGCCCACGCCAGACACTTGTACTCTTTTTGAAGCTCAATCGTGCGCTCAATAATGAGATCAGGCACACGCCGCGCAATGTCTGCCTCCACCACATCCAGCACCATCGTTTCTCGATTCAAACCGCCCACCAGAATTGCCGACGGATCGCGCTGTTTGATTTTCTTGCCCATCGAAGGGTCAACCGCACCGAAAAACAACCAGTCGCTTCGCCGATCCACCCAAAACTGGATGTTTTTGAACGGTGCCATGTCATCATTGCCCGCCTCATTCTGCTGCTCCTGATTAAACGCATCATGGTCAGTAGCTCGCATGCACATCAAGCGATACAGCGGACGCACCTCCGGCCATGACACCCGCGCGCCAGCCTCCATCGCTTTTTTGTTTTTCCGATAGAACGCCAGCGCCTCGGCCTCCGCCGCATCTTTTTCGGCATCGTCATCGCTGCCACTTGCCGATGTGAGAATGCCTTCCCACTTCTCCCACAAATCCATCCGATCCGGCCACTGCATGATCGACTTGAACACCGCGCGCCGCCATCCCGGCTTGCGCGAGACACGATTGATCGCCGCGTCATAATGCAGACTGGTTCCCACATAAAACACATCCATCCCACCCGCAGGCCCCGCCAGACCGATCACCGCTTTCAGCACAAGCGCTTCCACCTTGTCGCGCTGATTTTTGTCGCGCACGTTCTCATCGTTTTCCAGATCATCCAAAAAAATCAGATCAGGCCGATACGGCCCATGCGTCATGCCACGAATTTTCTTGCTAGTGCCACCAATACGCACCTTGCGATTGTTCGTCGTAACAATCGTCGTTGCCTGCCACACGCGCCCGCGCCCGCAGGCTTCGGGAAAGTCCATCGCCAAGCGCGGGTTGGTATCCAGTTCCGCCTTGATGCTTTCCAGCATCTCCGCCGCCTGTTCTTCCGTGTTCATGATGATGCCGATCATGTGCTTGCGACCGGTCACAATGCACCACAGCGCTCCAAGCCGTGTTTCATAGGTGGATTTCGCCTCGCCACGCGGCGCTTCATGCACCTCGCGTCCGTCAGTCGCACCGTCGATCACCTCCGGCAGCCGCTTGAAGATGAAGCGCTGAAACAGCGAGAAGTATTCCGTCGGCACATAGTGCGGAAAGTAAGTGCGACAGAAAAATTCGTAATCGTTCCACGCCCGCTCGCGTCTAGCCTTGCTGGCTTCCGGGGCAGTCGCAAACGCCTCGCACTCCAGTTCGATGGTCTGGCGGATTTCCTCGCCCAGCCGTGCAAGTTCTTCCTCAAACTCGCGCCAGTTGCGGACTTCCTTGACTGACTGTTCCTTACCCGCCGCCATAGCGTTTCCCCAGAATCGCACCGACTTCTTCAAAGTGCGGTTGCAATACCTTCAAAGCCGCTTTATCGTGCAATCGAAGATGGTCGGCGATCACCTTGAGCGTATCCAACGCCACAGATAAGCCAGAAAATTGCGGATTCAGCCGAGAAAACGACCGACTGAATTTCGAGTACGCATCCGCCAGTTGCGCCAGCAGCGTGGCCTTGTCAGCAGCGGCGATGTTCGCGTCCTCCAACTCCCGCGTCGTCGTAATCACCTGCCGCGCAAAATCCTCGACAAGCTGCTTGTTCAACTCATCCATGCCCTGATCGCTAATCCGGTACGCCGCGCGCGCCGTATCCCAATCATCGCCCTTGGCTTTGGCGACGCGCTTCCATTCCCGCGCCGTGTCATAGCTCACGCCACACGTCACCGCCGCACCGTTGAGCGGCATCCCCTCAACGTACAACTGGCGAACGCGGTCGCGGATGTCCTGACTGTGCGCCATTACGAAGTAAACCGTTTCAGCAGCTCAACCGCCGCCGCCACAATTGCGCCACTGACGCCGCCGTTGATCGCCGACAGCTTGGCCGTCTTCTCGATCAGCCGCTTGTCCTCGGCTTCCAGGTTATCAATGCGCCGCCCCAGCGTTGCCTCAATGCGATCCATGCGATCAGACTGCGCCGCCTCCATCCGGCGAATGTCCGCCTTGATGTCTTCAATCCGCGCCGTCAAACCGTGGTGCATCATCCGCACCTCGCCACTCAACTGGCCGAGCGCGCTCACGATCTCGGATTTTTCGTTATCGTTCATTGCTGCCCGCTCCGATCCGCAATCACAACCGCCTGACACGCCGTCAGTTGCTCAACGACTTCGTTGGCTTCGCTGGCGAGTCCGACAAGAAATTCAGCAGCCGCTCCAGAAAGTTCGGCTCGCGCTTCACCATCACGCTCGCCGGTGGCGGCGGCAGCCGCGCCGGCGCCACCTCCACCGCCGTCACCGGCGCGGGC
Source organism: Methylobacillus sp. (assembly GCA_031277395.1). Classification (GTDB taxonomy): domain Bacteria; phylum Pseudomonadota; class Gammaproteobacteria; order Burkholderiales; family Methylophilaceae; genus MM2. The sequence continues at coordinate 1,109 of JAITML010000017.1, read as the reverse complement.
GACGGGGACGTACAAGCGCAGATCACCAGTGCGCAAATCAGCAACAACACGGTTGAACTTGGTTTTTTCATGTTGCAAACCCTCCTGATAAAGTGTGTCAGCAATGGCCAGCGCCTCGCCATAGACGTGCTCTTGCGTCCGCGCCTGCGCCTGCAATGTTTGAATGCGGGCATTGGCCTCGGTCAGCGCCGCGTTTTCTTTCGACAACCAGCTATTCCGTTCCGCCTGCACGCCCAGGTCAAACCGCCAGTTGCCATACGCCAGCAGCGCCCAGGTCATCATCACCACACCCGCGCCCATCAACCAGTTCCTCGGCGTATTCATTCCATCACCCCGCGTCCCCAGCTTTCATAACGTGGCTGCAATACCAGCAGAATGCGGTGCGGATACCGCAGGTTTTCCGCACAGTGGCGCGGGCTGCGCCGCGCCTTGCCGCACGCGCCATCCACCGTCCGCCGGTCAATGGCCGGAAATACGTTTTTTGCCTCCAGTTGCCAATGCCCAAGCCCGCCGTTGTAAGCCCGCAGCGCCGCCCACATACGATCAAACTCACTGCCAGCCCGCACCCGCTCATACAGCCAGTAGTCATAGCCCACCAAAGCGCGCAACGCCCAAGCCGGTGTTGTCGGCTGACACGCCATCGCGCTCAAGCCGTTCACTTCACACCACCAGCGCGCCGTCTCCGGCATGAATTGCGCCATGCCCCGCGCACCCACCCGCGAAACCGCCTCCGGATTCCAGCCGCTCTCCTGTTCGATCTGCGCCGCAAACACCGCCACCGGCGCATCCAGTCCCCAGGTCGAATGCGCAACGCGCGTCAACTCCGCGCGGTATTGATGCGCCGCGCGCGGAATCTCCTGCGCGGTTGCCATCAACGGCAGCACACCCAATAACAACACAACCAATCCCCTCCCCTTCAAGGGGAGGGTTAGGGTGGGGATGGGTATTCCAAAGAGCCTTCTCATAGCTAAGCCCCCAACCCAACCGCCAGCATCGCGCAGCCCACAACCACCGCCCGCCGCAACATGCACATCGCCATCAAGTACCCGTTCACATCCACTTCCCACGGAATGTTCAGCGACCCGTCATCCAGTTCCTTTGCCGCATCA
>JAITML010000031.1 GCA_031277395.1 Methylobacillus sp. | reverse complement strand
GGAGTTACGGCAACACGCGTTTCACCAGCCGCCGTTTCGGCGGGCACGCCAATCAACATGGAAGATCTCCTCGGTTTAAAACTGCCAGCCATATGCGGCCAGCTCGCAATACTTTCTGTTTTTAACAAAGCGGAAAACAGGGCTTTGCGTTTGACGGCGCGCGCTTCGAAAAGGAGCGCCGCGCCTGCTTATATTCTCGGCAAACGGAAACGCTTTTTAGAAAGCAAGTAGCGTTCCAGAGCGTTGTTATTACTTCTCCGTGCCGGGCAGCACTTTACCACATGCCGAATCCCAAACCCGCAACCCCATCCGATAGCCGTAACAAGCGCATCGCTGGTGTATTTATTTGCGAATAAATAACAGTCTTCCTCTGTTACCGGCTTTTCATCTTGTCTCGAAAGTGGAAGCTCCAATACCGGGCTTCTGGAATGGTGTGCTGATGTTGTGCATTTTCTGCATGGCCATCAAAAGGGAAATCAAAACCCGAATCTAGTTCCAAAGAACTAGTCCTTTTGCTTCGTCCAAACTGGTCTTCCGGCGAATATTCGCGGCTTGTTTGCGAGGATAAGCTGTCTCTCAGGAACTACTTAGGGAGAAGTGTTCATGGATGCGCAAAAACGCAAGGCGTGGTCGGTCGTCAGTTCAAGCACCGTTGCATTCACCGTGTGTTTCATGGTGTGGATGATGTTCGCGGTCATTGGCATTCCCATCAAGGCGAAACTCGGCCTCAACGAAACCCAGTTCGGCATACTGGTGGCGATGCCGGTACTGACCGGCTCGCTGATTCGTCTGCCGCTCGGTATGCTCACCGACAAGTATGGCGGGCGCATCGTGTTTTTCATCCTCATGATATCCACCATCGTGCCGATCTGGCTGATCTCCGATGGCACCGCCTACTGGCATTATCTCGTGACCAGCCTGTTTGTCGGCGTGGCCGGCGGTTCGTTCACCGTGGGTATTTCGTATTGCGCGCGCTGGTTTCCCAAAAGCCAGCAGGGGCTTGCGATGGGTATCTTTGGCGCGGGCAACGCGGGCGCCGCACTGACCAAGCTCATTGCACCCAGTATCGTGACGGCCTACGGCTGGGTCATGGTGCCCAAGGTGTATGCGGTGATGATGACGATCACCGCGATTCTGTTCTGGCTGTTTACCTATGACGATCCCTCGCACCGCGAAGGCAAGAGCGTCACCGTGGCCGAGCAGTTGGCTGCGCTCAAGGATTTGCGCGTGTGGAGATACTGCCAGTATTACTCCATCGTGTTCGGCGGTTATGTCGCGCTGTCACTGTGGATGACCAAGTACTACGTTTCCGAATACGGCTTCAGCCTTGAAACCGCCGCGCTGCTTGCGGCCTGTTTCTCACTGCCGGGCGGGGTGTTGCGTGCAATCGGCGGCTACTACTCGGACAAGTACGGCGCGCATACCGTGACCTGGTGGGTGTTGTGGATCTCGGTGATCTGCCTGTTCTTCCTCTCGTATCCGCAGACGCAGTTGAGCGTCATCACCGTGGGTGGTCCGCAGACCTTCCATATAGGACTCAACTCGACCGTATTCACCATATTGATGTTCACGCTGGGCATCGCTTTCGCGGTCGGCAAGGCCTCGGTTTTCAAATACATCTCGGACGACTATCCGCGCAACATCGGCGTGATTTCCGGCGTTGTCGGTCTGGTCGGCGGCTTGGGCGGATTCATCCTGCCCATCATGTTCGGCGCATTGGTGGACCTCACCGGTGTGCGCTCGTCGGCCTTCATGCTGATGTTCGGCATCATCTGGGTATCACTGATATGGATGTACTGGACGGAGATCCGGCCATCCAAGCTGGAGCGGCACAAGATAAATGAAGCAACACACCAGGCAACAACCATTTAAAGGAAATCAAAATGACGACCGATATTAAAGAATGGAACATCGAAAACGAAGCGTTCTGGGAAAGTACCGGCAAGCATGTGGCGTACCGCAATCTGTGGATTTCCATACCCTGTCTGCTGTGCGGATTCGCGGTATGGATGATGTGGGGCATTATCACCGTGCAGATGTCGAATCTGGGATTTCCGTTCAGCACGGAGGAGCTGTTCACGCTGACGGCGATTGCGGGATTGGCCGGAGCGACCATGCGCATTCCGTCGTCTTTCTTTATCCGTCTCGCGGGTGGGCGCAACACGATTTTTCTCACCACCTTCATGCTGGTCACGCCGGCTATTGGTACCGGCATTGCATTGCAACATCCTGACTGGCCGCTGTGGGTGTTCCAGTTGATGGCGCTGTGGTCGGGCGTGGGCGGAGGTAATTTCGCGAGCTCAATGAGCAATATCAGCACGTTCTTCCCCAAACGGCTGCAAGGCACTGCGCTTGGGCTTAACGCGGGGCTGGGCAATTTTGGTGTGACCACGATGCAGATTTTGATTCCGCTCGCGATGACGGTCGGAATTTTCGGCGCGCTGGGCGGTGATTCGATGGTATTGGCCAAGGACAGCGGCTGGATTCTCGGCAAGATTACCGCAGGCACGCCGACCTTCATCCAGAACGCAGGCTATGTGTGGCTGTTGTTTCTGGTGCCACTGGCTGTGATCGCGTGGTTCAGGATGAACAATCTGAACTCCATTTCGCCTGACACGGGCGGTACGGTAGTCGCCTTCCTCAAGATTACCTGGCTCTACACGCTGGGCTTTGTTCCAACCGTGATCGGACTTTATCTCTATCTGCCCGCGCCAACCGGCCTGGGTGTGCTCAACATGTGGGTGGCGATTGTGCTCATCATGGTGAGCACGGTATTTCTGATGAAAATCGCGGCTTTCGGCACGATGAAGGATGGTGTTGAGCGGCAGTTTGAGATTTTCAAAAACAAGCATACCTGGTCCATGACCATTCTTTATGTGCTCACCTTTGGCTCCTTCATCGGCTTTTCGATGGCGCTGCCGCTGTCGATCACGGTGATCTTCGGCAATCAGCACATCTACGATGCTGTCGCGCAAAACTGGACGCACATCAAAAATCCGTCTGCGCCTTCCGCGCTCACCTACGCCTGGATCGGCCCCTTTGTCGGCGCGCTGATCCGCCCCGTGGGCGGCTGGATTTCGGATCGCGTGGGCGGCTCCATCGTCACACAGATGATCTCGGCCATCATGGTGCTGGCTTCGGCTTATGCCGGTTTCATCATGATGGAAGCGTATCAGTCCGCGACACCGGAAGTTTATTTCACGCAGTTCCTCGTGACCTTTGTGATTCTGTTTGCAGCCTCGGGCATAGGCAATGGCTCCACCTTCCGCACCATAGGCGTGATTTTCGACCGCGTGCAGGCTGGCCCCGTGCTGGGCTGGACTTCGGCGGTGGCGGCTTACGGTTCCTTCATCGCTCCGGAAGTGATCAAGGGTCAGGTCAAGGCAGATTCGCCAGAGTTTGCGATGTACGGTTTCGCGGTGTTTTACGCACTGTGCCTTGTACTCAACTGGTGGTTTTATCTGCGTCCCGGCGCCGAGATCCGCAATCCATAACGAACAAGACGCACATACGACAGGAGCAAAAACATGAGTCATTTTCTCGATCGCTTGAAGTTTTTCAGCAAAACCAAGGAAACCTTCTCCGACGAACACGGCATCGTCACCAATGAGGACAGGCAATGGGAAGATGCCTATCGCCATCGTTGGCAGCATGACAAAGTGGTGCGCTCCACGCATGGTGTGAACTGCACCGGCGGCTGCTCCTGGAAAATTTTTGTGAAGAACGGTCTGGTGTCGTTTGAAATGCAGCAGACCGACTATCCGCGTACTCGCGATGATCTGCCGGATCACGAGCCGCGCGGTTGCCAGCGCGGGGCGTCATTCTCCTGGTATTTGTACAGCCCGCATCGCATCAAATATCCGATGATACGCGGCCGCTTGCTCGATCTTTATCGCGCCGAGCGCAAACTTGGCAAAGACCCGGTGGAAGCGTGGACGGCGATACAAGCCGACGAAGGCAAACGCAAGCAATACACCGCTGTGCGCGGCCTTGGTGGTTTTGTCCGCACCGATTGGGACGAAGTGACCGAGATCATCGCTGCCGCCAATATTCACACCATCAACAAATGGGGACCGGATCGCATTTACGGTTTTTCGCCCATTCCCGCGATGTCCATGATTTCTTACGCCGCAGGCTCCCGGTATCTCTCTCTCATCGGGGGAGCTTGCGGCTCTTTTTATGACTGGTACTGCGACCTGCCTGCCGCAAGTCCGCAGACCTGGGGCGAGCAGACCGACGTGCCGGAAGCGGCCGACTGGTACAACTCAACCTACATCATCGTCACCGGCGCCAACCTGCCGATGACGCGCACGCCGGACGCGCACTTTGTCTCCGAGGTGCGCTACAAGGGCGCAAAGATTGTTTCGATGGCGCCCGACTATGCCGAATATGTGAAATTCGCCGACCTGTGGATGCCGATTCGTCAGGGCACCGACGCAGCAGCCTTCCTCGCGATGGGGCATGTCGCGCTCAAGGAGTTCTACATCGAAAATCAGGATCCGTATTTCAGCGAGTACGCGCGCAAATACACGGATTTGCCGATGCAGGTCATGCTGCGCAAGCATGGCGATGCGTGGGTAACGGATCGCTTTTTGCGCGCCTCCGATTTCGACGGAGCATTGGGCGAGAGCAATAATCCCGAATGGAAAACCATTGTGTTCGACGAGAAAAACAAATCGTTCGTCGTGCCCAACGGTTCCATCGGTTTCCGCTGGGGCGAGGAAGGGCGCTGGAATCTGCTGCCTAAAAACGCCGCGAACCAGCAGGAAATCCAGGCCGAGTTGAGCTGCATCAATAATCGCGACGATATCGCCTCCGTTGGTTTCCCGCATTTCAATCCTGACGAGGATGAATTGCTGTACCGCAACGTTCCCGTGCGCCGGGTCAAACTCGCGGGCGGCGCGGAGGCTTTGGTCGCTTCGGTATTTGATTTGCAGGTCGCGCAATACGGCATAGATCGCGGGCTGGGCGGTGGCAATGTGGCGAATTCCTACGCGGATGCGAGTGTCGCCTACACTCCGGCCTGGGCGGAAAAAGTCACCGGCGTGAAAGCCGCCGATATTGAGCGTACCGGACGCGAGTTCGCCTACAACGCTTCAAAAACGCACGGCAAATCCATGGTCATCATGGGCGCGGCGATCAATCACTGGTATCACAACGATCTCGCCTATCGTTCCATCATGAATCTGCTGCACATGTGCGGCTGCGTCGGTCAGAGCGGCGGCGGCTGGGCACACTATGTCGGTCAGGAAAAACTGCGTCCGCAAGCAGGCTGGGCGCCGATTGCGTTCGGGCTGGATTGGCAACGTCCGCCGCGTCACATGAACTCCACCTCGTACTGGTATTTCCATACCGACCAGTGGCGTTACGAAACCATCAAGGCCGATGACCTGCTGTCGCCCGCAGGAAAAGGGCGCAACAAGGGGCAATCGCTCGCCGATTACAACGTGGATGCGGCGCGTATGGGCTGGCTGCCTTCCGTGCCACACTGGAATGCGAATCCGCTTGATCTCGTGACCGAGGCCACACAGGCGGGCGCGACCGATGAGGCGGGAATCGCCGCGCATGTGGTCAACAAATTGCACAAGGGCGAGCTGGATGTAGGGTTCGCCGATGTCGATAATCCGGTCAACTGGCCGCGCAATCTCATCGTATGGCGCGCCAATTTGATCGGCACTTCCGCCAAGGGACACGAGTATTTCCTCAAGCATCTTCTGGGCGCGCAAAACGGCGTGTTGCAGGAAGGCGGCAGCGGGCGTGACAACAAGAGTGTGCAATGGCACGAGGAAGCGCCGGTTGCCAAGCTTGATCTCATGGTTGATATCAATTTCCGCCTCAACTCCACGGGCGCGTATTCCGACATCATCCTGCCAACCGCGACCTGGTACGAGAAATGCGATCTCAACACCACCGACATGCATCCCTTCATTCACCCGTTGGCAGAAGCGGTGAGTCCGGGCTGGGAATCCAAATCCGACTGGCAGATTTTCAAATCCATCGCCAAGGCATTTTCTGCGCTGGCTGAAAAACATCTGGGCACGAAAAAAGATCTGGTAGCGTTGCCGATGCAGCATGATTCGGCAGCGGAACTCGCGCAGCCGTTCGGCCAGGTCACCGACTGGAAAAAGGAAGGCATCGCGCCGGTTCCCGGCAAAACCATGCCCATCCTCAAGGTGGTGGAACGCGATTACGCCAACACCTATCGCAAATACATCGCGCTCGGCCCATTGATGACCAAGATAGGCAACGGCATCAAGGGGATTGAATGGAACACCGTGCAGGAATATGAGGAACTCAAGGTTCACAATACCACGGTCAAGGAACCGGGCATTTCCTGCGGCATGCCGTCGCTTGAAGAAGACATTGCCGTATGCGATGCGGTGATGCGGCTCGCACCGGAAACCAACGGCGAAGTCGCGCATAAGTCCTGGAGCGCGCTGTCGAAAAAAACCGGCATCGACCATCATCACCTCTATTCGGGGCGGCATGAGGACAAGATCACCTTCAGCGATATTCAGGCGCAACCGCGCAAGATCATCACTGCGCCCACCTGGTCAGGCATCGAATCCGAAAAAGTGTCCTACAACGCGGGCTATACCAATATTCACGAGCATATCCCGTTCCGCACACTCACCGGACGCGCGCATTTCTATCAGGATCACGAGTGGATGCTGGATTTCGGCGAAGGCTTCTGTGCTTATCGTCCACCGCTCGACATGAAATCGCACAACACCATTCCGGCGGCGGTCAAGGCCAAGCCGCACCTTGTGCTGTCGTGGATCACGCCGCACTCGAAGTGGGGCATCCACTCCTCGTATCAGGACAATCTGCGCATGTTGACGCTGTTCCGCGGTGGCCCGTACATCTGGGTTTCCGAAACCGACGCGCAGAAGATCGGTTTGCAGGATAACGACTGGGTGGAAGCGGTGAACGCGAATGGCGCGGCGATGGCGCGCGTGGTGGTGTCGCAGCGTGTGCCGCTCGGCATGGCGCTCATGTATCACGCGCAGGAGAAGAATGTGAATACGCCGGGCTCGCCTTCCACCAACAAACGTGGCGGCATACTCAATTCGGTGACGCGCGTGATCGTCAAGCCGACCAACATGATCGGCGGCTACGCGCAACTTTCGTATGCCTTCAACTACTACGGCACGGTGGGTTGTCAGCGTGACGAACAGGTGGTGTTGCACAAGGTCGCAGATGGTGACATCGACTGGCTGGAACGTCCGCTGACGCCGCAACGCGAAGCGCAACTCAATCCGGTTGGTATCGGCGCAAAGTAAAGGAGACTGTAAATGAAAGTACGCGCGCAATTTGCCTTCGTATTCAATCTCGACAAATGCATAGGCTGTCACACATGTTCGGTGACCTGCAAAAATGTCTGGAGCAATCGCAAGGGAGTGGAATACGCCTGGTTCAACAACGTGGAATCCAAGCCGGGAGTAGGCTATCCAAAGCAGTGGGAAAACCAGGAGCAGTGGAACGGAGGGTGGAAGCTCAACAACGGCAAGCTGGAGCTCAAATCCGGCAGCCGCGCCAAGCGGCTCATGAATATCTTCGCCAATCCTGATTTACCCGAGATCGATGATTACTACGAGCCGTTTACCTATAACTACGCACGTTTGCAAAATGCGCCGTTGTCCGAAGCGGCGCCGACTGCGCGCCCGTTGTCGCAGATCACCGGTGAAACCATCGACAAAATCAAATGGGGACCGAACTGGGAAGATGATCTTGCGGGCGAATACGCCAAGCGCAGTCAGGATCAAAACATGCGCGACATCCAAAAGGAAATGTACGGCCAGTTTGAAAATACCTTCCACATGTATCTGCCGCGCATCTGCAACCACTGTCTCAACCCGGCCTGTGTCGCGGCCTGTCCGTCCGGCTCGATGTACAAACGCGAAGAGGATGGCATCGTGCTCGTCGATCAGGACAAATGCCGCAGTTGGCGCATGTGTGTTTCTTCCTGTCCGTATAAAAAAGTGTATTACAACTGGGAATCAGGCAAGGCCGAGAAGTGCATAGGTTGCTATCCGCGCGTGGAATCCGGCATGCCGACCGTGTGTTCCGAATCCTGCGTCGGTCGCATCCGCTACAACGGCATCATGCTGTACGACGCCGACCGCATCGAGGAACTGGCTTCCGTCGAGAATGAGGAAGACCTGTACGAAGCGCAATGCAAAATTTTCCTCAACCCGCATGACCCTGAAGTGATTGCCGCCGCGCGCGCCGAAGGCATCAATGAGGACTGGATCATCGCCGCGCAGAAATCGCCGATCTACAAGATGGCGATTGAGTGGAAGATCGCCTTCCCGATGCACCCGGAATTCCGCACGCTGCCCATGGTGTGGTATGTGCCGCCGCTGTCGCCGGTGCAAACGCAGATCGATCAGGGCAATCTGCCGGTCGGGCCGGATGGTGCGATTCCGCTCGCGGGAACCATGCGCCTGCCGGTGCAATATCTTGCCAATCTGCTCACCGCAGGCAAGCAGGCACCCATCATCAGCGCGCTCAACCGCATGATCGCGATGCGCAGCTACCAGCGTTCCGTGCATGTGGAAGGCCAGGCCGATACGCGCGCTCTGGAAGCGGTCGGCATGAGCGAAAGCATGGCGCTGGAAATGTATCGCTATCTTGCCATCGCCAACTACGAGGATCGCTTTGTCATTCCGACCGGTCATGCCGAAGTTGCGCTGGATGATTCCCACGGTTTTCAGGGGCAAAACGGTTTCACCTTCGGCAATGACACTTCGGCGGGCGTGAGCAAAATCACGCTGTTCCCGAGACGCAGAAAAGAGTCGATGGAGCCGAAGGAACCGGCGCCTGCCGCGGATATGTGAGTGGAGAAATATCATGCGCATTTACAAATTGCTGTCGATTCTTCTGGAATATCCCGATCAGGCGCTCATGGAACATCTGCCCGAATTGTCGCGGCGGCTGGCCGAGTATCCCGACCTGGATGATGACGAGCGCGCCACGCTGAATGAGTTTATTGACCATCTCGCGAGCAGGCCGCTGATCTCATTGCAGGAAGACTATGTGCAAACTTTCGACATGATGGCGGAGCATAGTCTGCATCTCACGCATCATTTGTTCGGCGACGACAAAAATCGCGGCCCCGCTCTGATTGACATGGGTGAAATGTACCGCGAATACGGTGTGGAAGTGCGTGGCAACGAGTTGCCTGATTATCTGCCATTGGTGCTTGAATTCGCCGCATATCTGGAAGAAGACGAAGCCCTGATTTTTCTGTCACACGCCAACAAAATATTGTTTGTGTTGGCCGACAATCTCAACAAGTCCGGCAGCCCTTATGCCGCGCTGATTTCCATTATTGAAGGGCGGGCGACGCTGGCTCGCCTGGCCGCCTGAGGAATCCAACATGAATCTGCAAAATTTCATTTACGGTGTCTATCCCTATATCGCGCTCTCGGTGTTTTTGCTTGGCAGTTTGCTGCGCTTTGATCGCGAGCAATACACCTGGAAAAGCGACTCCACCCAGTTGCTCACGAAAGCAAATATGCGCGTGGCGAGCAATCTGTTTCACATTGGCATACTCGCGATTTTCCTCGGCCATCTGGTTGGGCTGTTGACGCCGCACAGCGTATTTCTCGCGCTTGGTGTTTCGGATATGGCGCACCAGATGCTCGCGATCTGGGCAGGCACGATTTTCGGAGTTATCTGTTTGCTTGGCGGCGCGATGCTATGGGTGCGGCGCTTTTTCAACCGGCGTATTGCGGCGGCAGGGCGCGGTTCGGACAAATTCATTCTGACCTGGTTGCTGCTCACGCTGCTGCTCGGTCTATGCACGATTCCGGTTTCTGTTGGCCACGCCAATGCGGGTAACCCCGATGTGATGATTGCGCTGGCCGAATGGGCGCAAAGCATTATTTATCTGCACCCGGATCCGGCGTTGCTCGCGAATGTGGACACCGTATTCAAACTGCATTTGTTCTTCGGCATGACGGTGTTTCTGGTGTTTCCGTTCACGCGCATGGTGCACGTCTGGAGCGCGCCGTTCGGCTATCTCGCCCGGCCTTACCAGATTGTGCGGGGCAAACGAGTTTAAGGTGATGCGCGATGCGTGACGTCAAAAAATTCGTGCGCGGTTTTCGACGTTTCCAGCATCAATATCTCGAAAATCGCCACGCGCTGTTTGAACGCCTTGTGGAAGAAGGGCAGCGCCCGCGCGCGCTGGTGATCGCCTGCTGTGATTCGCGTTGTGATCCGGCGCTGCTGACGGATTGCGATCCTGGCGACATGTTTGTGGTGCGCAATGTCGCCAACCTCGTGCCGCCGTACACGCAGGCGATGTCTTTCGCGGCGACCAGTTCCGCGATGGCATTCGCGGTGCGCAATCTGGAAGTCGAGCACGTCATCGTAATGGGGCACGCGCGTTGCGGTGGAATACGCACACTGATGGCCAATCATCCGCCCACATGCGCGGAGGAGGCGCTGATCACTCAATGGCTGGATATCGCTGAAGAAGCGCGATTACAGGTGCTCAAGGAAATGCCGGACAGCCCCGGGGACACGCAAGCCCGCGCCTGCGAGCAAGCCTCCGTGCTGATCTCGCTGGAGAACATGCTTTCCTATCCGTGGATACGAAGCCGGGTGGAGGAGGGCAGTCTCGCGTTGCACGGTTGGTATTTTGATATGGAAAACGGCGAGTTGCTGCAATACCAGGCTGAAGCCGATTGTTTTGAGGTGCTGGTTGCCAACAACCTCGAAACATCCCGTGACAGCACGCTGGAACAGATGATTATGCCGGGTATTTAGGGCGTGCTCAAAAAAGGGCTGGATTATATTTATTTCAATGGGATATGAAACATTTTTAACTTGTGGGAGAACATCATGTATTGCACCAAATTTGCAAAACGTACCCTGGCCATCATGGTCGCCTGCGCGATTGCGGCGCCCGCTTTGGCTGCCGATGAGCCGCCTGTAATCAATTCATTTGTGGACGCGCTTGAAAATGGCAAGCCGATGACCAATTTCCGCCTGCGTTACGAACATGTGGACGACGCCAACCCCGCGCATACCGATAATGCCGATGCCTGGACGCTGCGCAGCTTGATCGGTTGGCAGACCGCGCCGTTTCACGACTTTAGCGTGGCGGTGCAACTCATCAATGTAACGCAACTCAACGATCAGTTTTATGATGGCTCGAACGGCGTGTTCGGAAGCAGCAGCGCCATTCCGCTCGACAAGCGGAAATACCCGGTGGTCGGCGACCCTGACTACACCAATGTCAATCAGGCATATATCGAGTGGACCGGCTTGAAAGGCACTGCAGTGCGTCTTGGCCGCCAGTCAGTCAAACTCGATAACGTGCGCTTTATCGGTAACGTCGAGTTCCGTCAGGTGATGCAGGTGTTCGACGGCATTGCGGTCGAAAACAAGGGATTGTTGCCGGATACCAGCATCTATCTCGCGCACTTCGGCGGCCTGCAACAGACTTCGACCAAGTATCGCAGCGCCAATGTCGAAATCGCAAACGTGAAATACAATTTTTCTCCGACGGAAAGCATAGGCGGCTACGGCTACTTTATCGACTGGAACCACAAGACGGACGTAACCAATGCAAACCCGTACAACGAAGACAATTCCAATCGCACTCTGGGTTTGCGTCTTGACGGCGCGCATGGCATCAACGATGACTGGAAAGTGCTGTACACCGCCGAATACGCCAAACAGGACGACTACAAGGACGGCCTCAGCAAAATTGACGCGCATTATCTGAAATTCGG
>JAITML010000030.1 GCA_031277395.1 Methylobacillus sp. | reverse complement strand
TCAAGGCGCTGGTAAGCGGCAAATAACCGCATGGGCTTGCTCAAATTTGATCTGAACCGGTTCTGGATCCCAGGCGTTGTCGTGATCGTCCTGCTTGCGGCAGGGCTGTTCGGCTATGCTGTCACAGATACACGCCTCAACGGATCGATACGCGGTGACGCGCGGGATTATTACGGCTATGCGTACAACCTGAAATTTCACGGTGTTTATTCACGCGAATTGCCGGGGACGGTTGAAACACCCTCACCAGATGCGCTGCGCTCACCCGGCTATCCCGCCACAATCAGCATGCTGGTGGACAAGACGGATGTTGAAAAAACACTGAGACATGTGGTGTATTTGCAAGCCGTGTTGGGTGTGTTGACGGTACTGGTCTATCTGACACTGTTCCGCCGTTTCATGCCGCCCTTGTGGGCATTGGGCGCGGGCATCGTGACAGCGATCAGCCCGCATCTTGTCAATGCTTCGGTTTATCTGCTCAGTGAAACGCTGTTCACTTTTTTGCTTAGCGTGCATCTATTTGCGCTGGAGCGCGCTTTGCGTTTACGAAATACGCGCTGGTTTTTGATTGCGGGCATATTGCTCGCATTGAGTTTTCTCGCGCACCCGACGACGCAGTTTTTATTGCTCGCTTATATCGCAATCGTCGTTATCTGGTTTCGCAAAGACTGGCGCATTTACGGCAAATATCTGCTGTGGCTGGCATTGCCGGCGGTGATTGCATTTACAGGCTGGAGCGTGCGCAATGAAGTCGCCATCGGACAATTGTCTGACCCCACTTTGTCAGCCAATTTTATCCAGCACGGCATGTATCCGAACCTGATGTATAACGATGAACCAATGTCGTACGCCTATCCCTATAGCTTTGATCCGCGTAATGCAGAAATCAGTGGCAAACTTGCCCCCACGCTAAAAATCATCGCCGACAATTTCCAACAACAGCCACGGCGCTATTTGAGTTGGTATCTTATTGGCAAACCTTTGCAATTTTTTGCGTGGGATCTGACCGAAAGTGATAGCGATGTGTATATTTACGAGGCGCTGCACAGCCCCTATCGCACCAACAGTATTTTCAAGTTGACACATGATGTCGCCGCTTTCCTGCATCCGTTTATGATCTGCCTCAGCCTGCTCGGCATTTACATTGCCATCAAGCGTAAAAATATTGCTGCCTCGCTATTTGGCGTGGTGCTGCTGTACCTGGTTGCGCTGCACATGATAGGTTCGCCTTTTCCACGCTACAGCATTCCCGCACGACCCATTAATTATGGGCTGGCGTTTTATGCGCTTTACCAAATGGCGTTATGGCTGAAAACAAAATTGGGACGTACGCAATAAAAGTTGCGCTCATCAGCCTGAGTTGTGACCCCATCTTCGATTCCGTTGCCAGACAGCGTAAAGAGGTGAAGCGGTTGTTTTACCTGCAGGGAAAAGAAACCTAACCCCGTCCCGCACACACCCTGCAACCCGGATCGCGTTTGAGTTTGATGCTGCGCCACTCCAATGTCAGGGCATCGAGCAGCAACAAGCGGCCTTGCAGCGACTGGCCGGTATTCAGCAAAATTTTCATGGCTTCAGCAGCCTGTGTCGTGCCTATCATGCCGACCAGCGGCGCGAATACGCCGTTTTCGGCGCAGCGCATTTCACCTTCCGCGCCCGTGTCGGGAAACAGGCAGTGGTAGCACGGACTTTCTGCGTGGCGCAGATCGAATACCGTCACCTGGCCTTCAAAGCCGATGGCGGCGCCGGAGACCAGCGGTTTTTTGAGGTGGACGCACACCCGGTTGAGCGTGTGACGCGTCGCAAAATTGTCGCTGCAATCAATCACCACATCCGCCGTTTCCGCCAGTGCGACGAGCTCTTCTTCGGTGGATTTTTTCGTCACCGTGTTCACGCAAATTTCGGGATTGATTTCACCCAGCGCCCGGCGCGCGGATTCCGCCTTGTTGGTGGCTATGCTGCGCGTGGTGTGTATCACCTGCCGTTGCAGATTGGTGAGATCAACCACATCAAAATCACAGATCGTAAGTTTGCCGACGCCGCCCGCGCCAAGATAGAGCGCAACCGGCGAACCCAACCCGCCCGCGCCGACAACAAGCGCATGGCTGTCCATCAAAACCTGTTGCCCTTCAATACCGATTTGCGGCAAAAGAATGTGGCGGCTGTAGCGCAGAAGTTGATCGTCGTTCATGGGCTTATCATGCCGTATTTCAGGGGCTGATGAAATGCTTAAATGGGGTGGCTGATGGGACTCGAACCCACGACAACCGGAATCACAATCCGGGACTCTACCAACTGAGCTACAGCCACCGTGGCCGTTGGGCAGAACAGCCCGACAGCAAGGGGCGCAATTATATCCGAGAATGGCGTACTGTCCAACACGCTCGGAATCCATCCAAGCGGTGAACTAAATGAAACGCTACCGCAGAGTTGCATTGGTACGACGGCGGGCTTACGTTAGAATGATGATTTAATCGTTGGACACGCAACACGCGTGCCGTCCGCCTGCCATGACCAAATCCGTTCCGCCCATTGTGCTTACTTTTGCCGCCACTGACCCCAGCGGCGGCGCCGGTCTTCAGGCTGATTTACTGACCTTGGCCAGCATCGGTTGTCATCCGCTTTCGGTGGTGACGGGCATTACCGTGCAGGATACGGTGGGTGTGGATGGTGTGTTGGCGCTGGATGCGGAATGGGTGAATGAGCAGGCACGCACCATCCTCGAAGACATGGGCGTGGCCGCATTCAAATTGGGAATGCTGGGCAGCGTGGAAAATGTTGCGGTGATCGCCGAGATTGTGGCTGACTACCCCGATGTGCCGCTGTTGATTGATCCGGTGCTGGCATCCGGCCACGGCGATGAATTGGCCGGAGATGAAATTCAGGATGCAATGATTGATCTGCTTTTTCCGCAAACGACATTGCTCACACCCAACAGTCTGGAAGCACGCCGGCTCGCGTTTGGTGATGACAGCGATGATGAAAATGGAGATGAAGCCGGTGAATCGCTGGCCGAATGTGCGCGTCAGTTGCTCGCGATGGGCAGCGAATATGTGCTCATCACCGGTACACATGAGCGCACCAGTGATGTGATCAATACGCTCTACTCCGAAAACGGCCTCGTGCGTCGTTATTCGTGGGAGCGCCTGCCGGGCACTTATCATGGCTCCGGTTGCACGCTGACTTCGGCAATTGCCGCCTGTCTCGCGCACGGTCTTGCAATGGAAGAAGCCGTCGCTGAAGCGCAGGAATACACCTGGCAAACGCTGCAAGCCGGATTCCGTCCCGGCATGGGGCAATATATTCCCGATCGCTTGTTTTGGGCGCGTGAGGAAGAGCAAGGTGAAGGTTAAAGGCCTGTACGCCATCACGCCTGACCTTGATGACACCGCGTTGCTCGCGCGACAGGTCGAGGCTGCGCTCAAGGGCGGCGCAGCGTTGCTGCAATACCGCAACAAAACGGCGGATTACGCGAAAAAACGCGAGCAGGCGAGCGAATTGATGTGGTTGTGCGACGATTACAATGTGCCGTTCATCATCAACGATCATGTGTTGTTGTGCGTTGAACTTGATGCCGACGGCGTGCATTTGGGCGGCGCAGATGGCGATATTTCCGCCGCGCGACGCTTGCTCGGCGCGCACAAGCTAATAGGCGCTTCCTGTTATGACAAACTCGCGCTGGCGGAGCAAGCCAAGGCGCAGGGCGCAGATTACATTGCTTTCGGCGCGTGTTTTGATTCTGGCACCAAACCCGATACCGCGCGTGCATCGCCGGATTTGTTCCGCGCAGCGAAGCCTCTCGGCCTGCCCTCGGTGGCCATAGGCGGCATCACGGCGGATAATGCCGCAAAGGTGATTTCGGCAGGCGCGGATTGCATTGCTGTCATCAACGCGCTGTGGTCGGCGGCGGATATTACCGCCGCCGCGCAAACTTTTTCCAACCTATTCAAACAAACGGATCGTCATGACTTCCCGCAACCAAACGCTGTTTGATCAGTCGCAAAACTTCATTCCCGGCGGCGTCAATTCGCCGGTGCGCGCCTTCCGCTCAGTCGGCGGCACGCCGGTATTTCTTCGCAATGCCAAGGGCGCACATGTGTGGGATGAGGATGGCAAGGATTACGTCGATTACGTCGGCTCGTGGGGGCCCATGATCCTCGGTCACGCGCATCCGGCAGTGGTTGAGGCGGTGCGCATCGCGGCGGAAAATGGCCTCTCGTTCGGTGCGCCGACGTTACGCGAATTGAAAATGGCGGAGTTGCTTACGCATCTGGTGCCCAGCATGAAGCAGGTGCGCCTCGTGAGCTCCGGCACCGAGGCAACCATGAGCGCGATTCGTCTCGCGCGTGGTTTCACCAAGCGCAGCAAAATCGTGAAATTTGAAGGCTGCTACCACGGCCATGCCGACGCGCTTCTGGTCAAGGCCGGCTCCGGCGCGCTCACCTTCGGCCAGCCCAGTTCCGCAGGTGTGCCGCCCGAAGTTGCGGCGCACACGCTCACCCTGACTTATAACGACATTGCAGGCGTGGAAGAATTGTTCGCGCAGATTGGCGACGATATCGCCTGCGTCATTGTCGAGCCGGTCGCCGGCAACATGAACCTCGTCGCGCCCAAGCCGGGCTTTCTCGAAAGCTTGCGCGCGCAATGCTCCAATCATGGTACGCTATTGATTTTCGATGAAGTGATGACCGGCTTTCGCGTCGCGCTCGGTGGCGCGCAAGCGTTTTACAACATCGTCCCCGATCTCACCACGCTCGGCAAAGTCATCGGCGGCGGATTACCGGTCGGTGCGTTTGGCGGTCGCGCCGACATCATGCAGCACCTCGCTCCGCTCGGTTCCGTTTATCAGGCGGGCACGCTCTCCGGCAATCCGGTTGCCGTGGCCGCCGGTTTGGAAACGCTCAAGCTGGTGCAAGCACCCGGTTTTTACGACAACCTCACGGCGCGCACGCGCGAATTTGTGAACGGCCTTTCCGCCATCGCACGGGAAAAAGATATCCCCTTCAGCGCGCAAAGCGTGGGCGGCATGTTCGGCCTTTATTTCAGCGCCGCCTGCCCGACCAGCTACGCCGAAGTCATGCAAACGGACAAGGAAGCCTTCAATCGTTTCTTCCACAACATGCTGTCCGAAGGCGTTTATCTCGCGCCATCCGCATTCGAGGCGGGATTCGTCTCCGCCGCGCACGGCGATGCGGAAATCGAACGCACGCTGGCCGCCGCGCGCAAAGCTTTCGCCTGATTAACACTCAAAATCAATGAATATGACACACCTCAAAAACGACACTTTTCTGCGCGCGCTGTTGCGCCAACCCACCGAGTACACGCCGGTCTGGATGATGCGCCAGGCCGGGCGCTATCTGCCGGAGTACAACGAAACACGCAAACGCGCGGGCAGTTTTCTCGGCCTGTGCAAAAACCCGGAGTTCGCCACCGAAGTCACGTTGCAACCGCTCGCACGTTATCCGCTGGACGCGGCGATTTTGTTTTCCGACATTCTCACCGTGCCGGACGCAATGGGATTGGGCTTGTATTTCGCCGAAGGCGAAGGGCCGAAATTCGAGCGCCCGTTGCGCAACGAATGGGAAATCCGCGACCTCATCGTTCCCGATCCCGCCGCGCATCTGGGTTATGTCATGGATGCCGTCAGCAGCATACGCAAGGCGCTCGCCGATTCCGTGCCGCTGATTGGTTTTTCGGGCAGCCCGTGGACGCTCGCGACTTACATGGTTGAAGGGCAGGGCGGTACCGATTTTCTCATTATCAAACGCATGGCTTACGAACGCCCCGATCTGCTGCACCACATTCTCAACATCACCGCGCAAGCCGTCACGCGCTACCTCAACGCGCAAATCGAAGCAGGCGCGCAAGCCGTGATGATATTCGACTCCTGGGGTGGTGCGCTCTCACATGCCGCCTACCGGGAATTTTCACTTGCCTACATGGAACAAATCGTCAGCGGCTTGATTCGTGAAAATGAAGGTCGCGTCGTGCCGCGCATTGTCTTCACCAAAGGCGGCGGCCTGTGGCTGGAGAATATGGCTGATATCGGCGCGGATGCGCTTGGTCTTGACTGGGCAACCGACATCGGCGAAGCACGCCGCCGCGTCGGCCACAAAGTCGCTCTGCAAGGTAATCTCGACCCTGCCATTCTGCTCGCCACACCGGATGCCATCGAGCGCGAAGTCGCCAATATTCTCGCGAGCTACGGCAAAGGCAGTGGGCACATTTTCAATCTCGGTCACGGCATCACGCAATTCACGCCACCGGAAAACGCGGGCGTGATGATAGATGCGGTGCGTGAGATGAGTCGAAAATATCACGAGGCAGCATAAGCGCCTGTGAACCCGTTCGGGGAATGCAATCACTACCTGCCGCGCTGAGAATTATTCGTCATCCCGGATCGTATCGTCATCGCGGCGCAGCTCATCGTAATACCGTTTCGCATAGGCATGCCCCTGATCGGCGGCTTTTTTGTACCACTTGGCCGCTTCGGCCTTGTCTTCCTTGACACCTTCGCCACTGGCATACATGTTGCCGAGGGTATATTGCGCGTTGGCAAGCCCTTGCTCGGCGGCCAGCCTGATCAGCTCGACTGCCTTGGCTTCGTCCTTGGGCACACCTTCTCCATCCCTGTACAGCGCGCCTAGCCCGAATTGCGCGTATGCATCGCCTTGCGCGGCGGATTTATCCAGCCATTTCACGACATCCTTGATCCGGGGCATTGCCTCCTCGTCGCTATAGCTTTTGGAATTGAGTATTTCGATCTCAATGTAGGCGGCGTAATACTGCGCGACCGGATTGCCTTGTTCCGCCGCTTTGATGAACCATTTTCGTGCTGTTTCGTAATTTTTTTCGACGCCGTAACCATAGCGGTACATCATTCCGACATAGTATTGCGCGGCAATGTCGCCTTGTTCCGCCGCCTGCTGACAGGCTTGCCGAGTCTCGGTCGTATCCTCGTCTATCGTGAGTCTGCGGCAAGTTTTCAATTCCGCTGAATCGACGGCTTCAAGCGCAGGTCGGCTGCTCTGGGTCATCGCGACTTCCTGGCGTACATCCTCATGGGTATCTTTATGTTCGGCTGCCTTTTTGAGCCACATGAGCGCCATCTCTTCATCCACCACCACCATTTTGCTTTGGGAGTAGGTTACTGCAAGCATCACTTGCGCTTCAGGCAATCCTTGGCGGGCTGCTTTTTTTATCCATTTCACCGCTTCCGCGGCGACCGCCTCTTTCTCCTTTGGCACATCTTCACCATTCTGGGGGTAGCTTTGCCTGCCTTTCCCAAAATCTTCAAAGCGTTGCCAATACGCCATGCCCATCCAAAGTTGCGCCATCACCTGGCCTTGCTCCGCCTCCTTGCGGCACTGCTCCCATGCTTGGTCGCCAGCTTCAACACTCTTGTCCATGAGTTTCTGACACGCGGCGCTTGGCTCCGGGAAAGATTGACCTGCGCCAGCAGCGAGTGGATATGCCAGTAGCGCCATGATGATCGCTGTCGAGCGCAGAGCCTTGATGACGCTTGACGAGAAACGTTGCTGGTCGGGATTGATATCGGATTTCATGCCGTTACTCCGGGTTTGCCGTGGGCAAATAAGATGTTGAAAGGTGCCGTTACAGGATTTTATCATCGAGATTTCCTAATACTCCAGCGGATCAACATCCACCGACCAGCGCACCTTGTTTGCCTGTGGCAATGCGCGCAATCGCGCCACCCATGCTTGTAAAAATTTTTGCATCGTTTGCCGCGACGCGGCTTGTACCAGCAACTGCGCGCGCTCCATACCTTTAAGGCGTTCCATTTGCGGGCGCACCGCATCGTAAAGCGTGATTTTGCTTTTGATGGCGCGCGCTTCGCGGGCAGCCAGATCGAGAAAGGTTTGTACCGGGGCAAAATGAGTAGCCTCGGCTCTTAGCAACGCCTCGAAACACCACGGCGGAAAGTGGGCGAGTTTGCGTTCTTCCAGAAGCGATTGCGCGAATTGTGCGTAATCCTGTTTTTGCAGCGCAGCGAACAGGGCGTGATCGGGAAAGTTGGTTTGAATGAGCACTTCACCGGGTTTTCCGGCGCGACCGGCGCGACCGGCGACTTGCAGAAGTTGCGCGAACAAACGTTCGGCAGCGCGGAAATCGGGACTGAACAACGCGCTGTCGGTATCGATGACACCGACCAAAGTGAGATTGGGAAAGTCGTGACCCTTGGCAAGCATTTGCGTACCGACAAGGATATCGACTTCGTTGGCGTGCACTTTGGTCGTCATGTCCTTGATCGCGCCTTTGCGCCGCATGCTGTCGCGGTCAACCCGCAAAATACGCGCCTCGGGAAAATGCTGCGCGAGCGTTTCTTCCAGCCGCTGCGTGCCGTGACCAGTGGGATGCAGATCGGGATTGCCGCAGCTCGGGCATTGCAGCGGCGGACGTTGTTCATGGCCGCAATGATGGCAGCGCAATTTGCGTTCGCGCAGATGCACGACGAGACGGCTGGAACAGCGCGTGCATGGCGCGACCCAGCCGCATGCGCCGCACAACAGCACGGGAGAATAACCGCGACGATTGATGAACAGCAGACTTTGCTCATCGCGTTCCAGCCGCTTGCGCATCGCGGCAAGCAATGGTTGCGAAAGACCATCCTGCGCGTGTTGCCGCCGCGTATCCACGCAATGCGTCACAGGCAGGGCGGCGCTCTGCACGGCGCGTTCGGACAATGTCAACAAACGGTAACGGCCGGTCTGCGCGTTATGCCAGGTTTCCAGTGCGGGAGTTGCGGAGCCGAGCACGACGGGAATATTCGCCATCTTGGCGCGCATGATCGCCACATCACGCGCGGAATAGCGCATGGCATCCTGTTGTTTGTACGAGCTGTCGTGTTCCTCATCCACGATCACGAGCACGGGGTTTTTCATGGGCGTGAACACGGAAAGTCGCGTGCCGATGACGATGCGCGCCTCGCCGCTTTGCGCGCGCAGCCAACCTTGCAGGCGTTCGCTTTCGTTCATCTGGCTGTGCAGCATGACGATGGAATGGCCCGGAAAACGCGCGCGAAAACGCGCTTCCAGCTGCGGCGTGAGATTGATTTCCGGCACCAGCACCAGCGCCTGCGATTCGTCATCCGTGAGCATCGCGTCCAGCAGCCGCATGTAAACCTCGGTCTTGCCGCTGCCGGTGATGCCGTGCAACAACCAGACCAGAAAATTGTTGCCGCCATCATGTATCGCTTGCACAGCTTGTTGCTGGTCGGAATTGAGCGGCGGCGCGGATACGGCGGCGCCCAATGCGGAGAACTGCTCAAGCTCTGTTTCGCGCACCCAGCCTTTTTCCTGCATCGCTCGTAGCGCGCTGCGCCAGCCGGATGCGTGTTGCGCGAGCGCAATGCTGTCGCGCGCGCCATCGCGCAGCGTCGCGTAAAGTTTGCGCTGCAAAACCGCACGTTTCGGAATGAGCTCGATGCCGCCTTGCTGCGCGGTTTCAGTCAGCATGTAGGCGATATGTTTAGGCAGGCTCGCAGGCCGCGCTTCGCGCAGGCGCGCGGGCAACGCGGCAAGCAGCGCCTGACCGAACGGGTATTGGTAATAATCCGCGCAGAAAGCCAGCAGCTTGAGCGTGGCGGACGGAATCGGCGGTTCATCCTCAAACGCGCGGATGATGGGTTTGAGACGCGAAGTTTCCAATTCCGAAGTCGCGCTGCGGGCAATGACGATGCCAATCACCTTGCGCGTGCCAAAAGGCGCGAGCACGCGCTGCCCGACCTGCACTGCGCTGCCGCCGTCGAGATAATCGAACAGCGTGGCGAGCGGCACATCCAATGCGATACGGAGAATGTTCATGGAGCTATCACGGTATTTTATTGCACAGTTTTTTCATTTGCCGGCTTCTGATGCAGTCCATGCGGGAACCCGTTAGAATAACGGCTTTTCATTCCAAGCTTTATCCTTGAAAGCCTATCTTACCGAATTACTGGCCCAGGCGGTGAAAGCCGTCGCTCCCGAACAGAGCGCGGCGGATATTGTGCTGGAGCGTCCGAAATCGGCAGATCACGGCGATCTCGCCACCAGTCTCGCGCTGGCGTTGGCGCGACCACTCAAGCAGAATCCGCGCGTGATTGCGGAGAATCTGGTGAAAAATCTGCCGGCTTCGCCCTATATTGCAAAAGCTGAAATCGCAGGCGCGGGGTTTATCAATTTCTTTTTGAGTCCTGCCGCCAAACATGCGGTGGTGAAGGATATTCTCGCCCGCCAGCACGCATTCGGACGCAGCGATTCCGGGCAGAATCGCAAGTTGCAGGTCGAGTTTGTTTCCGCCAACCCGACCGGGCCTTTGCATGTCGGTCACGGGCGCGGCGCAGCCGTGGGCGATTGTTTGTGCCGTTTGCTGGAGGCGACGGGCTGGGATGTCACGCGCGAGTTTTACTACAACGATGCGGGGCAGCAGATCGACAATCTGACCTTGTCGGTGCAACTGCGCTGCAAGGGTATGACGCCGGATGATGCGGCATGGCCGGAAGACGGTTATCGCGGCGATTACATCGTGGATGTCGCGCGCGCTTACATGACGCGGGAAGTTGTGGATGCGAAAGATCAGCACATCACCGGCAAGGGCGATGCAGAGGATGCCGAGGCGATCCGCCATTTTGCAGTGGCGTATTTGCGGCGCGAGCAGGATCTGGATTTACGCGCGTTTGATGTGAATTTCGATGTTTATTCGCTGGAATCCGCGCTTTATACCGAGGGCAAGGTTGAAGCAACCGTGCAGGCACTTGTCGCGAGCGGCCACACTTACGAACAGGACGGCGCGTTGTGGTTGCGCACGACGGCATTCGGCGACGACAAGGATCGCGTGATGAAAAAACGCGAGGGCGGCTATACCTATTTCGTACCGGACGTAGCCTACCATGTCGATAAATGGCAGCGCGGTTATACGCGCGTCATCAACGAGCAGGGCGCGGATCATCACAGCACGATCACGCGCGTGCGCGCGGGTTTGCAGGCATTGAATATCGGTATTCCGCAAGGCTGGCCAGATTATGTATTGCATCAGATGGTGACCGTGATGCGCGGCGGCGAAGAGGTGAAAATTTCCAAACGCGCGGGCAGTTATGTGACACTGCGCGACTTGATCGAGGAGGTCGGCTGCGATGCGACGCGCTATTTTCTTGCCGCGCGTCGCGCCGATTCGCAACTGATATTCGACATTGATCTTGCGCGCGCGCAGTCCAACGACAATCCGGTGTATTACATCCAGTATGCCCACGCGCGGATTTGCAGCGTGCTGCAGCAATGGGGCGGCGATGCAAACATGCTTGCAGATGCCGATCTCGCGCCGCTCACCGAGCCGCACGAGCTCGCGCTGTTGCAACGTCTGGCCGAATTTCCGCAAACGGTGGAAAATGCCGCGCTTGAGCTTGCGCCGCACGGAATTGCCTATTATCTCAAGGATTTGGCCGGAGACCTGCACAGCTATTACAATGCACAGCAGTTTCTGGTGGAAAATGAAGTCATCCGAAACGCGCGTCTCGCGTTGGTATATGCCACGCGATTCGTTTTGAAAAACGGTCTGCAATTACTGGGCGTCAGCGCCCCGGAGAAAATGTAAGCACCATGTCACACGATTACAAACCCACTTCAAGCAGGCAGAAACCCGCAGGCCGGGGTAGCGCCTTTTTCAGCGGCTTTCTGTTTGGCATCCTCGTCGGCGTGGGCGCATCACTGGCCGTCGCCATGTTTGTCACGGGCAACAAATCGCCTTTCAAAGCGGATGAAACCTCCCGTCCCGTGGTTTCGCCGGAAACCGACACAACGCCCAATGCCAATAACGCGGCGATTCCGGTCGAGAGCACGACCAATCCCAGCCGCTTTGATTTCTACAAGATACTTCCCGGCGACGATCAGGTGACGAATCAGGAAGCCGCGAAAAACAAGGCCGAGAAAGAAAAAGCGCAGGCAGCCAAGGAAACTTATTATCTTCAGGTCGGCGCGTTCCCGACCGAGGCGGATGCCGACAACCTCAAGGCCAAGCTGGCGCTGATCGGACTGGAAGCCGTGGTGCAGACCGCCACCACCGACAAGGGCATCTGGCATCGCGTGCGTGTGGGGCCGTATGGCTCGCCTGATCAGGTTGCCAAGGCGCGCTCCGTGCTCGTGCAAAACAATTTTGCCGCCGAGCTTGTCAAAATTCCAAATACTGTTCCCGATCAATAAAGGAAACTTATGAAAACCCTGCTTACTGCTTTTTTGATGCTGCTGATTTCCGGCGCGGCTTGTGCCGAATCCGGCTCGTTTCAATTTCAGCCGACCCGGCAAGCCATCCCGACCGACGATGCGGCCAAGGTTGAAGTGACCGAATTGTTCTGGTACGGCTGCCCGCACTGCCACGACCTTGAACCGTACATCAGCGTGTGGGTGAAAAAGCTGCCCCAGGATGTCGTGTTCAAGCGCGTTCCTGCCGTGCCGCGTCCCGACTGGGTGCCCGGCGGTCGCGCCTATTACACGATGGAAGCGCTGGGCGTGCTGGAAAAACTGCACACGCCGTTTTTCGAAGCCATCCACAAACAGCGCGCCGTGAATCCTTCGGACGACAAAGCCATCATCGACTGGATCACCAAAAATTCCGGACTGGATAAACAGAAAGTGGCCGACGCCTACAACTCCTTTTCGGTGAACACCAAACTCCAGCGCGCCATGCAAACATTCAGTGCCTCCGGTGCGACCGGCGTGCCGACGCTGATTGTCGATGGCAAATACATCACTTCCATCAGCATGTCCGGCGGCCTCGAACAAACGCTGCAAGTCGCCGACCAGCTCATCGTCAAAGCGCGCGCCGAAAAAACCGGCAAGAAGTAATGAGCGATTCCGTCATTTCCGCTCACAAACCCGCCACCCGGCGGGTTTTTATTACTGGCGCATCCAGCGGAATCGGCACGGTGCTCGCGCGACACTATGCCGCGAACGGCGCGATACTCGGCCTGGTCGCGCGACGTGAAGAACTGCTGAAAGCACTGCGCGAAGAACTCAATACGGAATGCATTTGCTATACCGCCGACGTGCGCGATGCCGAAGCGATGAAAGCTGCCGCCGAAGATTTCATGCAGCGTCACGGCACGCCCGACATCGTGATCGCCAATGCAGGAGTGAGTCGCGGCACGCTCACTGAATACGCCGAAGATCTGCCCACTTTCCGCGCCATCATGGACATCAACGTGCTCGGCCTCGCGCATACCTTCCACCCCTTCATCGCGCCCATGCGAAAAGAAAAACGCGGCCAGCTGGTCGGCATCGCCAGTGTCGCCGGAGTGCGCGGCCTGCCCGGAGCGGGCGCCTACTCCGCCTCCAAAGCTGCCGCCATCAGCTATCTGGAAAGCCTGCGTGTTGAAATGAGCAAAGACGACATCGCCGTCACCACGATTTGCCCCGGCTACATCAAAACCCCGATGACAGACGCCAATCCCTATCCCATGCCCTTCATGATTTCCGCTGAAGCCGCCGCAAACAAAATGGCGAAATTCATCGCACGAAAACGCCGCTACGTCGTCATGCCCTGGCAAATGGCAATCGTCGCCCGCGTAATGCGGATTTTGCCTGCATGGCTGTGGGATATGATTTCAAAAAACGCGCCGCATAAATTGCGGTTTTAGATAATCAAAGATGGAGGTGTAATCATGCGTTGGCTCTGTCTGCTTATTCTGTTATTTGGTTTCATCACCATCGGCCATGCTGCGACGTTTGCTGAACGCGTAGCTATCTCAAAGCAAATCGAATCACAGAAAGATGCAAAAGACTATCTTTACGGAAGCTTCTTCCCCGCCATCGGCTCTTCTATGAATGAAGCAATGAAAATGTGTCTGAATCGTAGTGGCGCGAGCACAGAAAAGTTTACTTTAGTTGCAAATATCTCTTTAAGTGGCAAGTTGATCGACATTGATTTTGAGCCAAAAGAAAACAATACGGCTGCTTGCTTTGCCAAGGAAGCTGGCTCCTGGAGCGCGCCGCCACCTCCGTGGCTTGACGGCTATGACGCCCTCCCGATCTCAATGAGCATGAACATTGTGCCGTAGGCTGGAATGCCAATTCCAGCTTGGGAAGAAAAGAGGTCAGCCTCCTTTAGTTTCGTCATTCGTCGCGTATCATCATGCGCATAAAACCATCATGCATCACGATCAATACAACCCCGCCGTGCCTACGCCGCGCGGATCGGAAGCCGCTTCCAGCTTGCCGCTGGCGCGCTCCCAAATCACCACCTGCAGATTGCCCCAACTTTCGCGCTCCATCAATTCGTAGCCGAGTTGTTTCAACCGGGCGATTTCCTCTGTCGTCAACGCACCCTTCTCATAACGCAGCACATCGGGCTCGAATTGATGATGAATGCGCCGCGCTTCGACAATCTGCTGCGCGCTGCGGCCATCGACGAAATCCAGCACGGACAGCAACACCATACCGATAATCAGGCTGCCGCCCGGTGAACCCACCACCATGAAGCCGCGCGGTGATTCGACAAAAGTCGGCGAAATCGAGGACAACATGCGCTTGCCCGGTGCGATCTCATTGGCGCCTGCTCCGATCAAGCCGTAAATGTTCGGCACGCCGGGTTTCACCGAAAAGTCATCCATCTGATTGTTCAGAAACAGCCCCGTACCTTCAACAACGAGACCGGAACCGAAACCCGCGTTCAGCGTGAGCGTGCCGGCAACGCGATTACCCTCGGCATCGACAATGGAGAAATGCGTGGTATTCATGCCTGTATCCATGAGCTTCGGCGCAGAAGCCAGCATCGCGCTCGGCGTGGCATGGTCAAGACGAATCGAGGTGCGTATGCCCGCCGCGTAATCGGGGCTGGTGAGCATGCTCACCGGGATGTCGGTGAACGCCGGATCGCCGAGCCACACGGCGCGATCATGATGCATGCGTCGCATGGCCTCGATGATCAAATGCTTGCGCGTGACCGTGTCAACGCGCGCAAGATCGTAACCGGAGAGAATATTCAGCGCGGTGGCCAATGCAATGCCGCCGGAACTTGGCGGCGGCGCCGAGACGATGGTCGCATCGTGGTAACGGCTGACAATGGGTTCACGTTCCAATGCCTGATACGCGGCCAGATCCTCCATCGTCCAGATGCCGCCCATCTTCTGCACAGCGGGCACGAGTTGCCTGGCCAGCGTGCCGGTATAGAAAGCGTCGCGGCCTTCCCTGGCAAAAATTTCCAGCGTGCGCGCCAACTGCGGCTGGCGCACCTTTGTGCCAACAGGTAGCGGCTTGCCATCGCGGAACCAGATTTTCACGCCGTCCGGTGTTTTCTCCAACTGCGCTTGTTTGAA
This sequence comes from Methylobacillus sp., assembly GCA_031277395.1. Classification (GTDB taxonomy): domain Bacteria; phylum Pseudomonadota; class Gammaproteobacteria; order Burkholderiales; family Methylophilaceae; genus MM2. Next base: position 12,354 of record JAITML010000030.1, on the reverse strand, counting down.
ACGCAGGCTCGCTTCCAGACGCGGATACATTTCAAAACCATCGCGCGCAAGGCGAATTGCGGGCGCCAACGTCTGCGCCAAAGTCAGCTTACCGTAGCGCGATTGTATCAACGCCAGTCCCGCCGGTTCGCCCGGTATGCCTGCCGCCAGCGCAGTGTTGGTGGAAAGCCCGCGTACCGGATTGCCGTCCTTGTCCAGATACATATCGCGCGTAGCCGCCAGTGGTGCGACTTCGCGCGCGTCGATCACTACATTGCGACCATCGTCGGCGCGGTGCAGAAGAAACATGCCGCCGCCAAGCAAACCCGAGCCGCCGGGCTCGACCACCGACAACACAGCGCTGACCGCCACCGCCGCATCAAAGACATTGCCGCCGGCTTTCAATATCTCCTCACCTGCGGCAGTCGCCAGCGGATGCGCGCTGGCAATGGCGGCGTGACCCGGAGGCGGATCGGCCGCAAGCACACCGCCGGACAACAACGACAGTGCCACGATGCCAACCACCAGCATACCCGGCCATCGACGAATGAACGTCATCATAAGCGTCTCCATGAAATCCAACGAGATGTTGGCTCGGCACAACGAATTTGGCAAGCTCGCGACTTGTTCATGATGCTCACCCACACTTTGTGCGTGAGTTGGAGCGAAGGAAAATTTATTACTCCACCGTCACCGACTTCGCAAGATTGCGTGGTTTGTCCACGTCGTTGCCCTTGAGCAAGGCCGTATGGTAGGCGAGAAGTTGCACCGGAACGGTGTGCAGAATGGGTGAGAGCGCGCCGACATGGCGCGGAGTGCGGATGACGTGGACACCTTCGCTGGCGGTAAAGTGGCTGTCGAGATCGGCAAAAACGAACAATTCGCCGCCGCGCGCGCTGACTTCCTGCATATTGGATTTTACTTTTTCGAGCAGGGCGTCATTGGGGGCGATCACGACAACCGGCATGTCGCGATCAACCAGCGCGAGCGGGCCGTGTTTGAGCTCACCGGCGGGGTAGGCTTCGGCGTGGATATAGGAAATTTCCTTGAGTTTGAGCGCGCCTTCAAGCGCGATGGGGTAGTGCACACCGCGGCCAAGGAAAAGCGCGTTATGTTTGTCCGCGAACAGGCGCGCCCATTCGCGGATCTGCGGTTCGAGATTGAGCGCGTGTTGCACGCTACCGGGAAGATAGCGCAGCGCATCGAGAAATTTTTGTTCCTGTTCCGGCGCGAGCACGCCACGCTGCTTCGCAAGCGTAGCCGCAAGCACGAATAAACCGGTCAGTTGGGTCGTAAATGCCTTGGTGGAAGCCACACCGATTTCGGCACCTGCGCGAGTGTAAAACACAAGACGCGAAGCGCGCGGAATCGCGCTTTCCTGCACATTGCAGATCGCGAGCGTCAATTCCTGGCCCAGTGACTTGGCGTGTTTGAGCGCTTCCATCGTATCCAGCGTTTCGCCGGATTGCGAGATGGTGATAATGAGTTGACGCGGATTGGCGACCGAGGCGCGGTAGCGATATTCACTCGCGATTTCCACATTGGCCGGAATGCGGGCGATGCTTTCCAGCCAGTATTTCGCCGTTAATCCGGCGTAGTAACTGGTGCCTGCGGCGAGTATCAAAATGCTGTCCGCGCGCGCGAAAACATCCGCCGCATCCTGCCCGAACAAGGCCGCGCTGAATGCGCTGTCATCAATCACCGCTTCGATGGTATCGGTCAGCGCGCGCGGTTGCTCGTGGATCTCTTTCTGCATGAAGTGGGTATAAGGGCCCAGCTCCAATGAAGCAAGCGACACTGTGCTCAAATGTATTTTGCGCTCGGTTGGCTGCCCCCGGCTATCCAGCAGCGTAACACTGCCCTGACGCAACTCCGCGACATCGCCGTCTTCCATATAGATCACGCGGCGCGTGGCGGAGAGTACCGCCGACACATCGGACGCGATAAAATTTTCGTCGTCACCCAACCCGATCAGCAGCGGACAACCCTGCCGCGCGCACACCATGATATCCGGCTGGCGCAGGCTTATGACCGCGATCGCATAGGCGCCCGTAAGCTCTGCCACGGCCTGCCGCACGGCTTGAAACAGATCGCCGCCTTGTTCGCAATAATGATGAATCAGATGCGCGATGACTTCGGTATCGGTTTGCGACTCGAACACATAGCCCAGCTCTTTGAGCCGCGCGCGTTGCTCTTCGTGATTTTCAATAATGCCGTTGTGCACCACCGCAATGTCGCCACCGGAAACGTGCGGGTGCGCGTTGGATTCGGTCACGCCGCCGTGCGTTGCCCAGCGCGTGTGGCCGATGCCGACGGTACCGCTCAGATTTTCGGCAGCGGCTTTCTGCTGCAATTCCGCCACGCGACCCACGGCACGGACGCGCTTGATGTCACCGGCCAGAAGCGCGATGCCGGCGGAGTCATAGCCGCGATATTCGAGCCGGCTCAAACCTTCGATAAGGATGGGGACGACGTTGCGGTGCGAGATTGCGCCTACGATTCCGCACATGTTATTTCTTCTTGCCTTTTGCCGGGCGCTGCCAGCCCGTCACGGTAACCTGTTTCGCGCGTGACAGCGTGAGCGCATTTTCCGGCGCGTCACTCACAATCGTGGATCCCGCACCTATCGTAGCTCCGGCCGCTACCGTGACTGGCGCGATGAGTTGCGTATCCGAACCGATAAATGCGCCGTCGCCGATCACCGTGCGATGCTTGTTCGCGCCATCGTAATTGCAGGTGATCGTACCCGCGCCGATATTGACGTTGCTGCCCACCGTTGCGTCGCCGATGTAGCTCAAATGGTTGGCCTTGCTGTGCGCCGCGATGTCGCTGTTTTTTATTTCGACGAAATTGCCGATATGCACGTCCTCGCCAAGCGTGGCACCAGGGCGAATGCGCGCATAAGGACCGATGCGGCAATCCGCGCCTATGGTGGCATCCTCGATGTGGCTGTAGGGCGCGATGTGTGTTCCGTCGCCTATCGTGCTGTCGCGCACGATGCTGTAAGCGCCTACTTTCACATTTTTGCCGAGATGCACCGTGCCTTCAAATATGCAGCCGACATCAATTTCCGCATCGCGATCAAAGGTCAGCGTACCACGCACATCAATGCGCTCCGGGTCGGCTAGCGACAAACCACGCTCCATGAATCCGCGCGCCAATTCACGCTGCCAGACGCGTTCCAGTTGCGCCATTTGGACACGGCTGTTCACGCCTTGCACTTCCCATTCATGCGCCGGATGCGCGGCGCGCACCTCCACGCCTTGCGCCACGGCCATCGCAACAATGTCGGTAAGATAGAACTCGCCTTGCGCGTTGTCATTGCGCAGTTGTTGCAGCCAGCCGCGCAACAAGCGCGTGGGCGCAGCAAGAATGCCGGTATTGATTTCGGTAATCACGCGTTCCGCAGGCGTTGCGTCTTTTTCCTCGACGATGCGCGTGATGCGCTCTTGCGCGTCGCGCACAATGCGACCATAGCCGGTGGGGTCGGCGAGCTTGATCGTAAGCAAGGTCAATGCATCGGGCGCAAGCAACATCTGTTGCAAGGTCTCCGGCTGCGTCAGCGGCACATCACCATACAAAATCAGGGTAAGACTGTCATCGGATAAATGCGGCAGGGCTTGCTGCACCGCATGTCCGGTACCGAGTTGCGGTTCCTGCAATACGAACTTCGCATCGTATCCGGTCATTGCCTGCGGCACAGCCTCGCCGCCGTGACCATAGATGACGCAGATTTTTTGCGCGTGAAGTTTGACGGCGACATCCAGCACATGCTGCACCAGCGGGCGCCCCGCGAGCTTGTGCAGCACCTTGGGCAAATCGGAATGCATGCGCGTGCCTTTTCCGGCAGCGAGAATTACGACATTGAGCGGGAGCGACGACATGGGCATGATAGGTCACAAGTATAAAACAAAAAGGCAGCCTTCCGACTGCCTTCTCATTCACTTCCGGTAACGATTAGTGGATCGCTTTGCCTTTGCGCATTTTCTCGATTACCTGCAATTGCGCCATCGCCGTTGCGAGCTCAGCTTGCGCCTTGGCGTAGTCCATTTCGGAGGAGCGGTGCTGCATGGCTTCTTCGGCCTGGCGTTTGGCTTCCAGCACACGCGCCTCGTCGAGATCCTGACCGCGAATGGCCGTATCAGCCAGCACGGTAATCACGCCGGGCTGCACTTCAAGCAGGCCACCGGAAATGAAGATCAGCGTTTTCTCGTCCTGATCCGGTATCTTGACGCGCAGTTCCGCGTTGGGCTTGAGCTTGGCAATCATGGGCGCATGGTTCGGATAAATACCGACTTCGCCCATCACCGCCGGCGCGATGACATATTCCGCCACGCCGGAGAAGATGGACGCTTCCACGCTGACCACGTCGAGATGTATGGTTGTCGCCATGTTCGTTCAGCCTTTATTGAAGGGTCTTGGCCTTTTCGACAGCTTCTTCGATGCCGCCGACCATGTAGAACGCCTGTTCTGGCAGGTGGTCGTATTCGCCGCTGACAATGGCCTTGAAGCCCTTGATCGTTTCCTTGAGCGGCACGTATTTGCCGGGGCTGCCGGTAAACACTTCGGCAACGTGGAACGGCTGCGACAGAAAGCGCTGAATCTAGCGCGCGCGCGCCACGGCCAGCTTGTCTTCCGGAGAAAGTTCATCCATGCCGAGAATCGCGATGATGTCACGCAGTTCCTTGTAACGTTGCAGCGTGGACTGCACGGCGCGAGCAACGGTGTAGTGCTCTTCGCCAACAACTTGCGGGTCAAGCTGACGCGAGGTGGAGTCGAGCGGATCAACGGCGGGGTAGATGCCCAGCGCGGCAATGTCACGCGACAGCACGACCGTGGAATCCAAGTGCTGGAAGGTCGTTGCGGGAGACGGGTCGGTCAAGTCATCCGCAGGAACATACACGGCCTGGATCGAGGTGATCGAACCGGTTTTGGTTGAAGTAATGCGCTCTTGCAGCTTGCCCATTTCGTCGGCCAGCGTCGGCTGATAACCCACAGCGGACGGCATACGACCCAGCAGCGCGGACACTTCGGTACCGGCCAGCGTGTAACGGTAGATATTGTCAACGAAGAACAGAATGTCGCGGCCATCGTCACGGAAACGCTCGGCCATGGTCAGACCGGTAAGCGCCACGCGCAGACGGTTGCCCGGCGGCTCGTTCATCTGCCCGAACACCATCGCCACCTTGTCGAGAACGTTGGAGTCCTTCATTTCGTGGTAGAAATCATTGCCCTCGCGGGTACGCTCGCCCACGCCCGCAAACACCGACAAACCGCTGTGCTGCTTGGCGATGTTGTTGATGAGTTCCATCATGTTCACGGTCTTGCCCACACCCGCGCCGCCGAACAAGCCGACCTTGCCGCCCTTGGCGAACGGGCAAACCAAGTCAATCACCTTGATGCCGGTTTCCAGCAGGTCAACCGAAGGAGACAACTCTTCGAAGCTAGGCGCTTTCTGGTGGATGGAACGCTTTTCCTCGGCCTGGATATCACCGGCCTCGTCGATGGGACGACCCAGCACATCCATGATGCGGCCCAGAGTGCCGTGGCCGACCGGCACGGAAATCGGGCCACCGGTGCCCTTGACCTTCATGCCGCGCGACAGACCGTCGCTGGAACCCAGCGCAATAGTGCGCACCACACCGTCGCCCAATTGCTGCTGCACCTCCAGCGTGAGACCCGCTTCTGCGGTGCCGCCTTCCTCATCCAGCAGCAGTGCTTCATAGACTTTGGGCAGTTGGTCGCGCGGAAACTCCACGTCAACGACAGCGCCGATACATTGAACAATTTTGCCTTGACTCATTTTGAATTCCTCAAACGATTGATTCATTTATACTGCGGCAGCGCCGCCGACGATTTCGGAAATTTCCTTGGTGATCGCCGCCTGACGCGCCTTGTTGTAAATCAGCTTCAGTTCACCAATGACGTTTTTCGCGTTATCCGACGCGGATTTCATCGCCACCATACGCGCGCTTTGCTCGGACGCCATGTTTTCCGCCACGGAGTGATACACCAGCGATTCGGTATAGCGCACCATCAGGTCGTGCACGACTTCGGCGGCATCCGGTTCGTAGATATAATCCCAGTAGCCTTGCGCCACGCCCATTTGCATGACGCTTTGCACCACATCGCTCGCTGTCACCTTGCCCTTGACAGGGGTGCTCTTGCTGTCCACGACCAGAAAATCGCCGGTCAGCGGCAGCATCTGCTCCATCACGGGTTCCTGCTTCATGGTGTTGATAAAACGTGTATAGACGATATGCACCTGATCAACCTCACCCGCGACATACGCGTCCAGCATCACCTTGATCGGCCCGATGAGCTTGTCCATGTGCGGCGCATCGCCAAGGCCGATAACCTGGGATTTCACATTCGCACCGACCCGGCTCATGAAACCCAGGCCCTTGTTGCCAACCGCAGTCACCTGAATGCCGCGGCCTTCGCTTTCCCAGCGCTTCATCTGATTGATCGCCAGACGCAGCACATTGGTATTAAGGCCACCACACAAACCCTTGTCGGAAGTCACGACGATGAGGCCGATGTTTTTGACTTCTTCGCGCTTCACCACAAACGGGTGCTTGTACTCGGGGTGCGCGTGCGAAAGGTGCGCCGCCACATTGCGGATTTTTTCCGCGTAAGGGCGGGCATGCCGCATCCGTTCCTGCGCCTTGCGCATCTTGGACGCAGCCACCATCTCCATGGCCTTGGTGATCTTGCGCGTGTTTTCCACGCTCTTGATCTTGGTTCGGATTTCCTTGCTGCCAGCCATTTCGCTCTCCGCTTAGTAAGCGTTGTTCGCCTTGAATTCCTGGATCGCGGCTTCCAATGCCTTCTGGTCGTCGCCGCCCAGATCCTTGGTCTCCTCAATCTTGTCCATGAGCCCCTTGTGCTTGGACTTGAGGAAGGAGTGCAGCGCGGATTCAAATGCCAGCACCTTGTTAACCGGCACATCGTCCAGATAGCCCTGGTTGGCGGCCAGCAGCGACACCGCCATGTCGGAAATGGACAGCGGCGTGTACTGGGTTTGCTTCATAAGCTCGGTCACCAGACGGCCGCGTTCCAGTTGCTTGCGAGTCGCTTCGTCGAGGTCGGAAGCAAACTGCGCGAATGCAGCCAGTTCACGGTATTGCGCGAGTGCGAGACGCACACCACCGCCGAGCTTTTTGATGACCTTGGTCTGTGCAGCACCACCGACACGGGACACCGAAATACCCGCGTTGATCGCGGGACGGATACCGGCGTTGAACAAGTCGGTTTCAAGGAAGATCTGGCCATCGGTAATTGAAATCACGTTGGTCGGAACGAAGGCGGATACGTCGCCGGCCTGCGTTTCGATGATGGGCAGCGCGGTCAGCGAGCCGGTTTTGCCCTTCACTTCACCCTTGGTAAAGTTCTCCACAAATTCCGGATTCACGCGCGCGGCGCGTTCCAGCAAACGGGAGTGGATATAGAACACGTCGCCCGGATAGGCTTCACGACCCGGCGGGCGGCGCAGCAACAGGGAGATTTGACGGTAAGCCCAGGCCTGCTTGGTCAGGTCATCGTACACAATCAGCGCATCCTGGCCGCGATCGCGGAAATATTCGCCCATGGTACAACCCGCATACGGCGCAAGGAATTGCAGCGCGGCGGAATCGGAAGCGGAAGCGGCCACGACAATGGTGTATTCCATCGCGCCATATTCTTCGAGCTTGCGCACCACGTTGGCAATCGTGGAAGCCTTCTGGCCGATCGCAACGTAGATACAGGTCATGTTCTGACCCTTCTGGTTGATGATCGCGTCAATCGCAACAGCGGTCTTGCCGGTCTGGCGGTCGCCGATGATGAGTTCGCGCTGTCCGCGTCCGATAGGCACCATGGAATCGATGGATTTCAAACCGGTTTGCACCGGTTGCGAAACGGATTGACGCGCAATCACGCCCGGCGCGACTTTTTCAATCTTGTCGGTGAGTTTGGCGTTGATCGGGCCTTTGCCGTCAATCGGCTGACCCAGCGCATTCACGACGCGACCAACGAGTTCGGGGCCGACCGGCACTTCCAGAATGCGGCCCGTGCATTTGCAGGTGTCGCCTTCGGTGATCTGCTCATAGCTGCCGAGCACCACGGCGCCGACGGAATCGCGTTCAAGGTTGAGCGCCAAGCCATAGGTATTACCCGGAAATTCGATCATTTCACCGGCCATCACGTTGGACAGGCCGTGGATGCGAACGATGCCGTCCGTCACCGAAATCACGGTACCCTGGGTACGCGCTTCGGCGCTGGTGGAGAAATTCTCCAACCGGCTCTTAATCAGTTCACTGATTTCTGATGTGGATAACTGCATTACTTTCTCCTAACTTTTCAGCGTGTAGGCCAAATTTTGCAACTGGCCGCGGACTGAAGCGTCAATGACCGTATCGCCGATAACAATTTTGATCCCGCCAATAATTTCGGGATCGACATGAACGCTGGCTTCGACTTTCTTGCCGAACTTTTTCTGCAAGCGGTCAACCAATGTTTGAACCTGAACATCCGTGAGCGCGGCGGAGGCGGTGATTTCCGCTTCCAGCGTGCCTTCGTCCTGCGCCTTCAACTCTTCATAGATGTGCGCGATTTCCGGCAGCAGCGCAAGGCGGCCATATTCGATCAACAGCTTGATGAGATTGCCGCCCTCCGCGTTGAGCTTGTCACCGCAGATTTTCTGCATGAGGCGCTCGATTTCGGCGGACTCGAACCTGGGGTCGTCAATAACCTCATGTATCTGCGGATTCGCAACAACGGCACCGGCAAGCGCCAGCATGTCGGACCATTTCGCCAGCGTATTTTTTTCCCTGGCCAGACGGAATACCGCCACGGCGTAAGGTCTTGCAATAGTGACTGCTTCAGCCATGATGTGTTCGCCTTGTCCTACAGATCGTTGGCGATTGCGGCAAGCATGTCGCCATGCGCCTTGGCATCGATTTCACGACGCAGGATTTTTTCCGCACCGGCCACGGCGAGCAGAGAAACCTGCTGACGCAAGCCTTCCTTGGCACGATTAACCTCCTGGTCAATCTCGGCGCGCGCACCGGTCAGGATGCGATCACCCTCGATTTTGGCGTGACCTTTGGCTTCCTCAATGATTTCGGCGGCGCGCTTTTCTGCTTGCGCGATGATGCCGGTTGCCTTTTCCCTGGCGCCATTTACCTCTTGGGTGGCGCGCTCGGCAGCCTGCGCCAATTCTTCCTTGCCGCGCTCACCGGCCGCGAGGCCATCGGCGATCTGCTTCTGGCGCGCCTCGATGGCACGAAGCAACGGCGGCCATATAAACTTCACCGTAAACCAGATCAGAATGGCGAAAGTCACCGCTTGCGCGATTAAGGTCAGGTTGATATCCATTTGAACTCCTAACGACTAGCTGATCGCACGCGAACGATTACTTGGGAATAACGCTCAGCAACGGGTTAGCGAAGGCGAACATCATGGCCAGACCGACACCGATAATGAAGGAGGCGTCAATCAGACCCAGCAGCAGGAAGACCTTGGCTTGCAGCGAAGGGATCATTTCCGGCTGGCGAGCAGCGCCTTCCAAAAAACTGGCACACATGATGCCGATGCCGACACAAGCACCCGCGGCACCGAGACCGATAATCAGGCCGATACCGATGCCGGTGTAAGCTTGGATCTGCGCCAGAAATTGTAAGCTTTCCATTGTAATTCCTTTCAATCAGGGTTAATCAAACAATCAAATAAAACTCAAATAAATCAGTGGCTTTCATGCGCCATGGCGATATACACCACGGTCAGCATCATGAAAATGAATGCCTGCAAGGTCACGATCAGGATGTGGAAGATCGCCCAGCCTGCGCCCAGCACCGCACTGGCGGCTGTACCGACGAGGCCGGTCGCGGCCCACATGCCGAGCAACAAAAAGATGATTTCGCCCGCGTACATGTTGCCGAACAAACGCAACGAGTGCGACAGCGGCTTGGAAACATATTCAATCAGGTTGAACAGAAAATTGGGTAACCACAGCAGGGGATTCGTGCCGAAGGGCGAGCAGAACAGTTCGTGTATCCAGCCGCCCAAACCCTTGACCTTGATGCTGAAGAAGATCATGAGCAGCCATACCGACAACGCAAGCGCGAAGGTCGCGTTGATATCGGAAGTCGGAACGCTGCGCCAGCTGTGCAAACCAAGCCAGCCATAGATCGTGGACATAATATCGATGGGCAGAAAGTCCATCGCATTCATGAAAAACACCCAGACAAACACGGTCAGCGCCGTGGGGGCAAGAAACGCATGGCGGTTGCCGTGGAAAATGCTTTTGACCTGGTTATCGACAAACTCCATAAGCAACTCGACCGTCGCCTGACGCTTGGTAGGCACGCCTGAAGTCGCGCCGCGCACCACCCACCAGAGAAAACCGAAAACCACCACGCCCAGCAACACGGACATGATGAGCGTATCCACATGCAGCGTCCAGAAAGCGCCATTGCCTACTGAACTGGAATTGAAGCCCAGATGGTGCTCAATATAACTGGTCGGTGTCAGTGCTGTTTCGCTTGCCATTCGTTAAAACCTCAATCGTTTGATTCATTCACGCGCATGATGCCAATGCCGGAAAGCAGCGCCGCCACAGCCAGCCCGGCGATCAGCGCCAACGGCACCAAATGCGCCGCATACAACTTGAACGTCAGCAGCAGCAAAAGGGCGACCGCAATAATCTTGATGACCTCGGCCTTGAGCAACACCAGCAGAGCCAGCCCGGCTGTTCCCGAAATCGCCTTGGAGCGCTTCATGCTCCACGCACCCAACTGGCTGCCCACCCAAACCGCGAAGCCTCCGGCCAACGCCGACAACGCGCCATGCGCGCCCACGAGCAAAAATGCCGCGAGGCTAACCAGCAAAATTGCGCCTATCTGCCAAAGACCGATTTGTTTTGACATCCCATTATCCGAACCGAGTGCTACACAAAAATAAATGCTCGCAAGAGCATTTATCTGGAAATTTACCGCCAACCGCCGAAACCCGCGATTGTCAGGCCTAACCCGGTGCAAGTCAAGAGAAACTTGCATTCGTTTTAAGAGCCGTCACGAACGGTTTGTCATCAACAAGGAAAAATTCGACGCCAGAGTTCGCGCGAAGGTGGTTGGAGAGTGAAAGATGCTCTTGTACATTCCCGGCGCTTGATTATGGTCAACTGCCCGATTTAGAGGTAATATGACCACTCTAACTAGTCATGAGGGTTTGCCATGAACATCAATGCTGCCGAATTTAAGGCCAAGTGCTTGAAACTTATTGATAATGTTGCGGTGACGCATCAGCCGCTGGTGATTACCAAACGTGGTAAACCCGTTGCGCGCGTTGTTCCCATCGAGGCCGAAGCGCCGCTCCCAAATTTGTTTGGCTACATGAAAGGCACAGGAGAAATCGCTGGTGACATTGTCGATATTTCATTTGAACACTGGTCAGCAGAAACTGGTGATGAAGACGATCTGTATGCGCCTGTCCCGCTGAAAGACAAAACATCATGAGTACATCGGACAGGCCGCTTCTGCTGGATACGCATGTCTGGATATGGTTGTCATTCGGAGTGCCTGATGTATTTAAACCTGCCATGCAGAAACGTTTGGCTACCTCTGACCGAAATCAGCCGTTGCATGTATCGATTATTTCTGTGTGGGAAACGGCGCTACTCGCCACCAAAGGACGACTGAATCTTGCCATGCCTACAACAGCTTGGGTTGAGCGCGCACTCTCACATCCCGCTGTGCGACTGGTTGCGCTCGACAGTCCCGCCGTTGTGGTTGAAAGCAATGAATTACCCGGAGAGTTTCATGCCGACCCGGCTGATCGCCTCCTAGTCGCCACGGCACGTATGGGCGGTTACACCCTGGTTACGCGCGATCAAAAGATTCTTGACTATGGCAGGGCGGGATACGTCAGTGTTCTAGCGGTTTGACATCAATGGGTATATGAGGATTGTGTTGCAATGAATACAGACACGAGTTCACAAAAAAATTACATTGCCCATGTACGCAAGAATGGTGAAATCCAAACATTAGAAAAACACCTCTATGATGTTTCCAAGCTAAGCTCAGACTTCGCGGAAAAGATTGGGCTTGCAAAGCAGGGAGAGTTAATTGGCCTCTTGCATGATCTTGGTAAATATAGCGCAGCATTCCAGACCTATATTCAGTCGGCGACAGGGTTGCTGAATCAGGACGAAGATGAAGAGTTTGTTGATGCCAAAGGCTTGCGTGGAAAAATTGACCACTCCACCAGCGGGGCGCAGTTCATCTGGCAGCATCTTTCAGGTCAAAACAAGTTGGCACACATTGCTGGCGAAGTCATGGCGTTGTGTGTTGCTTCTCACCATTCAGGGCTAATTGATTGCCTGACATCCGTCCCGGG
>JAITML010000028.1 GCA_031277395.1 Methylobacillus sp. | reverse complement strand
CTTGACGGCGCGCATGGCATCAACGATGACTGGAAAGTGCTGTACACCGCCGAATACGCCAAACAGGACGACTACAAGGACGGCCTCAGCAAAATTGACGCGCATTATCTGAAATTCGGCGGTGGCGCCCAGTACCAAAGCTGGTACGCGCGCATCGACCACGAAGTACTGTCCAGCAACCGGGGGCGTGACGGCAGCCTCTATGCCTTCCAGACGCCGCTAGGCACCAACCATTTATTCCAGGGCTGGGCTGATCTGCTTGTGGTGACTCCCAATGAAGGCATCAAGGATACTTTCCTCTCCTTCGGCGGAAAAGTGCAAGGCATCCAGTTGCTCGGCGAATATCACTGGATCAAATCAGACAAGGATTTCACCACCCCCGCCGGCCCCGGAACCGGTGATCGCTACGGCAAGGAACTGAATCTGTCCGTTGCCTACACCTGGAACAAATGGATGGGCAAGCTCGAATATGCTGACTTCCAGGAAGACGACAAATACAACGCCGCTCGCAAGTTCGACACCGAAAAGATCTGGGCGACGGTGATGTACACCTTCTGAATAAAGTTCGGGTAGCCGCTCCAGGCATCGGCATTATCGGTCGTGGTGGGCAGTCGAGCCACGATGACTGTCGATGCCTTTTCTCACGCCTACCTTCGTTATTTCCGCGCACGCGGAAATGACGTCGAAGGGACGAATATGCTGGTTTTTCTGAATCCTGTTATCTATCGCCTGAATCCTGCATAGCTGCCTGATCTCGCAACCGGCGCGCTTCTTTTGTTACGATTTCTGCAACCTGATCGGCTTGTTCCTGATCAAAATTCGCATGATATTTCTTTTTCACGCCGTGTTCGTGCAGTTGCAGATGGTAATCGGCTTTTAGTCCGCGTTGTTGCAGGCAGCTAAGCGTGCAGGCGAGAGGGCAACCGTCGAGCGCAATAAGGGGACGGCCGGAGCGGGCGATCTTGACGAGATGCGGCACGTCGCCGCCCACACCTGCGATGCAGGACATTTCCGCGCTGCCATCACGATCAAGTTTGAGCGCGATGTAGTTGGCGGTTTGCGCGGCGCTCGAACAGCCGGAGCAGGCATAGATGAGCGGCAGGGTTTTGTAATGCGAGTGCGTAGTCATGCTGGATATTTGTTCGTGTCAAATTTACATATGAGCACGGGTGCCGCGTGGCATCCTTGATACAAATCAATAAATCATCGCATGAGGCACGAACAGGCCTGAAACCCATCTCTCACTTTAGAAAAATTTCGCCAGCAAATCTTTAGGTGAAGGAGGACGCTGCACCCACTGGGGCAACTCCAATCCATCCAGTGTATTTTTGGCGATGAGCCCCAATTCCGTATCGCCTTCGACCAGCAGGCGGCGATTGAAGAATAGTGCGTCGGGATCTTTCTGGCGCGAGGCAAGCAGGTAGTAATCATGCGCAGTAGCGATGAAGGCGAGATCGGGTTGCGCGGTTTTTTCAATGGCGCGAAATCCTTTTTCATCCACGGTGAAATACATCTGCACGCCAATGTCACTGATGCGGATAACGATACGTTTGCCGTAGAGTAGCTGAAAATCCTGCCGTTCGATGGAGCGTTTGAACACGGCGTTCAATATGCGCGCAAGCATAAACGAGGGCGGAAATACGGGCAGCTGTGCAACCACGGTGGCTGCGGCGGTGGGGAAGCGGAATTGCGGAAAGCTCATGTGTGCATTCCTTGTGTTGGATGGCTTGAATGATCGATCCCGGCGCGACCGTGCCAGTAACCGTTGCAAGGTTCAGCGGGCAGAAAAGAGGCAAGTGCATGTGCGGCTTGCGTGGCGGTTGTGATGCCGTCAATGGCGGAACGGAACAGCGCGACTATCTCGCCCGTGTGTTCTGGTTGTGGACTGATGCGCAGCACATCGGCGCAATCCGCCAGCTCTTCCAATTCTTCCATGAGCGTGTAAACGCTCGCAGATTGTGTTTGTGTGCCATTGATCGCAAGAAAGGGCTGGCCTTCACGGGTATTTAGCGTCATTCCATACGGCGCTTCCAGGCAGTGAAAATTGCAGCTGTCTTTGGGTAGATTGTAGCGGCGCGCGGTAAAACAGCGTGCGGAAAAAGCAAGCGGTAAACGTCCGTAGGCAAAAATTTCGGTTTCCAGTTTGCGCGCATTTTGCGCGAGCAACTCATGCAACAATGTGCGCGACATTTCAACCGGCATGACCCAGCGGAATGCGCCGGCTTCGGCCAGCCATTCCAGCGTTTGCGGATTGTAAACGTTGATGTGAGTGCCTGCGACAAAAGGTTTGCCTTGAGCGAGGCGCACGGCAGCGATATCGTTGGCTTCAATGCGGAAATAATCATGGCTTGCAATGCGGCGCAAGGTTTTGAGATCGGATTCGGATTCAATGAGCGCTTGTGTGGCGAGCACAACTTCCTTGCCGGATGCGGCCAGCATTTCCGCAGTTTGCAACCAGTCATCGAGACGAAATTCGTGGCGGCGCGAGCACACAACTTCGCCGAGATAGACGATGTCCACCGGCCAGTCAGCGGCTTGTGCGTAAAAATCCAGTAATTTCTGGCGTGGCCAGTAATACAAGACGGAACCCAGAGAAAGCTTCATGGTGCTTTTTATTTCCATGGACGATGATATGCGCCCAGCGTGTGTTGCTGCCCTTCGGCGAGATTGTCGAGTTGTGCTGTCCATGCGGTTTGCACGGTATAGTGGTCGGCATTGCGTTGTGCTTCATCAATGGCTGCACGCCATATTTTGGTAACTTGTTCAACATACGCGGAGCTGCGTTGACGGCCTTCAATCTTGATGGCGGCGATACCCATCGCAAGCATTTCCGGCAGCAGCTCCAGTGTGTTCAAACTGGTCGGCTCTTCAATGGCGTAGTAGGTTTCATCTTCGACTTCAAAGCGGCCTTTACACAGCGTCGGATAGCCGGTTTTTTCGCCTGCCTCGTAACGATCCAGCAAGATTCCATTGAGGCGTGATTCCAGTCCTTTGGGCGTTTGCTCCCAACGCACTGCCTTGGCCGGGGAACATACGCCTGCAGTATTGGGTGATTCGCCCGTGGCATAGGACGATAGCACGCAACGCCCTTCGACCATGACGCACAAGCCGCCGAAACCGAACAGCTCAATTTCCACATTCGTGTTTTTCACCACGTTTTCCACCTGCGCGAGCGAAAGCACGCGCGGCAGTACTGCGCGCTGTATGCCAAAATGTTCGTGGTAAAAGTTGATGGCTTCGTAGCTGGTGGCCGAGCCTTGCACCGAAAGATGCAGGCGTAAATCAGGA
Source organism: Methylobacillus sp. (assembly GCA_031277395.1). Classification (GTDB taxonomy): domain Bacteria; phylum Pseudomonadota; class Gammaproteobacteria; order Burkholderiales; family Methylophilaceae; genus MM2. The sequence goes on along the minus strand of JAITML010000028.1, from coordinate 4,729 downwards.
TAAGTGTGACTTGCGTAACGCATGAGGCCGGGGTCGGCGAGAATGATCGCGTCCACGCCGGTTTCCATGGCCTGATCTACGGCCTGCTGCCACTTCGTCCAAGTCGAAGTTTGGGGGAAAGTATTGAGCGCGAGTAGTACTTTTTTACCTTTGCGATGCGCATATTGCACACCCTCACGCATGGTGGCGACATCAAAGTTAAGTCCGGGGAAAGCGCGTGCATTGGTATTATCGCGAAAACCGATATACACACAGTCGGCGCCGTGATCAATCGCGGTTTTAAGCGCCGGAAGATTCCCGGCGGGGCAGACCAACTCAAGCGTCATGCAATTTTTCGTCACGAGTGAAGATTAAACTGGATGTTATTATCTCATATATTTTGCAGGATGAATTGGCAAAATTATTTTGTTTAGTAGGGCTAGACATGTTTTAATAGAACTTATTTTCTACAAATACAATTCGGAAGAAAACTTATGAGGCTGACTAAATTTACCGATTACAGTATACGTGCACTGGTTTATCTTTCCCTGCAACAGGAAAGGCTGGCGACGATAGCCGAGATTGCCAAGGTTTATGATATTTCCGAGAATCATATGACCAAGGTGGTGCATCAGTTGGGGCTGGGCGGGTTCATCCAAACCGTGCGCGGTAAAGGCGGCGGTATGCGGCTCGCGCGTACGCCGGAAAAGATCAATATTGGCAAGGTGATACGCTTCACCGAAAATCAGACTGGTTTTTTGCCTTGCACGACGAGAAAGTCCGACTGCTGCATCCAGAGCGCATGCAATCTCGTCGAAGTTTTGCGCGAAGCCCAGGTTGCCTTGTTCTCGATATTTGATAAATATACGCTCGCTGACCTTCTGCATCAACGCGAGAAGAAACTGGCTAGCATATTGCTTCCCGAGCGCGGGACAAGAACCAAAAAGCCGGTGAAGAAGACGGTGAAAAAGGCGGCGTGAGATATGCACGGCGGGTCTCAGGCCTGCCCGTGTACTTACTTCGTTCATTTAGCAACCATATTACCCCGCCACTCCCACAACTGAAAGCGAGGGTAATTCGGCATCTTTAACTGGCGCATACCATCCCAGACATTCACTCAACGGCACCACATTGCCGAGCAAGATAAGGCTGGGAGATTGCAGTTTGGATGCTGTCACTTGGTCGGCTATCGTTTCCAGCGTGCCGCTCACGATGCGCTGTTCCACGGTTGTTCCATGTTGCACTACGGCAATCGGATGCGATGACGGCAAGCCGTGTTCAATGAGTTTTTCGCAAATCACGGGGAGCGCGCTCAAACCCATGTAGATCACCACCGTCTGACGCGGGCGGGTGAGCGCGACCCAGTCGAGATCAAGTTTTCCGCTGCACAGATGGCCGGTGACGTAGAGCACGGATTGCGCATATTGGCGGTGCGTGAGCGGGATGCCCGCATAACATGCGATGCCGTTGGCGGCAGAAATGCCGGGGATTACCTGAAACGGAACGCCGTGCGCCGCGAGCGCTTCAACTTCTTCTCCACCGCGCCCGAAGATAAACGGGTCACCGCCCTTTAGTCGCAACACATTTCTGCCTTGTTGCGCGAGTGTGATCAATAGCGCGTTGATCTCTTCTTGCGGCAGCGCGTGATTGCCTGATTTTTTCCCCACATAAATACGTTCCGCTTCCTTGCGAACCAGATTCATCACGTCGTCCGACACCAGTGCGTCATACACCACTACGTCAGCTTCCTGCATGAGACGTAACGCACGCAGCGTGAGCAAATCCGGGTCACCGGGGCCTGCGCCCACAAGAAAAACATGACCAACATGCAGATGCTTATCACGCTGGAATGATAGATGAATATTCATGTCTGCAATTTACCCGATAGCGTATTTCTTAAACTTGACCTGTATCAAGGAAGGCAAGCCTGAATTCATCCATTCTTTTTCTTAATTATTCGGAACTTGTTTTTTCAAACTTCAAGCTGGGAGTATTGATCATGCGTAGCATAAAATGGATGGGCAGATTGGCGGTATCTGCATTGGTGTTGGCGGTCAGCGCAGCATATGCCGTTGACGTGAACGACAGCAATAGTAACAGCGAAATTGAGGGAAATTACCACGCCGGTGGCTCGCCGCTCGAAAACGTGGAAATGCATCAGGACGTTAATCCGAAGGCGCCGCCGATGACTGCGAAGGAATTCGAACAGGCGAAGGATATTTATTTTCAGCGCTGCGCCGGATGTCATGGCGTGTTGCGCAAGGGCGCGACCGGCAAGCCGTTGACACCGGATGTAACGTTGCCCAACGGCACTGACTATCTCAAGGTGTTCATCAAATACGGTTCGCCTGCGGGAATGCCGAACTGGGGCACATCCGGTGAGTTGACCGATGAGCAGGTGGATCTTATGGCGCGTTATGTGCAGCAAACGCCTCCGACTCCGCCTGAATATGGTATCAAGGAAATGGAAGCAAGCTGGAAGCTGATTACGCCGCCCGATCAGCGCCCCAGGAAAAAGGAAAACAATCTCAACATCCAGAATCTGCTTTCGGTCACGTTGCGTGACGCGGGCGAGATTGCGCTTATTGACGGCGATAGCAAGAAGATCGTGAACATCATCAAGACCGGCTACGCGGTGCATATTTCACGCATGTCGGCTTCCGGTCGTTATCTGTTTGTAATCGGACGTGACGCGCGTATTAATCTGATTGATTTGTGGATGGCCAAGCCGGATACCGTGGCCGAGATCAAGGTCGGTCTGGAAGCGCGTTCGGTGGAAACCTCAAAGTACAAGGGCTACGAAGACAAGTATGCGATTGCGGGCACCTATTGGCCGCCGCAGTACGTCATCATGGATGGTGACACGCTCAAGCCGCAAAAAATTGTTTCCACGCGTGGCATGACGGTTCCGCCGGAGCAGGAATATCATCCCGAGCCGCGTGTAGCCTCCATCGTTGCCTCGCATTACCATCCTGAATTTCTTGTGAACGCGAAGGAAACCGGCAAGATCATGCTGGTCAACTACAGCGACCTCAAGAATCTCAAGACGGTGACTATTGATGCTGCGCGCTTTCTGCATGACGGCGGATTTGATTCCACGGGGCGTTACTTCCTCGTTGCCGCCAATGCCTCCAACAAGGTGGCTGTGGTGGACACCAAGGAAAACAAACTTACGGCGTTGATTGATGTGGGCAAAACACCGCACCCTGGTCGCGGCGCGAACTTTGTTGATCCAAAAAATGGTCCGGTATGGGCAACCGGTCACTTGGGTGACGAGACTATCTCACTCATAGGCACCGACCCGATCAAGCACAAGGACAAAGCGTGGAAGGTTGTCCGCACATTGACTGGGCAGGGTGGCGGCTCGCTGTTCATCAAGACGCATCCCAATTCGAAAAACTTGTGGGTCGATACCGCGCTCAATCCGGATGCCAAGATCAGCCAGTCGGTTGCAGTGTTTGACATCAACAATCTCGACAAGGGCTTCACGGTATTGCCGATTGCCGAATGGTCGGGCTTGGGCGAGGGCGCAAAGCGTATCGTGCAGCCGGAATACAACAAGGCCGGTGACGAAGTGTGGTTCTCGGTTTGGAGCGCCAAGGACAAGGAATCCGCGATCGTGGTCGTTGATGATAAAACACGCAAACTGAAAGCCGTCATCCGTGATCCGCGACTGATTACGCCGACAGGAAAATTCAATGTCTATAACACGCAGCATGACATCTACTAAAGGAGGCTTGGGTATGAAAACATTGGTCGCGGTATTGCTGTCCGGAGGTTTCATTCTGGTCGCACCTGCGGTGCACGCGGAAGATGCAAGCGCCCTGATGCAAAAAGGCGGGTGCATTGCCTGCCACAGCGTGGACAAAAAAATCCTTGGCCCAGCGTACAAGGATGTTGCCGCCAAGTACAAAGGACAGAAGGATGCAGAAGCGCTCTTGATCAAGAAAGTCAAGGAAGGCGGCAGCGGTGTATGGGGCCCCATCCCCATGTCATCCAATGCCGGAAAACTGAGCGATGACGAATTCAAACGCGTCGTCGAATGGATACTTTCCCTGTAACCCGCCGCTCCCGTGCCCATGACCATCATCTTGTTCCGACATGGGCGCGGGCGGCGTTTCTTTTGGCTTTAATACCCGGCTTTTCCGCATGGGCAGGGGAAAGTATTTCTCCTGAGCGCCAGATTGAAATCGTCAGCCTCGTGCGTAATGACTGTGGCGCTTGTCATGGCGGAAGGCTGAAAGGCGGGCTGGGGCCGTCACTGCGCCCGGAAGATCTGCGCGACAAACTACCGGAAAGCTTGCGTGCCACCATACTTCAGGGCAGAGCTGGAACTGCCATGCCGCCCTGGTCGGATTTTCTCACCGAAGAAGAAGCAGACTGGATTGTGATTCAATTAGTGAAAGGGTTTCCGAATGCGCGCTAGTTGCATTGGCGCCATCTTCTGCCTGATCCTTACCGCTTGCGCCGGAGTTCATCTCGAAGGAACGGGTGACCTCGGCATCGTCGTCGAGCGCGACACGGGCAGTGTGCAAATCATCAATACCACATCACGCACTGCGCTCGGCAGAGTAAGCGGGCTGGGCGATCTCACGCATGCTTCGGTGGTGTATTCGCGTGATGGACGCTATGCCTATGTGTTTGGACGTGACGGCGGACTGAGCAAAGTTGATCTTCTGACGCGCAGAATAAACAAACGTGTAATGCAGGCGGGCAACAGCATAGGCGGCGCAATTTCACAGAATGGGCG
>JAITML010000013.1 GCA_031277395.1 Methylobacillus sp. | reverse complement strand
GCGATGCCCGGGTCGAACAGCGAATCCGTTTTGCTGTCGCGGCCGACGACGATGACATTGCCTTTGTACAGCTTGACGCGCACAAAGCCGTTGACGTTTTTCTGCGTGTGATCTATCAGCGTTTGCAGCGCGATGCGCTCGGGAGACCACCAGTAGCCGTTGTAGATGAGGCTCGCGTAGCGCGGCATCAAATCATCCTTGAGGTGCGCGACTTCGCGATCCAGCGTGAGCGATTCAATCGCGCGGTGCGCCTTGAGCATGATGGTGCCACCCGGCGTTTCGTAGCATCCGCGCGATTTCATGCCGACGTAGCGATTTTCCACAAGATCGAGACGGCCTATGCCGTGCTTGCCGCCGAGGCGATTCAATTCAGCGAGCAATTCGTGGGGAGCGAGCTTTTTGCCATTGAGCGCGACCGGATCGCCGCTCACATATTCGATATCCAGATATTCTGCGGCATCGGGCGCTTTTTCCGGGCTGACACTCCAGCGCCACATGGATTCCTCGGCTTCCGCTGCGGGGTCTTCAAGATGGCGACCTTCGTAACTGATATGCAGCAGATTCGCGTCCATCGAATACGGGCTGCCACCCTGCTTGTGCTTCATTTCAACCGGAATGCCGTGCTGCTCGGCGTAGGCCAGCAGTTTTTCGCGCGACAGCAAATCCCATTCGCGCCAGGGCGCGATGATTTTGACATTGGGCTTGAGCGCGTATGCGCCGAGTTCAAAACGTACCTGATCGTTTCCCTTGCCGGTCGCGCCGTGCGCGATGGCGTCGGCGCCGGTCTGGTTGGCGATCTCGATCAAACGCTTGGCGATGAGCGGGCGCGCGATGGAGGTGCCAAGCAGATATTCGCCTTCATAAATGGTGTTGGCGCGAAACATGGGAAACACGAAATCGCGCACGAATTCTTCGCGCAAATCCTCGATGAAAATATTTTCCGGCTTGATGCCGAATTTCAGCGCCTTGGCGCGCGCCGGTTCCAGTTCCTCGTTCTGACCAAGATCGGCGGTGAAGGTCACGACCTCGCACTGATAGGTGTCCTGCAACCATTTAAGGATGACCGAGGTATCCAGTCCGCCGGAATAAGCCAGCACCGCTTTTTTGACTTCGCTCATTGCAATCTTTCCTGTGTAATCCGGTTTCTAGTTTCCCACTCGCCCAAGCAGCAAAAACTCCATGAGCGCCTTTTGCGTATGCAGGCGATTCTCTGCCTCGTCCCACACCACGCTGTGCGCGCCGTCGATCACGCCTGTGGTCACTTCCTCTCCGCGGTGCGCGGGCAGACAGTGCATGAAAAGCGCGTCTTTGGCCGCAACTTTCAGCATGTCCGCATCAACCTGCCAATCAGCGAAATCACGACGCCGCTCTTCATTTTCAGCCTCGAATCCCATCGAAGTCCAGACATCGGTGGTTACGATATCCGCGCCGCGCGCAGCATCCATGGGGTCAGCAAACTGCTCGAAGTGATCGGTGCCGTAAAGTCCGGCGCGTTCCGGCTCGACTTCGTAACCCGGCGGCGTGGAGACGTGAACATTGAAATCCAGTACTTCCGCGGCTTGCAGCCAGGTGTTGCAGACGTTGTTGGAATCGCCTATCCACGCCACCGTCCTACCCTGTATCGGGCCGCGATGTTCGATGAAGGTGTAAATATCGGCGAGTATCTGGCAGGGATGATATTCGTTGGTGAGGCCGTTGATGACCGGCACGCGCGAATTGGCGGCGAAGCGCTCGATAATATCCTGCTCAAAGGTGCGTATCATCACGAGATCGCTCATGCGCGAAATCACCTGCGCCGCATCTTCCACCGGCTCGCCGCGGCCGAGTTGCGAATCGCGCGTGTTGAGATAGATCGCGGCGCCGCCAAGTTGCTGCATACCAGCTTCAAAAGACAGTCGCGTGCGCGTGCTGGCCTTCTCGAAAATCATCACCAGCGTGCGGTCGAACAGCGGATGATGGGTTTCGTAGCGCTTGAATTTGTCCTTGATCCAGCGCGTGCGCTCGAACACGTACTCAAGTTCCGCTCTGGATAAATCCTTGAATTGCAAAAAATGCTTGATCGCCATGATTATCGGCTTAGAAAATTTCGTATGAGCGGCGCGAGCATTTCCGCAAGCTGACCGCCTTCATCCTTGCTCATCACGAGCGGCGGCAACAAACGAACCACCTTCTCCGCCGTCACATTGATAAGCAATCCGGCAGCCAGCGCCTGTGCGACGAGTTCGCCGCACGGACGATCAAGCTCCACACCTATCAGCATGCCCGCGTTGCGTATCGTGACCACACCGGGCACATCCGCGAGTTTTTCGCGCAGCTGCGCGCAAATAAAGTCGCCGACTTCCTGCGCGCGCGCGCAAATTTTTTCTTCGTCGATCGCAGCCAGCGTCGCAAGACCGGCACTGCACGCAAGCGGGTTGCCGCCGAATGTGGAACCATGATTGCCGGGCTGGAATACTTCAGCCGCCTTGCCTTTGGCGAGGCACGCGCCTATGGGCACACCCGAACCCAAGCCCTTCGCGAGCGTCATTACATCCGGATGCATGGCGGTATGCTGGAACGCAAACAAGGTTCCGGTGCGCGCGATGCCGCTTTGCACTTCGTCCAGCATAAGCAGCCAGCCGTGCTTGTCGCAAATCTCGCGCAAGCCTTCGAGATAGGCTTTGCTGTCTTTTGGAATGATGACCCCGCCCTCGCCCTGTATTGGCTCGACCAGCACGGCGACAACATCGGGATTGTTTTTCGCGACCTGACGCACGGCTTCAAGATCGTCAAACGGCACGCGCACAAAACCGGAAACCAGCGGCTCAAACCCAGCCTGCACCTTGCGATTGCCGGTGGCCGAAAGCGTTGCCATCGTCCGCCCGTGGAACGCCTTTTCCATCACGATGATTTCGGGATGTTCGATATTTTTCTGGTGCCCGTAAAGCCGCGCGAGCTTGATCGCCGCCTCGTTCGCCTCGCAGCCCGAGTTGCAGAAAAATACGCGATCCATGCCGGAAAGTGCGCACAGCCGATCCGCGAGCGCGGCCTGCTCGGCGATGGTGTAGATGTTGGATGTATGGATCAGGCGCGCAGCCTGCCCGGAAATGGTCTCAACCAGTTTCGGGTGCGCGTGCCCCAACCCGTTGACAGCCACGCCCGCGAGGCCGTCCAGATAACGCTTGCCTTGATCGTCCCACAACCAGACGCCCTCGCCTTTGACAAACGTGACTGGTTGACGGTTATAGGTATTCATCAGATGTTGCGACATATTTGATACTCAAAAGGAGCGGCGAAGCCATGAATCAGAAGCCGTGCAGGGTAGCGCAAAACGGTTGCGCGGGCAAGCAGGATTCGGTACGCCGCCGGGTCGTACGGTCTTTTTCCATCTGCATTTCATCTGCGCGTTGCCGAAAACAAATGGATAAATTCATCTTGTAAAAATTCCCCGTTAGGGCACAATGAAACCCTGTTGGTTTATTTGGGCCGGAGTTCCGGCAATTTCTTCTGTTTTTCGGGATGAAGCTCGAATATGTCGCTCGCGAAAGTTACCCCTCTTAAACGTCAGAGCCGGTCGCAGTTGCCAGTTTCCTGGTATGTCGATCCCGAGATCTACGCGCTTGAACAGCAAACGCTGTTTCCGCGCGCGCCCAGATATGTCGGCCATGAATTGATGACGCCCAACCCCGGCGACTATCACACGCTGGAATGGATGGGCCACGGCAAAGCCTTGATCCGCAACGCGCAGGGCATGGAACTCATCGACAACGTATGCCGCCACCGTCAGGCCATCATGCTCAAGGGCAAAGGCAACGCGCAGAATATTGTTTGCCCCATCCATCGCTGGACTTACGATCTGCAAGGCGAGCTCATGGGCGCGCCGCATTTTGATGAAAGGCCGTGTCTCAATCTCGGCAAAACAGCGTTGCAAAACTGGAATGGCTTGCTGTTTGAGGGTGAGCGCAATATCGCGAGCGACCTTTCCAGACTGGGTTTTCTCAAGGATTTCGATTTCAGCGGCTTCATGCTCGACCGCGTGATGATTGATGAATACAACTTCAACTGGAAAACCTTTATCGAGGTTTATCTGGAAGACTATCATGTCGAGCCGTTCCACCCCGGCCTCGGCAATTTCGTCAATTGCAACGATCTCAAATGGGAATTCGGCGACTGGTACAGCGTGCAGTCTGTCGGCGTCAACCGCAGCCTGCAAAAATCCGGCTCGCCGGCTTATCGTCACTGGCAGGATCAGGTGCTGCAATACAACAATGGCGACATGCCGAAATACGGCGCGATCTGGCTGGTGTACTACCCCTTTCTCATGCTGGAATGGTATCCGCATGTGCTGGTCGTTTCCAACATCATTCCGCGCGGCACGCACGCCTGCACCAATGTGGTCGAGTTTTACTATCCCGAAGATATCGCCCTGTTCGAGCGCGAATTCATCGAGGCGGAACAGGCTGCATACAAGGAAACCGCAGTTGAGGATGAGGACATCTGCCAGCGCATGCACGAAGGCCGTGTCGCGCTGCACGCGCAGGAACGCGATGAATACGGTCCCTATCAGCATCCGATGGAAACCGGAATGGAGCATTTTCATTTGTGGGTCAGATCGCAGCTTGAGCCGCATCTTTAACTTTCGCGGTCTTTGAAAAATCGTCCCAAACGCCTACACTAGGCATCAGGCGCTATCACACGAAAGACATCATGATTACCATCAACCGCGAACCCGGCAATCTCATCATCGCCATGGCCATCGGCGAATTCACGCTGGCTGATTTCAAGGAACTCGAAAACGCAACCGCGCAAGTCGGGCAGAATGCGCGGCTGCTGGTTGATCTGAGCGATATGTTCAACTACACGATAGATGTCGCGTGGGAAGAAATCCGTTTCGCGCGCCAACATGCCAAGGACTTCAAGAAAATCGCCATCGTCACCGATGACCAATGGATACAGTGGAGCGCCTGGCTGGAAGATATTTTCACGGATGCCGAGTTGATGGTGTTCGATGATTACGCGGCCGCACTGGCATGGGTGCAAAGCTGAAATCACTTGTCGGTCTGCTCGCGGCGCTGCTGCTGAGCGGTTGCGCGGGAGGGATGGTTGCGAAACAACTGGCGCAATCGCTTGCCACGCATGCGGCGGACGCGGTCATTGAGCAGGCGATTGAAAACTCCGAACCGAAATTGCCGGAAGGCACTTCCCTGGTCAACTCGCTCATCGTGCCCGAGGGAGTTGCCGCCTCCACTCAAACCACGCCGAGCACGCAATACGTTCCGTTTCTTCAGGAAGCAGGAAATTCGCCTCTGGGCAATACATCCCAAAACAGCGCGCCCGAAGCGTCAAAGCCAATGACGCTGGCCGACATGGATCCCGATCTGGTCGCATTTCTCACTACACCACTCATCACGTCTGTCCCTTCCGAGCCACAGGAGGTGATGACGGCCAACCCGGATCAGGACACCGGCGAGGTTGCGCCGCGCAATCCGGCGCCCAACGCCGAAGCCAGAATATCCAAATTGGTGACGATGGAAATTTGGGGACTTATCCTCGGTGACGAAAAACATTCCACCTTTGAAACCATACGCCAGCTCAACATCATGCCCCTGCCACCAGAACAGCAATGGGATCAATGGCAACTGGCCGAAGGCGGCATGTCCGGCACGGAACGTCCCATGCTGATCCTGATTCCCCCGGCCATAGGCAAAGTCCGCAGCGGCGATTTGACCGTGGTCGAAGTCGGTTCCGTTAATGGCATCTACGTCGCGACCGCGTGGCTGGAGCGGGAATCGAAGCAGGCGACCAAAACCGGAAAATCATCAAGCAAGCGGTAATCAGGGATCAATCAGCCCGCTGCGCATTGCGATCAAAGTCAGCTCTGCCTGATTGCCTGCGTTCAATTTTTGCTTGATGTTGTAAAGGTGCGTACCGACGGTACGTGGAGAGAGGAAAAGCGCTTCCGCGATTTCGTTGGTGGATTTTCCCTGAGCCAGCGCCATGAAAACTTCGAATTCACGCGCAGAGAGCGTATCAACCGGATTTTTGTCGCCAGAGAGTTGTTGCAGCGCCATTTGTTGCGCGACATTGGTTTCCAGATACATTTTGCGTCCGGCCACAGTATGTATGGCTTTGAGCAATTCTTCGGGCGCGCTGCGTTTGGTCAGATAGCCAAGCGCGCCGGCGTTCAACACGCGCTTGGGATGCACCGAATCTTCGTGCGCTGACAACACCAGTATGCGCGCCGTCGCGTCTTTGGCAAGGATGCGTTCGATGGCATCCAGACCGCCGATGCCAGGCATGGTGATGTCCATGACGATGACATCGGGTTTGACTTCGTCGTACAGCTTGACCGCCTGTTCGCCGTTTTCCGCCTCGGCCACCACCTTCACATCGGACGCAGCTTCCAGCAGCATTTTGAAACCCATGCGCACCACGGCATGGTCATCCACCAGCATCACATTGATGATCTCATTCATGCTTGCTCCTGCTCAGGAATGTTCACGCGGATGCATGTGCCTTCACCCGGTTTTGAATTCAGATCGAATTGGCCGCGCAGCGCCTGCACGCGCTCCTTCATGCCGAGCAGGCCGAAATGGCGGCTTTGATCGACTGTGTGCGGATTCATGCCGCGACCATTATCCTGAATGGTCAGATCAAGCGTCCCGCCCTCATCACGCGCGAGCGTGATGGTGATTTGCGACGCGCCGGAATGACGCAGAGCATTGGTCACGGCTTCCTGCACGATGCGATACAGATTGATCGCAAGCGATTCACTCAAGCGTTCCAGTGCGCCGGAAAAATTCAGCGTGAAGCGCATGTCGGGATGCTGCTGCTGCCAGTCTGCCACGGCATCACGCAGGGTTTCCGTCAGCCCGAGATTATCCAGCGCGCCGGGGCGCAGATGGCGGATGATGTTATGCATGTCATCGTAAATATGCTCCGCTGCCGCGACGATGGTGGCGGCACTGGATGCCACTTCCGGCATGGGTTCGCGCGTCTTGTTGGCGATGGCAACGGCAAAGGTTTTAATCGCCGTGACGTATTGCCCGAGTTCATCATGCAATTCACGCGCGAGACTGCGGCGCTCCTCTTCAATATGCCGCTGGATCAGATGCGTCAACTGGCGATTTTCTTCCAGCTTGCGCTCCGCCTCCTCCGCCTGTTTGCGCTCGGTGATGTCGCGCATGCTGCAAATCTCGCCGATCACGCAGCCATCATGCGGATTCACAAGTGGCGCGACGGACAGCGATATATCCACCACGCGCCCGTCGCGCGTGATACGCTGGGTGTCGCGGCCTTCGATCGCGCGATGCGCGGTTTCCAGATCCTGCCCTTCGGGCATCAGCACCGCGGCGGATTGCCCGATGATATCCTGCGGAGCATAGCCGAACAGCCGCTCCGCCGCCGGGTTCCAGAAGGAAATATTGCCGTTCGTGTCGTGGATCATGATCGCATCATTGGTCTGCTGCACGATGAGCGCAAGCCGCCGATTTTCCTCGGTACGCGTTTCCAGTGATTGCGCCATGCGATTGAAACTCTGCCCGATGCGGTTGATTTCCGGCAGACTGAATTTTTCGAGTCGCGCTGTCAGATCACCTTGTTCCATGCGATGAATCGCATCCATGATTTTTTCCACCGGGCGCAACGCGCGCCCCAGCGTCCAATACACGCCCAGATTGAGCACCAGAAACAGCGTGCCCGAAATCCACAAGCGCATTTCAACTCCGTCCCACGCTTCGCGTATCGCGCCGCTCGAATTGGAAACTACGCGCATGCTGCCACCCTGAATATGACGCTCCATAATCTCCTGCTCAGGCGCGACGAGATCGACAAACCACTGCGGCGGACTTTCTTCCGTCTTGAAGGTGGATTGCGGCGACTGATAAACCAGCCGTCCCTGATAATCGTAAAGATAAATATCCGTGCTGCGCACCCGGCCGAGCGATGTCAAAAACTGCTGCAATACTTCGCCCGGCGGCCCCAGTTCGGGGCTCATAAACGCGCTCACAATCACGCGATCCAGCATTTGTGTCGTCACATGCGTGGCCGACTCCACCCCCTCGCGTATCGAAACGCGGGTTTCTTTCACCAACGCCACCCCCATCACTGCCATGAAAAGCAGCAACAGCACGGTGACCAACAAATTGAGGCGAAAGCGCAGGCTCATGGACGGCAGCGAAACAAGACGCGCATTGGCCGGGCTGGTACAATTCGGGGATTCATGTCCATGTGACCTTGAATGGGGTTAGTCATCAGCATACTACTGAAATTTCACTCATCACGAAACAAGGGGAAGTTTATGTTCAAATCAATTCTGGTAGCAGGTTTTCTCGGTTCGTCACTACTGTTGGCAGGGTGCGACGATTTAAACAAGGCAGTAGGCAGCAAGAAGTCGGAAGACGCCCCGGCCAGCGTATCAGCCGACAATCCGGTTACCGGCAATGTCGCCGATTCGTCGGAAAAACACAAAGAGCTGTCGGCCGAGGTCGCGCATCTGATTCTGGCTGACGGCAGTTTCGATGCGATCATGGACACAGGCATCGAACAAGGAATGCAGGTGTTCTCGGCTAACATGAAAGCACAACTGGGGCGGGATTTGACGCCGGAAGAATATGCCATGTATGAAAAAGCATTCGCAGAGTCCTTCCGCGAAACTTTTCCGGTTGAAGCATGGGAAGCGCCTTTGGCTGAAATTTATGCCCGGCATTTCGACAGCAATGATCTTGCCGGACTGACGGCATTCTATAAAACCGAATTGGGCAAAAAGCTCCTGAAAAACCAGGGCGTGCTGACGAAAGAAAGTGCGGAAATGGGATTGAAGGTGGTTGAAGGCAAACAGCAGGAATTTGTCAACTTGTTCACCAAGAAACTGGGCAACGCGGTCAATTAAAAAAACAAGGGCGGGGTTTCAAACCCGCCCTTTAACAAAGTATCCCCCATTTTACTCCTCCCCCCCACGGCGGAAGAAAGAGATCTTCAAGATAGCACTCAAGCCTCCGGCGCGACCAAATGCACCGGGATGTTTGAAGTTTTGCTCACGCGATACGGCTCTTGACTCCACAGAAACGAACCGAACCATTTTCGGCGCGGATCGGCGCCCATAATGATGGCGGTTGTGCCGCGACGCTTGGCTTCTTTTAAAATAGCCCGACACGGATTGCGAGTGGTCACGATGGTGCCATTTGCCTCCAGGCCGAGTTTTTCCAGACGATTTATCGCCGAGCTGATAATTTCTTCCTGCACAGCCATTTCGCCTTTGGTCGGACGCAGACCGGGATTCGGGAAACCCAGCGACGAACCCCAGAGCCGCGCCACGGTAAGCACGCGGACTTCCGCATCCTGCTGACCGCGCATCATGCGCGCGGCCAGATCAATCACATCATCACTGATTTGCCGCCCTTCGGAGGCGATCAGCACCTTGGGGGGCTGATCGCCTGCGATTTGCGGCGCGGGTTTGAAGAAACTGCGCAACATCCGCTGTTCCTCTTACGCCGTGGTTCCGTCACGCTTGTCTTCATGCTTTCTGTACCAGTAGAGCGGCAGGTACAGCAGCGTGGCAAAGACACCAAGGATGTAGTAGATGCCTTGTCCGCCGATGAAGGAGTAAACCAGCCCGCCAAACAGCCACACAAAGAAGTAAAGCGCGGCCAATAAAAGCGCGATGTATTTGAAATACTCCGGCAAGCGGAAAGGGCGCTTCACGTTGGGACGGTTCTGGCGCAGCAGATAGTAGCCGATCAGCACCGGCACGAAGGAGCCGAGATAACCCACGTTGGAGAAGGAGTAAATCTCGATCGCGCCGCCCATGAAGGCAATGCCCAAACTCGCGATAACGTTGGTCAACATGGCGCGGTCCGGTACATGGTGCTTGTTCAGATGCTGATAGAACTTGGGGAACTGTCCGTCCAGCGACATCTGATAGAGCGAACGCGAACAACCCATGAGCGAGTTCAACGCCGACAGCACGAGCGCGATAATCAGCATGACGCCAATCGCCCATTCCATCACTACGCCCGCCACACCGGGGAAAATCTTGCTGGCGAAGGTAACAAACATGGTCTTGGGATCAACCAGATTCGGATCGGAAAGTGCAGCCGCACCCAGCACGACCACGAAGGAGATCGGCAACATGGAGTAAACAAACACGCCATAGCCGCCTTCCAGCGTCATTGCGATCTTGGCATCGCGACCGGGGTTTCTGCATTCGCCGATGTAGCAAGCCGCTGCCTCGAACGCAATCACCGTCCATAACAGCGGGAAGGCAAAGGCAAGATACATGAGCCACGCCGATCGGGTTTCCCCGGTTTCCGCGTTTACTACCATAGGTTCGGAGAAGCCTGTGCCGTCAAGGTGCGGGAAACCAATGATCTCGTTCCAGTTGGCTGCATCCATGTTGAAAAGGAAACCGACCGACAGGAAAGTCAGCGGAATCATCGACAACACCGCCAATATCGTCGCCATCGTGGTGCCAAAGCGGATGCCGAGATAAGCGGGAATGGACAAAAGCAGAACACCCACCGTCGTAATCGCCAGCGTCCACCACGGGATGAAGGTGCTGACCGGCGTGATGCCCGCCGTCGTATCCAAACCAACCAGATACGCGATATAGGATGCCGCAAGTATCATGTTCAACGGCGCGACCGGCATCCAACCCACCCAGTACATCCATGCGGTAATACCATTGACGTGGGGTGCGAGGCGTGGCCATTTATCCTTGTACGCCGGATAAGCATAAGACGGCGAACCGCCCGTGCGACCCGGCATCATGGCCGACAGTTCTGCGAGCAACAGGCACAAAGCCACGCCGCTCAATGTGAAAAAGACAATGAAAGGGATATACGATGCGCCAAATACCGTAAGGAAGGCAGGCGCACAACCGGTTACCAATATGGTTCCGGCAAGACCGATTACAAATGCGCCCCACCAGTTTGTTCCGGATTGCAGGTTGCCCTGCTCGTATTCAAGAACGTCTTCAGATACATCAACTACTGACTGACTCATCACAGACCCCTTTCAATAAATTTAACTAATTTGAAAGGGCTTGTTGCCCCCGCAGTGACAACGATTAGTGCTAGGCTACTCATCGGATCTCCTCCTAAAATTTCAAGTTGCTGCAGCTTGAGTTTCCGCATTGCTTTATCGCTTGTTCCGAAGTGCAATGTCGCGTTTATTTCCTTTTGTGAATCATTGTTTCATACAGGAAATACAGCAATTATCTAAAAGTATTACTACCAAAGGAGTATTGAGTGATCAAAACTCTGCCTTGAAAGTAGTAACGCCAACGTACAATGGACAGCAAAGCCGCGCTCACTAACATGGAGTACGGGAGAAACCAGTCCTGTGGGAACCCCTGCAACAGCAGGAAATTTACGCAGAGGTTCCCTGGCGATTCTTTTATTCAACTCTGAAAATGTCGGGCTACGCAGCGCGCAACAGAGCAACCGCAAATGACAAGGAGCTACAAGATGTACAAACATATTCTCGCCTCAACCGATGGGTCTGACCTTGCACAAAAGGGCGTTGATCAAGCCATTACGATCAGCAAAGCAATGGGCAGCAAACTCACAATCATTACCGTGACCGAGCCCTACCCTTTGCAATCTGCTGCTACGCCGGAAAGCTGGGGCGATGCCCAGAAAGAACATGCCGATGCCGCATTGAAAAGAGCCACGGATGCCGCTGCCAAAGCCGGTGTGGATATCGAAATCGCGCAGGTCGCCGGCGCTCCCGCCGAAGTGATCGTGCATGCTTCCAAATCGCTCAATTGCGATCTCATCGTCATGGCCTCGCACGGTCGTCGTGGCGTGAAGCGCCTGCTGCTCGGCAGCCAAACGGCGGAAGTTGTGGCGCACAGCGAAACACCGGTAATGGTCGTGCGTTAAAAAAGATTCACGCAAAAAAAACCGGGCTGATACCGTGACCAACAAGCTGCGGTCACGGTATCCGCTCGCTCGTACTTAAACTCAAATATTCCGGAATTTCCCCCGGGGGAAATTCCCTAGGGAGTAACGAAATGTCCGAAAATCAAACGCCAAAAAAAGCCTCGTTTTTCGGGTTGATGGGTGCAATGCTCAACGGCAAGGCCATCCCGTCTCCTGATGTCATGAAAGCCGAAGTGGAATCCTGGCAACTTCCGAAACTTCCGGAGTCCGGGAAGGCTCTAATCTACGTTGTACGTCCGTCGGTGTTCGGCGGCATGATCAAGTTTCGCGTGTTTCTGGATGACAAGGAAGCATCCTCCGAAATGGGTTATACGCACTACCAGCGATACATTTATTTCAGCGTTGCGCCCGGCGAGCACACGCTTTTTACCAAGGCCGAAAACTGGGCGGAGTTTCCCGTCGCGGTCAAGGCGAATGACGTCATTTTCATCAAGCAGGAGCCGTCTCTTGGAGCCATGAAAGCACGGATCAAGATGACCAAAATTGATGATGTCGAAGGTAAGTATCTCGTCAAAACCTTGTCGCCGGGAACACTGCTGAAAACGGAAAAATGAACGATTTCCATCAGGGAGAAAGCATCACGCAAGACTTGCCACACTCAGTCTTTATCGCTGTTGTGGCATGAAAAGTAATCAAGGAATCACCATGAAAGTCCGTACCAGTATTTTTTTACTCACTATCATCGCTGCGGCCATTTCCGGCTGCGATCTTCTTGAATCCGGAACCCACTGGAAATCCGACAAATTTGAGGTCGGCTGGACGGACATTCGCTCCAATAGCAACCTGTTCTACCGGATGGATAACAACGCCGACTCTGTCAGCATCGTGACCGCCTGCGTATTCGCCGCCGGGGCCAATGAGCAATACATTGTCGTCAAGCAGCATCCTGCTTCCGACCCCGCGACACTCAACTATTACGTTCTGGCCAAAGCCTTGTACGACCCCACCGAGCGAGACCATAGTGAATCGCTGGCCGGTCCGCTGACCGAGGAAGCGTATCGCGAGATGGCCACGCGACTGGCGCTGCCGGAGCTTGAATCGGTGATTTCGGAATCCGAATGCCGCGGGTCGGCTTGATCGCTCAGCCCAGAACCAAATCCCACAACGCCCGAACCGCCGCGACCTTTTCGCCCACGCTCTCATGCGCAATGCGCGTTTGCCGCGTTTCGCCCTGCAGGCGCGAGGCGTGTTGATAGCGGCGAAATTCGCGATAGGCATTGGCGACGTTTTGCGCGAGATCGGCAGGGATCAGGCCGAGTTTTCCCGCATAGCCCAGCAAGGCGATATTGCCGTGATTGAGCGTCAGTTTGGCGTGTTGATGCGCGTGCGCGAGCACGAGATATTGCACGATGAATTCCACATCAACGATGCCGCCACTGTCATGCTTGATGTCAAACAAGGAGCTTGCATTGGGATGGCCGTCGTGCATTTTCTGGCGCATGGCAATCACATCTTCACGCAGTTTTTCGAGATCGCGCGGCTGACGCAAAATTTCATCGCGGATACGATCAAATTTTTTGCCTATGGCTTCATCGCCCGCGACAAATCGCGCCCTTGTAAGCGCCTGATGTTCCCAGGTCCAGGCTTTGGTTTTTTGATATTGCTCAAAGGCCTCGACCGAGCTCACGAGTAAACCGCTCGCGCCGTTCGGACGCAGGCGCAGATCGGTATCGTAAAGCAATCCGGCAGAGGTCGGACTGTTGAGCCAATTGCCTATGCGCTGACCGAAACGCACATAGATTTCACCCGCTTCGGTCATCGCGTCTTCGTGCAGAAAAATGATGTCGAGATCAGAGGCGTAGCCCAGTTCCTTGCCACCCAGTTTTCCGTAACCAATGACGGCAAACGCAGGCGTGTCACGATGCTTGCCGCGCACATGCGGCCACACGGTTTTGAGCACGGCAGCGAGAATGATGTCGGCCAGTGCACTCAAATAATCAGACAGGGTTTCCAGCAGCAAATCACCTGCGATATCCTGCGCGGCGAAACGGAATGTATGCGCGTGTTTGAAATGCCGCATGATGTCCATCTGCTGCTCAATGTCGCCTTCGGCTTCGCTGAGACGCTTGTCAAGATCGGCGGAAAATTGTGCGAAATCGGGTGTGGCGTAGAGTGTGCGCGTATCCAGCAACTCATCCAGCAAAATGGGATATTGCGCAAGATAACCGGCCAGCCACGGGCTTGCGCTTGCAAGCCGCGTGAGAAGTCGCAAGGCTTGCGGATATTCGGCGAGCAATGCGAGATAGCTGGCGCGGCGGCAGATGCATTCGAGCAGTTGCAACATGCGCTTGAGCGTGTCATCGGCATTGGGCATTTCGCCCGCAAGCCGCAGCACGGTGGGCAGCAATGTATCAAAACGCTCGCGACTCGCGGCCGGCAATTGCTGGTAACGCCCGCTGTTTTTCACGGTTTGCAATTGATAGCGCGCTTCGGCGGCATGAGCATAACCGTGCGCGGCAAGATGGCTGTCCGCATCCTCACTGATCGTTTCACCCGCCCACACCTCACTGAGCGGATGCGCAGCTTCTGCATCGCTGTCTTGTTCCACGCTGAACACTTCCGAAAAATGGCGTTCAACCGTATCACGATGCGATTGCAACGCGACCATGAAGCCATCCCAATCGTCATAACCCATGCCGCGCGCGATGCGGATGCGGCTGTCATCGTCGGACGGCAGCATTTGCGTTTGCGCGTCCTGCAAATATTGCAAACGGTGTTCGAGATCGCGCAGAAAAACATACGCCACGCCGAGTTGATTGACAGTTTCCTGCAGCAACAACCCTTTATCCGCAACCTTTTTCAGCACGGCCAATGTGGGACGGATTTGCAATTCGCCATCGCGCCCGCCGCGCACCAACTGGAATACTTGCGCGATAAATTCAATCTCGCGTATGCCGCCCGGCCCGAGTTTGATGTTGTCCTGCATATCGCGCCGCGCGACTTCGCGCTGTATCTGCGCCTTGAGATCGCGCATCGAAGCAAAGGCGCCGTAGTCGAGATATTTGCGAAATACAAAAGGCCGCATGAGCGATTGCATTTCCTGCGCCGGCCCCGCGACTACACGCCCCTTGATCCAGGCATAACGCTCCCATTCCCGGCCTTGCGCTTGGTAATACTGCTCCATCATCGCAAGACTGCCGACCAGCGGCCCCGAGTCGCCATAAGGTCGCAACCGCATATCCACGCGGAATACAAAACCATCCGCAGTCGTTTCGCCGATCGCGGCGATGAGTATTTTTCCGAGCGCGGAAAAATATTCATTGTTGGTGATTTTTTTTGCGCCGTTCGTTTCACCGCTTTCACCGAACGCAAAAATGAGATCAATGTCGGACGACACATTCAGTTCGTTCCCGCCCAGCTTGCCCATGCCGATGACTATCATCTGCTGCGCTTCGCCGTCCTCACTCATGGGATCGCCGTAAATCACCTGCTGCCAGCGATTGAGATGATCGAGCGCGAAATTCACGGTGACTTCGGCGAGTATGGTCATCGTCGCCATGACTTCTTCGAGATCGCACAGACGATTGATATCGCGCGCAATCACGCGCAGCATGACGTGCTGCCGCAATTTGCGCAGCGCGTGCTTGAGCGCGGTTTCGTCATTGATGGAACATTCACCAAGAAAAGCGCGCATATCCTCCGCGCCCCACGCACGCTGCATATTTTCAAGCAAAGGCGCGAGCAACGCAGGGTCGGCTTCCAGCGTGCGATGCATGTAGTGGCTGCAAAAAAGCGCATGGCGCAGTTGCGCGGCTTCGCTGGTCACATCGCTGCCATCCAGTATTTCACCAAGAGTCGTCATCAATTTTGCGATATTATTGAGATTTTTTATTATATCGGGAGACAGCCCCATGTCGTCGATTGAATCCGTGCTCACCGAAAACCGCGTATTTTCGCCCGGCGAAGCCTTCGTCAAAAACGCCACCGTATCGGGCATGGCCGCCTATCAGGCGCTGTGCCGCGAAGCCGAACAGGACTATACCGGCTTCTGGGCAAAGCTCGCGCGCGAGGAAATCGGCTGGCAAACACCATTCACCCAGATTCTCGACGAATCGAAAGCGCCCTTCTATCGCTGGTTTCACGATGGCAAACTGAATGCCTCGTGGAATTGCCTTGATCGCCATTTATCCGCATGCGGCGACAAAACCGCGCTGATTTTTGAAGCCGACGATGGCAGCGCAACCAAAGTCAGCTACAAACAACTGCATGCCCGCGTCTGTCGCTTCGCCAACGCGCTCAAGGCACAGGGCGTGGGACTCGGTGACCGCATCATCATCTACCTTCCGATGAGCGTGGAAGCCGTGGTCGCGATGCAAGCCTGCGCGCGCATAGGCGCGATTCACTCCGTCGTGTTTGGCGGATTTTCTGCCAAGAGTTTGCATGAGCGCATCACCGATGTGGGCGCGAAACTCGTCATTACCGCCGACGGCCAGTTTCGCGGTGGCAAGGCGATGCCGCTCAAACCCGCAGTTGATGACGCTTTGTCACAAGCTGGTTGCGAAGCGGTCGGTAAAGTCATCGTTTATAAACGCACAGATGGTGAAGTCGCGTGGAATGCGGAACGCGACATTTGGTGGCACGATGCCGAAGCCGGTCAGAGCGACGTTTGCGAACCAGCATGGGTGGAGGCCGAACATCCGCTGTTTATTCTTTACACCTCCGGCTCCACCGGCAAACCCAAAGGCGTGCAGCATTCCACTGCCGGCTATTTGCTGGGCGCGATCACCAGCATCCAATGGGTGTTCGACTACAAGGACAGCGACATTTTCTGGTGCACTGCCGATGTGGGCTGGATCACCGGCCATACCTACGTCGCCTACGGCCCGCTCGCGCTGGGCGCAACCGAGGTGATCTTTGAAGGCGTGCCAACTTGGCCGGATGCGGGGCGTTTCTGGCAGATGATAGAAAAGCACAAGGTCAGCGTGTTCTACACCGCACCGACGGCCATTCGTTCGCTTATCAAGCTCGGCGGCGATCTGCCAAAAAAATATGATCTGACTTCGCTGCGTCTGCTCGGCACCGTGGGCGAACCCATCAATCCCGAAGCGTGGATGTGGTATTACGAAACCGTGGGGCAAGGCCGCTGCCCGATTGCCGACACTTGGTGGCAAACCGAAACCGGCGCGCACATGATCGCCCCGCTGCCCGGCGCGATTGCGACCAAACCCGGCTCCTGCACCCTGCCCCTGCCCGGCATCATGGCCGACGTGGTGCGTGAGGACGGCTCGCCTGTCAGTGGCACCGAAGGGGGTTTGCTCGTCATCAAAAAACCCTGGCCTTCGATGATACGCACCATCTGGGGCAACCCGGATCGTTTCCAGCGCGGCTACTATCCCGATTCATTGCCGGGTTACTACCTCGCGGGCGATTCCGCGCACAAGGATGCGGACGGTTACTATTGGATCATGGGGCGCATCGACGATGTGCTCAATGTTTCCGGCCATCGTCTCGGCACCATGGAAATCGAATCCGCGCTGGTCGCGCACCCGCTCGTGGCAGAAGCCGCCGTGGTCGGCAAACCGCATGAAATCAAGGGCGAATCCATCGTCGCCTACGTTGTGCTCAAACGCGCAAGACCGGAGGGCGAAGAAGCCAAACAAATCGTCGCGCAGTTGCGCGACTGGGTGGGCAAGGAAATCGGGCCGATCGCCAAGCCGGATGAGATCCGTTTCGGTGACAACCTGCCCAAAACGCGCTCGGGAAAAATCATGCGCCGACTGTTACGTTCGCTCGCCAAGGGCGAGGAAATTACGTCCGACATTTCCACGCTGGATAATCCCGCCATACTCGAACAACTGAAACAATCGATTTCGTGAAATCAAAAATCGGCGAGAACCCAATAATCATGCCCTTGTCTGAACGGAATCGCGCACGCGCAATCTGATAAAATACACGAATGTTCAAAACTACCATGACCCGGCTCTACCGCCTCTGCACCTGGCTGCTGTGGGGCATCATCATCGTGGTCGCGGTTAGCGTGCTCACATTGCGCTGGTTCGTGTTACCCAATGTACAAAATTACAAGGACGACATCGCGCGCAACATCAGCGAAGCAGCCGGACAGCAAGTCACCATAGGTGGAATCAAGGCCGGTTGGGACGGCATGCGGCCGTATCTGGATTTGCGCGAGATCGTCGTGCATGACGCGAAAAACAATCCCGCGCTCTCGCTCGATCACGTCGAAGCCAGCCTTTCCTGGCTCAGCATTCCGCTCATGGAGCCTCGCCTCGCCTCGCTCACGATACACGAGCCGCGCCTCACGGTGCGGCGCGATGAGGCGGGCGCAATTTATGTCGCGGGCATTCCCATGAGCGGACCGAGCAAGCCGCAATTTCCCAACTGGCTGTTGCGCCAGTCGCAGATCGACGTGATAAATGCCTCCGTGATCTGGGAAGACGATCTGAAAAAAACGCCGCCGCTGTCGCTCGACAAACTCAATCTGCAATTACAAAACCCTGCGTGGGAAGGCTTGTATGGACGCCACCGTTTTGGCTTGACCGCGCAGCCTTCCGCCGGCTCTTCGCAGCCCGTCGATATCCGCGGCAATGTGATCGGGCGCGATGTGGCGCAGCCGGAAGACTGGCATGGCACGATATACGCGCGCCTCGAAGGCACGGATATCGCTGCGTGGCGCACCTGGATTGACCTGCCGACCGGCGTCATCAAACAAGGCACGGGCGCGACGCAGGCGTGGATGGATTTTTCGGATGGGCAGATAGACAAAATCGTGACCGATGTGGTGCTCACCGATGTGGTGACCGCGCTCAATCAGCAATCGCCGGAGGTCGCATTCAAGCTGCTTTCGGGTCGCCTGTCATGGCTCAAGGTCGAGGGCGGCCATGAAATGCGCGCCGAAAAATTGCGCCTGCTGGCTGAAGGTCTGGAAATGCACAACGGCAACGCACGCTACCGCGACCGTATTGTGGATGGCAAGGAAAATACCGATGGCAGCATACGCCTTGATGAAATCAGCCTGGAACAACTGGTCGCGTTCTCCCAGCATTTTTCACTGGGAAATGAAACGCGCGAAACGCTGACTGCCGCAGCACCGACTGGTTTGTTGCGTAAACTTGAACTGGACTGGAGTGCCGTGCAATCATCCGTCCAGACTTTCGGTTTGCGCACGCAGTTCAGCGCGTTGGGCATGGCGCCGTATCGCGGCATTCCGGGATTCGCCGGTCTGGATGGCAAAATCGACGCCACCGAAAAAGGCGGCAACGTCAGTTTTTCGGGCACATCATCACAGATCATTGCGAAAGATGTTTTGCGTCAGCCCATCCCGTTCAGCAATTTGAGCGGACATGCCACATGGTCGCGCAAACAGAATGTACTGGATGTCACCGTCTCTGATTTTGCCATCAGCAGCCCGCATCTGAACGGCATCGTCGAAGCCGATTATCGGTATTCCGGCAAGGGCGCAGGGATGCTTGATCTGACCGGAAAATTCACGCGCGTCGATGCGCGTTACGCGAATTTCTACTACCCCATGACACTCAGCCAGGACACCTTGTACTGGCTCGATAACGGCATCCTGGGCGGACGCCTCGAAAATGTGCTGGTCAAGATCAAGGGCAACCTGGATTCCTTCCCGTGGGACGGTGACAAAAACGGATTGTTTGAAGTGACCGCCAATCTCTCCGATGCCACGCTGCACTACGCCGATGGCTGGCCGAATATCGAAAATCTCAAAACCACGATGCTGTTTCGCGGCAATCGCATGGAGCTGAACGCGACCCAGGGCAAACTGTTCGGTAATCAACTCACGCGCGTCAAGGCCATCATCCCGAATCTGGATGCCGACGACCCCATGCTGGAAGTGACCGGCGAAGCCAACGCGCCAACCGTCGAAGCGATACGTTTCATCAATGCCTCGCCCATATTCAATGTGATTGACCGCTTCACCGAAGGCATGCAGGCAAGTGGCAGCGGCAAGCTGACGCTGGGGCTGACCGTTCCGTTGAATCGCAGTCTGGATACGCGCGTTCAGGGCAGTTATCTCATGAACAACGGAACGCTCATCAGCGGCGGCGAAATGCCGAAACTGGAAAATATCAATGGTCGGCTTGATTTCACCGAAACCGGCATACGCGCGCAAAACGCCACAGCGCTGGTTTACGGCAGCCCCGCGCAAATCAATATCGAAACCGGCAAGGGTGGCCTGTTGCACATCACCGCACGCGGACACATGGATACCAAGGGTCTGCGCCAGCTTGTGCCTGCCTCCATCGTGAATCGGCTGAGCGGCAGCACGGAATGGACGGCAGATATACAGACACGTAAACAACAAACAGATGTAATTATCAAATCATCGTTGACCGGCCTTGCCTCCACCCTGCCTGCGCCGTTCACCAAATCCGAAAAGGAATCCATGCCGCTGACCATCGCGGAAAAATCGCTCAACGCATCACAGGATCAAATCGCCCTCAGCCTGGGCACAGCGCTTAATGCGCGGCTGCTGCGCGTGGAGAAAAACAACAGCAAGGAAATCGAGCGCGGTGAAATTTATTTCGGCGATTTGAGCGCCGACATTCCCGCGCAGTCCGGCATCGCCGTGCGCGGGAATATCGATTATGTGGATGTTGAGCAGTGGCAGCAGATTTTCGCCGATGTGAATACGTCCGGCTCCGGCACCGACATTCACGCTGCCAATCTCGCCATCCACACGCTGGATGTTTTTGGCCGCCGCATCAACAAGGTCGCGCTTGATGCCGCACCGGTTTCCGATGGCTGGCTCGCCACCATCAACAGTCAGGAAATCTCCGGCGAAGTGCGCTGGATCCGGGATGGCAACGGAAAAATCGTGGCGCGGCTGAAGTCGCTGCTCGTGCCGGATTCATCACCCACAGTGAGCGCGTCTGATGAAACGGAATCGCAAAAGAACACACTGTATCCGGCGATTGATCTCATCGCGGACAGTTTTGAACTCAAACAGAAAAAGCTGGGGCGCCTGGAACTCCGCGCCAGTCAGCAAGGCGGTGACTGGAATATCGACCAGCTCGTCATCAGCAATCCGGACAGCACGCTCACCGTGGATGGCGTGTGGGAAAGCTGGCGGCGTCGCCCCAGAACACGCCTCAACATCGACTGGAAGGTTGCGGACATCGGCAAAACACTGAAGCGTTTCGGTTATCCGGATACGGTAAAGGATGGCAAGGCCGACTTGAGCGGAAATCTGCGCTGGCCGGGCAGCCCGCATGAATTTACGGTGCAAGGGCTGGACGGCAAGCTCGCGCTGGATGTGGAAAAGGGACAGTTCCTCAAGATACAACCCGGCGTCGGTCGATTGCTCGGATTGCTCAGCCTGCAAAGTTTGCCGCGCCGACTTTCGCTTGATTTCCGCGATCTGTTCAGTTCCGGTTTCGCGTTCGACAAAATCAGCGCCAATGCCGTGATCGACAACGGCGTGATGCGCAGCGACGATTTTGCGATGGACGGTCCCGCCGCCAAGGTCGCCATCAAAGGCGAAGTTGATCTCGCGAAGGAAACACAAAATCTGCACATCAAGGTCACGCCGTCGATCAGCGACAGCGTTTCCCTCGCCGCCTTCGCGGGCGGCCCCATTGCCGGTGTGGCCGCCTTCATCGCGCAGAAACTTTTGAAAGACCCGCTCAACAAAATCGCCGCCTACGAATACGAAATGACCGGCACCTGGGATGACCCGCAGGAAGTAAAATCCTCCACCATTTCCAACGATCCGGCCGATGCCAATTCGCAACCTTCTGTCATTCCCGGACAGTAAGCACGCCATCACCGGAGAATTGTGGTAGTCTTCACATAAACAGCATCCCTTAAAATATAAACAGCACCACGGAATTTGCCATGCCCATCAAGTCTCGCGCAAAAACAACCAAACCGGCCAAGGTCAACAAGGCGGCCACCGCCCCCGGCATTGTCAAGATCGCCGGCATACAAATGGCGTCTGGCCCCAATGTATCCGCCAATCTCAGCGAAGCTGAACGCCTCATCGAACTGGCTGTCATTCAGGGCGCCAAGCTGGTTTGTCTGCCCGAATATTTCGCCATCATGGGCATGAAGGATACCGATAAAATCGCTGCGCGCGAAAAAGAAGGCCACGGCCCGATACAACGTTTTCTCGCACGCATGGCGCGCAAACATCAAATCTGGGTAATAGGCGGTTCCGTGCCGATGGAAGCCAGCGTGCCGGACAAGGTGCGCAATTCCTGTCTGGTGTATGACCCCACCGGCAAACTGGCCGCGCGTTACGACAAAATCCATTTGTTCGGTCTCAATCTCGGCGCAGAACGCTACCACGAGGAAACCACAATAGAACCCGGCGATCAGGTCGTGACGCTCAACACACCGCTCGGCAAAATCGGTCTGTCGATCTGCTACGATCTGCGCTTCCCCGAACTCTACCGCGCGATGGGCGATGTTGATCTCATTGTCGTCCCTGCCGCTTTCACCGACACCACCGGCAAAGCGCACTGGGAAACGCTCATCCGCGCTCGTGCGATTGAAAATCTCTGCTACGTCCTTGCTCCCGCGCAAGGCGGCTACCACATCTCCGGCCGCGAAACCCACGGCAACAGCATGATCGTCGATCCCTGGGGCGTTATTCTTGATCGTCTCCCGCGCGGCTCCGGTGTGGTAATCGCGGGCTACAACCCGGCCTATCAAGCCAGCCTGCGCAAAAGTTTGCCCGCGCTCAAACACCGCACTTTGCACGAGTGCTGATTTTGCTCCTTCCCGTAAAGGAAGCGTGATTCGCAAAGGCGCGACAATTTTCGCATTGAACAGCTCGCTCGCTTTGCGTTCATCTCTTCATGCAAGAAAAATCAATTCAGCCATCGGCTGGTATCATTACCATCTGATATCTTCAGGATTACCCCATGAAACCCGATACCCTTCCCGCCACCTCCAATCCCGCGCCCGGCACCTTGTTCGCCACGGCGGATTCAACCTTGCTCGCGCCCTACTCGCTTGATGCAAACGCTTTGCAGGGCGTATTGGGCAGCATCATGAAACACCGAGTGGATTATGCCGATCTGTATTTTCAGTACAGCCGCGCGGAAAGCTGGGGACTGGAAGAAGGCGTGGTGAAATCCGGCAGTTTCAGCATAGATCAGGGAGTCGGCGTGCGCGCCGTGTCGGGCGAAAAAACCGCATTCGCATATTCCGACGACATCAGTCTGCCCGCGCTCAAACAGGCGGCTGAAGCGACGCGCGCGATTGCGGCGCAAGGAGACGAACGCAGCGGGCATGCGATGGAGCGTGTCAATGCGCCACAGCTTTATCTGCCGCATGATCCGATTGCGAGTCTCGGCGATGCGGAAAAAGTGAAACTGCTGGAACGCCTTGAAAATCACGCACGCAAACTTGATCCGCGCATCACGCAAGTCATGGCTTCGCTCGCGGGGGAATATGAGATCGTGATGGTCGCACGTCACGACGGCATGATGGCCGCCGATATTCGTCCGCTCGTGCGCCTTTCGATACAGGTGATCGCCGAAGCGGACGGCAAGCGCGAGCAAGGCGGCGCGGGTGGCGGCGGACGTTTTGATTACGCGTATTTCTCCGATGAAGTCCTGCAAAAATATGCGCGTGAAGCGGTGCAACAGGCGCTGACTAATCTTGACGCGCGCCCGGCTCCGGCGGGAACGATGACCGTGGTGCTCGGCTCCGGCTGGCCGGGCATTTTATTACACGAGGCCATCGGCCACGGACTGGAAGGCGATTTCAACCGCAAAGGCAGCTCCGCATTTTCGGGACGTATCGGGCAGCAAGTGGCTGCTGCCGGAGTCACCGTGGTGGATGACGGCACCATTATCAATCGTCGTGGCTCGCTCAACATCGACGACGAGGGCACGCCCACGCAACGCACCGTGCTCATCGAAAACGGCATCCTCAAAGGCTATTTGCAGGACTCGCTCAACGCGCGTCTCATGGGCATGACGCTCACCGGCAACGCGCGGCGCGAATCCTACGCACACATTCCCATGCCGCGCATGACCAACACCGTGATGCTGAACGGCGATCATGCGCCGGAGGAGGTCATCGCTTCGGTCAAAAAAGGTTTGTACGCGGCCAACTTCGGCGGCGGCCAGGTTGATATCACCAGCGGAAAATTCGTATTCTCCGCTGCCGAAGCATGGATGATAGAAGACGGAAAATTAACGTATCCAGTCAAGGGCGCGACCCTCATCGGCAACGGTCCCGACGTGCTCACGCGCGTTTCGATGATGGGCAATGACATGCAACTCGACAGCGGTATCGGCACCTGCGGCAAGGACGGTCAAAGCGTGCCGGTTGGCGTGGGTCAACCGACGTTGCGCATTGATGGTTTGACGGTGGGCGGTACCGGTGCGTGACTCAAACCATGATTTAAATTTTGTGAAAAAACTGTGATGCTGACCGTAATGCAAATGCATAATTTGCTTGATTTACCCGTAATTTTCCTTAATCATGTTCGCACACCACAACATTCAATGACTCAAGAAAGGACATACCATGGCTGAAGTCAAGAAAACCGCTGCGGCGAAAAAAACTGCGGCAAAATCGGCAAGCACAAAAACTGCATCCAAGAAACCCGCAAAGAAAGCTGCCGCGCCCAAGAAATCCGTCGCGAAAAAAACTGCAGCAAAACCGGCAGCACGACCATCCGCATGGAATCCGGGCAATGAAGAGCGTTACAACATGATACAGGTTGCCGCTTATTATCTGGCCGAGCGCGACCAGTTCCGCCGCAACCCGGTGGAATACTGGACGAAAGCGGAAGCGCAAATTCGCGCGATGCTGTCCAAGTAATCAAACGATTAAATGATTGTTCCCTGATGCCGACGGTTCGCTGTCGGCATCATTTCCAGCTTTAACGCACTTCCGCCGGCCGGTATAATTCGCAGTCTATGCCGCCTCATTTGCCCGTTCCCACTCCCGAAAAATCCAAACGCATTCCAGACCTGCATCCGGGTGCTGACGCGCTGGCATTGGCGCGGCTTGCGCGTGAGTTGAAACCCAAGTCGCCGCTCGCAATCATCACCGCCTCTGCGTTTGACGCGCAGCGCCTCATTGATGAAATGCGCTGGTTTGAGCCGCAGCTTGCGATTCATCTTTTGCCGGATTGGGAAACACTGCCTTACGACCATTTTTCTCCGCATCCTGATCTCATATCCGAACGTCTCGCGACGCTATACCAGATTTCGCAAAATGCCTGTGATGTCGTCATTGTTCCCGCAGGTACGGCGCTGGTGCGTTTGCCGCCGCTGGCCTGGCTTGCCGCGCACACCTTCATGCTCAAAAAAAATCAGCGGCTGGATATCGAAGCGTTGCGCGCGCAGTGCGCCGCTGCCGGTTATCACCATGTCAGTCAGGTCATGTCGCCGGGCGAATTCAGCGTGCGCGGCGGATTGATTGATTTGTTTCCCATGGGTAACGTGCTGCCCTTCCGCCTCGATTTGTTCGATGACGAGATCGAAAGCATACGCACGTTCGATGTCGATACGCAGCGCAGCGTGTATCCGGTTGATGAAATCCGCTTGCTGCCCGCACGCGAATTTCCGCTCGATGAAAACGGCATCGCGCATTTCCGCCAGACATTCCGCGAGATATTCGAAGGCGATCCTTCGCGCAGCCGCATTTACAAGGATGTAAGTGCAGGCATCGCGCCGGGCGGCATCGAATGGTATTTTCCGCTGTTTTTCGAAGACACCGCGCCGCTGTTCGATTATCTGCCGGAGAATGCAACGCTATGCCTGCATGGTGATCTCGATGCCGCCGCGCAAACCTTCTGGCGCGAAACGCAAACTCGCCACCGTCTGCTCGATCACGACCGCGAGCGCCCTGTTTTGCCGCCGCAAGCAATACTGATTGAGACGGCGGATTTTTTTACCGCCACGCATAAATTCGGTCGCCTGCATGTGATGGCAAATGCGTCCGGCCAGTTGCCCGATCTCAATGTTGACAGGCGCGCCGAGCATCCACTGCACAAGCTGACGACATTTCTCAATGAACATCAGGGTCGCGTGCTCATTGCCGCCGAAAGCGCGGGGCGTCGCGAGACCATGCACCAACTGCTCGCAGAGTACGGGATCACTCCCAAAACCTGCGAGAGCTGGGAGCAATTTCTCATTTCCGACGAGCGCCTCATGCTCGGCATCGCGCCACTCTACAGCGGATTTGTTGACGGCAAGGCCGCGATCATCACTGAAGCCGAGTTGTACCCGACGCAGGTACGACAGGAACGTCGCCGCGAAAAAGATCGCGCGCGCAGCGCCGAGGGAATGCTCAAGGATCTTTCCGAGTTGCGCGAAAACGATCCGGTGGTGCATGAACAGCACGGTGTCGGGCGTTATCGCGGCCTTGTGAATATTGATTTCGGCGAAGGTGAAACCGAATTTCTTCTGCTGGAATACGCAGGCGCAGACAAACTCTACGTTCCGGTTTCACAATTATTCTTGATTTCGCGCTATTCCGGCGGCCCGCCAGAAACCGCGCCGCTGCACAAACTTGGCAGCGGCCAATGGGACAAGGCGCGCAAAAAGGCGCTCAAGCAAATCCGCGATACAGCAGCGGAGTTGCTCAACCTCTATGCATTGCGCGCCGCGCGTCGCGGTCACAGCTTCAAGCTCAATCTGCACGACTACGAAGCGTTCGCGGAAAGCTTTCCGTTTGAGGAAACGCCGGATCAACTATCCGCAATCGAAGCCGTCATCAATGACATGCAATCCGGCCGGCCAATGGACAGGCTGGTATGCGGCGATGTCGGCTTTGGCAAAACCGAGGTCGCGCTGCGCGCAGCATTCGTCGCGGTGATGGGCGGCAAGCAGGTTGCGGTATTGGTGCCGACCACACTGCTCGCAGAACAGCACTACAACAACTTCACCGACCGCTTTGCCGACTGGCCGGTCAAAATCGCGGAAATCTCGCGTTTCCGCACCGCGAAGGAACAGAAGGAAGCGCTCGCCGGACTGGAGGCTGGCAACATCGACATCATCATCGGCACGCACCGTCTCATCCAGAAAGATGTGCGTTTCAAAAATCTCGGTCTCACCATCATAGATGAGGAACATCGCTTCGGTGTGCATCAGAAAGAGCAACTCAAGGCATTGCGTGCCGAGGTTGATGTGCTGACATTGACCGCAACACCGATCCCGCGCACGTTGTCGATGGCGATGGAAGGCTTGCGCGAATTTTCCGTGATCGCGACGCCGCCGCAAAAACGGCTCTCGATCAAAACCTTTGTCTCACCGTGGTCCGAAGGCATCATTCGCGAAGCCGTGATGCGCGAACTCAAGCGCGGCGGACAGGTGTATTTTCTGCACAACGAAGTCGAAAGCATTTATGCGATGCGTGACCACCTCGAAAAAATGCTGCCCGAAGCGCGCATCAGCATCGCCCACGGCCAGTTGCGCGAACGCGAACTGGAGCATGTGATGCGTGACTTTTATCAGCAGCGATTCAATCTGCTGCTGTGCACTACCATCATTGAAACCGGCATCGACGTGCCGAGCGCCAACACCATCATCATGAATCGCGCTGACCGCTTCGGCCTCGCGCAGTTGCACCAATTGCGCGGTCGCGTCGGACGCTCGCACCATCAGGCTTATGCTTATCTGCTCACCGAGCCGGATGTCAAAGTCACACCGCAAGCCGAAAAACGCCTCGAAGCAATTCAGTTGATGGAAGATTTGGGCGCGGGATTTCATCTCGCGATGCACGACCTGGAAATCCGTGGTGCAGGCGAACTCCTCGGCGACGCGCAATCAGGCGAAATGCAGGAGATCGGCTTCAGTCTTTATTCCGACATGCTCGCGCATACGGTCAAGCAACTGCAAGCAGGCAAGGAGCCCAGTCTCGATGCACCGCTCGGCGTGACAACCGAGATCAATCTGCACACACCCGCGCTGCTGCCGGATGCCTACTGCCCTGATGTGCACGAACGCCTCGTGATTTACAAGCGCCTGGCCAATTGCGCCGATGCCGACCAGTTGCAACTCATGCAGGAAGAACTCATAGATCGCTTCGGCATGCCGCTGCCACAAACCGAGGCGCTGCTGCAATGCCACAAACTCCGCATTCAGGCCAAACCACTCGGCATCATCAAAATTGACGCCAACAGCGACAGCATTCAACTCCAGTTTGACCCGCACGCCGACCTCGATCCGGTAAAACTCATCCAGATCCTGCAAACCAACCGCCACGCACGCATGAATGGCCCGGATAAACTGCGCGTCACCGTCAGCAAGGAAACGATTGCGGAGCGGGCGGATTATATTCGTAGCCTGATAGAGCAACTAAAATAATGCTGATCCTCACCGCATTCAGCACCAATCTACTTTTTATCGCATAAATATTGTAGTAAATCTCAGCGCAAGAAAAATAATAATAATTACTGCGCCCACAACCCACAAAGTTTGACCAAAGCGGCCCACTGGCGGCAGCGATCGTGGTATGGGCGGATTGTTCCTTTCGAATTCCTTCATTATCCGCTCTGACTCCTTCCCCAGCTGATCCACCAAATCCGGGTTGTTGTGTGCCTGCTTCCCCAACTGGTCTAACTTGGAAAGCAAATCCCTCCACTTCCGGAAATATTCCGCGTCCTCTCGCTTTCCCATGGATTCCAGAGTCATAATTAACATATCTTCTCGCGCAAGCGCCATACCAAACGCATCTTTCTGCTTCAAGGCTTCCAGAAACCTCGCAACAAGGGTTTTATCAGAACTGAAGATAACGTTCGGATTTCTACAACCTGTCTTTTCCGACCATAAATCAGCGCACAGCCTGTGAGCCACTTGCGCCAAAAAGCCCTTCGATGTGCGAACAAAAATAAAATGGCCATCGCAACCGTAAAGACCAGCCTTATCGGATTGCTCACTGATTTTTGGTGCCAGAATGTCCAGAACGTAACTCGTGCCCATGTACGCATCTCCAATCGTCCGTAGCGCAAATGACTTAATTTCATCCCAAGGAATTAAGCCATGTTCAGGAACCTTGATTCCATCATGATGTATGGTCAGTAATGGCTGAAAAAAGCCTGCCCTCACCTTCACCTTGCCTGTTAATGCAAACTCCTGTTTTAGCTTGGCAACCTCGCGCTCATATACGTCATTGTCTCGTTCCATACTCCCCTCTTTTTGGTGAACAGTCCTGTTACATGAATTCGGGCACCATGCAAAGCCAAATTGGCTGGCAACAAACAGTCAATAGCGATTGAAATCTCCGCCCTGCAATCACCGCATACTGAACAATTCCTGATGGAAATGTTTTTCCACTGGAAAGCCTTGCGCGGCGAAGTCGCGTTTCAGGGCTTCGGCGAAGGCGGTCGGGCCGCAAAACCAGATGCTGGCTTCGTGCCAGTTGGGAACGAGGTTACGGATGGTGGCGGCGGTCAAATAGCCGTCGCGGTCATCTATCGTCAGATGCAGTTGCACACCGGCGGATCGCGCGTCTGCCTTGAGATTTTCAAAAGCCTGCTCATCCACCTCCGCCGTGGTGTGAAAGAGATCAACGGTCTGGTTTTTTTGTTCCTTGCGTCCGGCAATGGTTTGCATCCGGGCGATGAAGGGTGTGATGCCGATGCCACCGCCTATCCAGATCTGGTGCGGCCTGTCGTCGTTGAAAGTAAAGCAGCCGTAAGGGCCTTCTATCGTCACTTTCTGGCCGATCTTGAGCTTTTCGCGCAGGCGCGCGGTATGGTCGCCGAGTTCCTTCACCACAAACATCAGCCGGGGATTTTTTGGATCCCAACCGGAAGCAATGGTGTAAGGATGCGCGCCTTCTGCGGCGCTGGATGTCGCGAACACAAACTGTCCCGGCTCATGTCCCGGCCAATCCTTCACTTCGGCTTCTATCGCAAGCGCGCGCACGCCGGGAAAATAACGCATCGCCATGATCTCACCCGGCATCTTGTTGCGCTGACCAATACGATGCACCAGTGACACAAGCGCGCTCCATGTGCCCGTAACAAGCAGTGCCACAATAACCACACCGAGCGGCGTAGCCCAATAGTTGAACTGGAACAACACCACGGTATGAAATACGAACGCCAGAAACGCAACTGCCATCAGGCGATGCGTTTTGTAAAACCAGCGATACGGAAAATATTTGAGCAAAGCAAGCACGATCAGCGCAACGATGGCATAGAACGTCCACTCACCCACGCTTTCAGCGGTATGGCGAAATTGCGTGAGAAACACCTCGATCACATTGTCGGGTGGAATGCGTTTCCCTTTCGCCGCCTTTTCCATCCATCCCCATTCCACCGCCCATTTCGGCCCCTTCGCCCACAGCCAATGCATGATGCTGAACACCAGCGCGGAAATGCCCAGCCATTTGTGCAGCCGATACATTTTATCGAGCCCGACCAGACACTTTTCCAGCCAGCGCGGACGAAGCGCAAGCAGCATGGCGAATCCCATGCAGCCCATGGCGATTACGCCCGTGAGCTGTATCATGGGCTTGCGCCAATCCATGAAGGTTCCTGCCTGAAAAACAGCCGGTTCAGCGATAACCCAAAGAACCACCAGAAGAAGCAGCCCGCCCCAGAATGTGAATTTGAAATTACGCATATGATGTCATTCCCGTGATTATATTTTTGGGCATGATAACCGTAATTTCTTTATGCCGGATTAAGGGGAGAGGGTAAATTTCAATCACCCTCTTGCACAAAGCATTGTGTGCCGCGTTACTGCCAATTTGCCGCGATCACTGCCCCCAGACTATCCTGATAGTTCGTCGGCAATGTGGTCTGCCCCGCCGCCGGAGGCGCGAAAGCGGCCATGGCTTGTACAAGGTTTTGTACTTGGCTGTCGAGCAGGGTTTTGCCGTCGGCTGTCTTGAACTGTTCAACGTGATAAGCATTACCGGCATACCAGTTGCTGATGGTCATTGCGTCTGACGTGCCTATAATGCTCACGACCAGATTATTGCCGGAGCGACTGAACCAAAGCTGGTCAACCGAGATGCCGGGAGCCAGAGAGAGAATATCGGTATTCCCTGCCGTGGAATCGGACTCGATGATCGTGTCAGCACCCGAACCAAGGCCGAGTAGATAGGTATCGTTGCCTATTTCGCCATTAAGATTGTCGTTACCTGCACCACCATCGAGGGTGTCGTTGCCACTACCTCCTCTAATCGTGTCGTTACCGGCATCACCATACAGCATGTCATTGCCGTCAC